>DASVNI010000429.1:0-2837 GCA_036383935.1 Gemmatimonadaceae bacterium | reverse complement strand
CGAACGCGCGGCACTCATCGTTCGGGATGCCAGGTGCCGTCCCGCACCCCCGCATCCCCGCATCCCCGCATCCCCGCGTAATCTCGCTCAACCGCCGCAGGCTCTCCCCCGGCAGCGGCTCGAGCACCGGATCCCCCACGCCGAGGAACCCGCGCCACGCCACCGACTCGTCGGGCGCGATCCGCTGTCCCACTTCGGCGAACGACACGCTCGCGAAGTACAGCATCGCCTGCGCGGCGAACAGGTCGAACTGCGCCATCGCCTCGTACGCCCCAGCGACCAACGTGTCGATCTGGTCTGCCTCGGCCGCCAGCGCGCGCTCGTAGCGCTCGAGCGCCGCGGCATCCGGCACGCGCCCACGCGCCGCCCCCCGCGCACTCTCCGTCCCTCCGCGCCTCGCCTCCTCGAACATCAGCCCCAGCCGCTCCACCGCGCGCAGCCCCCACGCGATACCCGTTGAGAACAGCGGATCGACGAACGCGTACGCGTGCGGCAGCAGCGCCCACCGCCGTCCCGCCGCGCGCGTCAGCCGATGCTGGATGCGCGGCAGCCAGGCGATGGGCATCGTCGGCGTGGCGTCGGCGAACGCAGCGCCGATCGTCGGATAGCGCTCGAGCATCGCTGCCCAGAGTCGCTCCGCTCCCTGCGACGCCGCGTCGCCGAGCGAGGCCACGCCCTCCGGCGTGAGCAGGAACCCCGCGCTCGTCACTCCGTCGTCGAAGCGGAGCGAGTACATCCATCCTTCGTCGACGATGTGGTGCACCGCCGCCCAGTCGTCCGGATAGGGCCCCTGCGGTAGCGACGGCAGCAGCTCGTGCATCGTCCGCGCGCCGTCGAAGTGGCTGAACAGGAGCCCCGAGCGCGTCCGCGTGCGCTCCACCCCCGATGGGATCGACAGCTGCCGCGCGAGAAATCCCGACGGCCCCGACGCGTCCACGACGAACTGGGCGCGCACCTCGATCGGCTCGCCGAGCCGAACACCGCGCAACGACGCGCCACCATCATCAAACGCTGCATGCGTCAGCTCGACGCGATCGCGATAGTCCACCCTGGCCGCGATCGCCTCGCGCACGAAGTGGTGATCCACGTCCGCGCGCATCCAGTGCACGTCGGCGATCGCGTCCTCGGGGCTCGCCGCAACGAGCAGCCGCTCCGAGTCGATCCCTCGGTCGGCGAACGCCTCGCCGGGATGATGGCGATAGTAGGTGAAGCCGCGCTTCAATCCGCGCCGCAGCTCCGGGTGGTGCGCCAGCCAGCGCCCATGCGCGGCGAGCCGGTAGCAGTCGCGCAGCCCGTAGCGCGTCGCGATTCGCTCGAGCGAGAGGTTCGCCAGCGGTGTCGTCGACTCGCCGATCGCGAATCGCGGATGCGTTCCACGCTCCAGCAGGATGACGTCGTAGCCCTGCACCGCGAGCACGCGCGCGAGCAATGAGCCGGCAAACCCGCTCCCGACGATCGCGACTTCACAATCGAGCGTCATCGCGCGTTCACTGGCCCCCGCACACTGTGCAGGTCACCCTCGACTCGGCGCGTCCACTTACGTTGATGCGACGCAGCCGTTCCGCTCGTGCGGGCAGACATGCCTCGCACCGCGCGAACGTCTCCAGGTCCCACGTATCCGCCGTCACCACGGTGTTCGCGACGTGACCGCATCCGTCGAGCGCCTCCTCGAGCTGCGCCAGCGTCGGCGGCGTGAACTCGCCCAGCGCCGCCAGTCGCTCCATCTCGCCGTTGCCGCCGCGCACGGGAATGATCGACACCACCGCGGCTCCCTGCGCGGCCGCGTGCTCCACCGTTCGCACCGTCCACTCCACCGACTCTTCCGGCGCGATGTGCGGCGCGCCGAGCAGCACGAACGCGCGAACGTCGATCCCGTCGGCGGTGAGCGACGCCGCCGCCCGATCGAACCGCGCCAGCGTCAGTCGCTTGTTCAGCCGCTCCGCCGCGACGGGATGCACCGTCTCCAACCCCATCGCCACCTCGAGCCTGCCCCCCGCGCTCAGCATTCGCGCGAACGCGGCGACCCCGGGCCCGATCGTGCTCGCGTGCGACTCCACCGTCACGGAGGCGAACGGCGCCGCCAGCCGCGCCAGCGCGGGGAGATCCTCCGGCGGCACGGCACGCCGGTCGAAGAAGTTGCTCGCCGTGTACAGCTTCAGCCGTTCCGGCAGCGGCTCGCCGACGTCGGCCAGCACCCGCTCCAACTGTGCGACGAGCGCGCCCGGCGGCGTCGGCCCGTCGAGTGTGTAGCGCCAGAGATCGCAGAACGAGCAGGTGAATGGACACTCCGCGCCGGCGAGAAAAACCGTCAGCGCTCGCTCGACCCGCCCGTCCGGCCGGCGCTCCTCGTCCAGCGCCGTGCCGTGTGCCACGTACGGATCGACGTGCGGCTTCGGCGGACGGAGACTGCGGATCCGCCGATCGGCGGCCGACGCGGTCACACGCCCGCGGCGTGCAGCGTCAGGAAGTGGCTCCGATATCGCCCCTCGTCCCGCGGGAACAGTTGCTCGACTCGCTCCGCCGAGACCGCGCCCTCCTGAAAGCGCCGCTTCGGAAAGACCGGCATCTCGAGCCCGAGCACCGAGCGCATCCCGCGCGCGACGATCTCACCCTTGAGCGCATACAGCCGCTCGTGCGATCCCTGCGTCAGCTCCGCGAACGGGATCGACTCCGCCACCGCGATCACCGACGGCCGAGTGTACGGGCTGAACTCCACGAAGCCGAGCTCCCGCGCCACGGCGTATCCGCGCACGCACCCGCGACTGAGTCCTCCCGAATAGGTGAGCGAGTGCTTGATCGACTCCACGCCCCACCCTTCCTGGTAGAGCATGCGATTG
>DASVNI010000428.1:0-3637 GCA_036383935.1 Gemmatimonadaceae bacterium | reverse complement strand
GCGAGCCGGATCTCGCACCCCAACGTCGGCGCGATCTACGACTTCGGCGAGACGAGCGACGGGCTCGTCTTCCTCGCCATGGAGTTCATCGAGGGAGAGTCGCTCGCGGATCGCCTCAAGCGCGTAGGACGGCTCGCGCCTGCCGATGCGGCGCACGTGCTCGCGGGCGCGGCGGCCGGTCTCGCCGCGGCGCATCGGCGGGGCATCCTCCATCGCGACCTCAAGCCGGCGAACATCATGCTGGCGCGCGATGCGGAGCACCACGCGGGCGCACCAGCCGGTGACGTCGGCACGGTGAAGCTGGTGGACTTCGGCATCGCGCGCTCGATCATGGGCGAGGTCCGCCCCCCCGACGGCGCGACGCTCGCCCCCGCGCTCACCGGCACGGGGATGGTGCTCGGCACTCCCGCATACGCGAGCCCCGAGCAGCTTGCCGGCGAGCCGCTCGACGCGCGGTCGGACATCTACTCGCTCGGACTCGTCGCGTTCGAGACGCTCACAGGGCAGACGGCGTTCGAGGCCTCCAATCCGCGCCAGCTCATCGCGGAGCGGCTGATGGGAAGCGCGCGCACCGTCGCGCAGGTCATGAAGCGGAGCGATGCGCCGTGGGGCGACGCGGTGCAGCCCGTGCTCGACCGCGCGCTCGCGGCGCGCGCCGAGCATCGCTACGCCGACCCGACGGAGTTCGCGACCGATCTCGCCGCGGCGCTCGGCGTGCCGCTCACGCCGTCGGGGCCGTTCGGCCAACACACGCCGAGCGGAGACACGGCAGGGCCGACGTCGGGCGCGGCCGCACTTCCACCGAGCCGCGGCAATCGCGCCGTGTGGGCTGCACTCGGCGTCGCCGCTGTGGTCGTCGTCATCGCGGCAATGTTCATGTGGCGCGACAGGAAGGTGTGGACGCTCACGACCTCCCCCAGCGCGAGCGAAGTTGCGTCGCAGCGCATCGCCGTGCTGCCGTTCGAGAACCTTGGCCGCCCCGAGGACGCGTACGTCGTCGACGGCATCACCGACGAGATCCGCGGCAAGCTCGCCGGCGTGCCAGGTCTGCACGTGATCGCGCGCGCGAGCTCCAACGAATACCGCGCGACGAAGAAGCCGCTGCAGGACGTCGCGCGCGAGCTCGGCGTGAAGTACCTGCTCACCGGCACCGTGCGCTCCGAGCCGGCGTCACAGGGGCAGCCGGCGCGCGTGCGTGTGGCGCCCGAGCTGGTGGAGGTCGGCGCTTCCGGTGTCGCCCCATCGAGCAAGTGGACGCAGTCGCTCGACGCGACGATGGCCGACGTCTTCGGCATGCAGGCCGACATCGCGGGGCGCGTGGCCGGCGCGATGAACGTCGCGCTCGCCGGCGTCACGCGTGCGCGGCTCGCCGAAGTGCCGACGCACGATCCCGCCGCATACGACGCGTATCTGCGCGGGAAGTCGATCGCGAAGACCGATCCCGTCGATCTGCGCCGAAAGCTCGGTTACTTCCAGCAGGCCGTTGCGCTGGATTCGACCTTCCTGATCGCGTGGGCGGAGCGCGCGCGAGTCGCGGCGATCCTCTACTCCAACGGAGTGCCCGATCCGGCGCTGGCGCGCGAGGCGAAGGCCGCGGCGGAGCGCGCGGTTGCGCTCGCACCGCTGAACGGCATCGGCTATGGCGTGTCCGCGACGTACAAGAATCTCGTCGAGCAGGATCCGGCGGCGGCGCTGGCGCTCGCTGAGAAGGCGAGGATGCTCTCGCCGGGCGATCCCGAGCTCCTCCGTCCGCTCGCGATCGCCGAGCGGCAGCAGGGACACATCGACCTGGCGCTCCACTACATGCGCGAGGCGGTGCAGCGCGATCCGCGCAACTCGATCACGGTGCATCTGTACGGCGACATGCTGCTGTGGGCGCGCCAGCTCGACGCGTCACGCGACGCGGCGGACCAGGCACTGGCGATCACGCCGGACGTCTCCGAGATGATCGAGAACCGCGCGATGGTAGGATTGGCGCGGGGCGACCTCGCCGAAGCGCGGCGCGTGCTCGCCGTGGTGCCGTCGTCGGTGGATCGCGGTGCGCTCTCCGCGGCGATGGCGATGTACTACGACCTCCCCTGGGTGCTCGACGAGGCGGACCAGCGCCGGTTGCTCGCCCTCGGGCCCGGCGCCTTCGACGGTGACAGGATGTCGTGGGGGTGGGGGCTGGCACAGATGTACGCCCTGCGCGGCGATGCGGCGAAGGCGCGCGCGTTCGCCGACTCGGCGCTCGTCGCCGTGAACGAGCAGCTGCGCGACGCACCGAACGACGCGCAGCGACAGATGGTGCGTGCGCTGCTGCTCGCCACGGTGGGCCGCTCGCATGACGCGGTGGCCGCGGCAGAGCGCGGCATGACACTCGCGCGCACGAAGTGGACGGCGACCAACGGGCCGTACCTGCAGCATCAGCTCGCGCGCGTGTACATGATGGTCGGGCAGAAGGACAAGGCGCTCGACCAGCTCGAGCCGCTGCTGACGATGCCGTACTATCTCTCGCCCGCCTGGCTGAAGATCGATCCGACCTTCGCGCCGCTGCGCGGCGATGCGCGGTTCGAGCGACTCGCGAGCTCGGCGCCGGTGGTGTTCGGCAACAGTCGCTAGAGATGCGGAACTCCGACCGGAGGTGCGAAGCGCCGGTGGGAGGAGCGATCACAGCGGCGAACATGCGGAACTCCGACCGGAGGTGCGAAGCGCCGGAGGGAGGAGCGATAAACGCGTCGGCGAACGCGCCGGCGGTCTCCGTGATCGTTCCGACGTTCAATCGCCTCTCACTGCTGCGCGAGACGATGGCGTCGGTGCTCGAGCAGACCTTCGGCGATCTCGAGCTGATCGTCGTCGACGACGGATCGACCGATGGAACGGCCGAGCACGTGCGCGCGATGACCGATGCGCGCGTGCGGCTCGTCGCGCTCTCGCATGGCGGGAACGTGTCCCGCGCGCTCAACGCGGGGGTGGCGGCGTCGCGCGCGCGGTGGCTCTGCGTGCTTGGCTCGGACGACGTTTGGCTTCCGACGAAGCTCGAGCGGCAGATGCGCGAGACGACAGCGGCGGGGGCGCGGTGGAGCTACACGCGTTACGAGCTGATGACCGCCGATGGCGCGCCAACTCCCTTTCGATCCGGCGGCTCGGCGGCGGTCTCCGGCTGGATCGCGCGGCCGCTGCTGTCGGACGATCTGGGCGTGACGATCTGCGCGGTGATGATGGAGCGCTCGCTCGTGGACGAAGCGGGGGGCTTCCGCGAGCAGTTCCCATTTCGTCAGGACTTCGATCTCGTCGTGCGGATCGCGCTGCGCGCGCCGGCGCATGCGGTGGACGAATCGCTCGTGCGGGCGCGGGAGCACACGGGGCGGAGAACGACTGTCACACGCCCGGAGGAGGTGCAGCTCCACAACGCGGCGGTCTTTCGCGCCCTCGCCGCCGAGGTCGGCGATCCCGAGCTGCGGCGCATCGCGCGGCGAAAGGAGGCCGGGCTGTTGATGGCGGCGGGGAAGGGGTTGCTGAGGCGGGGCAAGGCGCTGCGCGCCATGAGGTGCTTCATGAGCGTGCGGTTGAACCGAACGCTTCGGGGTCAGAGCCCGGGCTCTGACCCCAGGCTCTGACCCCGGGCTCTGACCCCGGGCTCTGACCCCGGGCTCTG
>DASVNI010000427.1:0-8399 GCA_036383935.1 Gemmatimonadaceae bacterium | reverse complement strand
TGCCTCCTGCACGGCGAGCGCGATGCCGAAGTCGGCGAGCATCGCCTCCCCTTCCTGAAGGAGGATGTTCTCCGGCTTGATGTCGCGATGGACGAGATGCCGCCGGTGCGCGGAGTCGAGCGCACTCGCGATCTGCCGCGTGATCCGCAGCGCCTCGTCGATGCCGAGCCGGTGCTCGCGATCGAGCTTGTCGCGCAGCGATGCACCACGCACGTAGGGGAGCACACAGTACAGCATCCCGTTCGACTCCCCGGAGTCGAGCAGCTTGAGGATGTGCGGATGGTCGAGCCGCGCCGAGATCCTGATCTCGGCGAGGAATCGCTCGGCGCCGAGCACCGCGCCGAGCTCGGGACGGAGGACCTTGAGCGCGACTTCGCGATCGAGCTTGCGGTCGCGGGCGAGGTAGACGACGGCCATGCCACCAGCGCCGATCTCGCGCTCGATGACGTACCGGTCGTCGAGCGCTGCGTCCGTCGGGAAGGGGTGCATCATGCGACGGATATTATCGCCGCCATCGGACGGGAGTTAGACCTTCGGCACTCCCGATCGTGACGGCGATTCCCCTACGACTTCTTCGGCGCGATCCACATCGCGAATCCCCCCGCGGCCAGGGTCGGCAGCGCGAGCGTGTCTCCGCGCACGAGCCGCCGGTTCTCGATCACGAGGTCCGCCTTTCCTGCCCCGTCGCGATGGATCAGCGCGTCGTACGTCACCGAATCCTCGAGGAAGGAGAGCGGCAGCGTGACGGTCCGCGCCTCGCCGCTGATCCCACCCACGAACCACGCCTTTCCCTTCCGTCGCGCAATGACGGTGTGGCTCCCGGGCGCTCCCTCGATGAGCCGCGTCTCGTCCCACGTCACTGGCAGCGCCTTCAGGAACTCGGCGCCCGCGAAGCCGAGGATCCGATCGTACCGCTCGGCGAAGATCTGGATCCCCGTCTCGTAGATCACCGTCTGGCCGAGCTGGTAGGCGAGCGAGCCGGCCGAGCGCGTGAGATGGAACGGCGTGTAGCTCACCGGTCCCATCGCGTTGCGGACGTAGGGGATCGTGAGGTCGTGCACCAGGTTCTGGTTCCGACGCTCGAGCCCGTACACCGCTTCGGCACTCGCCAGATTCGGCCAACGGCGACGCTCCCCGCTTGGGATCGCGGCACCGTGATACTCGACCATGAGGTGGTGCTTCGCCGCCGTCTCGGTGAGAAAGTCGCGGAGCTGCAACCGCGCCTGCGTGTCCTCCAGATCGTCCGTCGCCGTAGCCGTCGAATCCTGCTGGTCGAAGAAGTCGATCTTCGCGCCGCGGATCCCGAGTCGCTCCAGTCTGGACATCCACGCCTCGGCGCTGTCACGCCGGTACAGGAAGTCGCGGTTCGCCACCTTTCCCCACGCCATGATCGCGACGTCGTGCGCGGCCGCGTACGCCGTCGTCTCGAGCATGTGTGGCGTGCGCGTCTGCCAGCCCGCGTCCGTGACGTGCCACTCCCACCCCATCTCGGCGTCGAAGTCGATCCAGGTGCCGAGCTTCTTGCCGTCGCCGGCGATGAAGTCCCAGCTCGCGCGGCCCGGCCGGATCCACGACGCATTGCGCAGCGCCGGCTCCGTCGGTGGATTGAGGTTTTCCAGCATCGTGGACTCGACGATGCGCCCCGGATCGCTCGGCGAGACGATGACGACACGCCACGGCGACGCGAAGGGGAGCGTCGTGCGCACCGGCGTCTTCTGATCCATCGGGAAGCGCACCGCGAGCGTGTTCCCCTGCCGAGCGAAGTTCGGGATGATGTAGCTCCCATAGCTCGCCGCCTGCGCGACGAGCAGCCAGTGCTTGCGATCCTTCAGCTCGGCCAGCACCGGCATGGAGATGCGATCGGCGGTGACGGGGCCGAGCGGCGTCTCGTAGCCGTAGTTGTTCGGGTGCGGCTGGCCCCAGTAGGCGACGTCGGTGCCGGCGAGCGGGAAGGTCGTCGTCTCACTGGCGATGTCGACGTCGCCCGTGCCGGGGATCACGTAGCGGAACGCGACGCCGTCGTCGTAAGCGCGGAGCACGACGTGAAGCTCCTGCGCGCCCTTGGCGAAGGCGAGATCGAGCTCGTTCGCGCGGTTCACGTAGGTGGACCGCTTGCCGATGGGGAGCGAGTACGTCTCGTCGATCGTGCCGCGCGACTGGCGCACGAAGCGCAAACCATTGGTGAAGTCGCCGCGGCTCGACGTCAGCCCGAGGGTGCCGCGGTCGATCAGCCGCGTCTTGCCGTTCGAGACCGAGAAGGTGAGAGCGCCACGCTCCTGCCGGACGGTGAGCGCAATCTTGCCGTCGGGCGATTTGACGATGTACTGCGCTGTCGCGCGGACCGTCGGCGTCGCGCTGGAGAAGGCGAGCAGCAGCGAACAGACTTCGAGAGTGCGAGGTCTCATCGAGAAGGAGAAGTGAGGGCGGCGCCCGAGCGCGCGAACGGTTGAAGAACCTACTCCGGCGCCGTCCGTCCGGCGACACGTCGCAATGCGTCCCATTCCGCCAAGCCCGGATGCTCGAGTGCCGGTTGATCGTCTCAACCCCATGAGGTCCTTTCAGCAGAAACATTTCGAGCGCGTGCGAGCAGCAGTCCTCCTCCTGGCCATGCTTACCGGCGCCCTCGCGCCGCATGCCGGCGCACAGGTGAACCGCGGCCGGCAGATCGCAGTCAGCTCTCTTCTTGGCGGCGGGACGTGCACCGTGCTCGATGTGCGTCTTCGCTTTCCAGACAGCGTGTTGGTCAGCGTCCCATCGAAGAGATGCGGGCCCGCGGAGCTCGTCGTCGTTGGGCAGCCCAAGCTGACAACATTCGACAGCCAGGGAGGGTACACGCGGTGGCGGCCCCTCTCGATCCAGGTGGCAGTGCGCAACGTAGGCTCCGCCGCATTCCCGTCACCGATCGAGCTTCGCCTCGACAGCATCACTCCGGTCTACCGCGGCACTCAGCTCTCACAGCGCACGACGCCCCTTTTCTTCGATTTCCCGAAGATCTGGCCGAACTACTACTCGAACCCCAACGCTGTCTTCGGCGCGCCGAGCGACTCGACTCGCGGGCTCGCGCCTGGCGAACGCTCACGAGCTTTGGGGATGGTCTTTGGCCTCCTTCCCCAGACCGATCGCTTTCGCGTCTGGGTGGACCTGCGACGCGCAGGCGTTCGACCAGCATATCCCGCTTCGCCAGCGGTCCCACATCCGCCGCGCGACGACAAGCCACTCGGCGCGGATGTCGACTCGTTCATCGCGAGAGCGCGGCTGCCGCTGGAGCGCGAGCGGCAAGCCCTCTTCCGAATGCCCGAGTACGATCTTCTCCTCTTCTCTGTCACCTTCGGGACCGCGCAGGACTGCCTGGCCGGATGCTTCTACTCAGGCGCGCTCGGGCTCGAGTTCGGACGGAAGATCGGATGGCTCGACGTGAAGCACTACGTCTCGGACACTCTTCAGCGCGTTCCCTGGCAGAGATCTGCATTCACGCCATCGAGTGAGGATACGTATCTCCTCTCGCCGGCATTCCTCGATACGGTGAACACCGTGTTCGGTCGGCACAGCTACGTCTCGAACTCCATTCTGGAGATGATGCTGGCCTCTCCTCGACTGCCGCGGGCCACTCTGAAGCAGCTCGTCAGCCGACTGGCCGACGTGCCCGACGAGTATCTGGCCGAACGCCTCGTGAACCATCCGAGGGTGACAGGCGATCCGGAGCTGCTTCTGATGCTCGCGAGTCTTCCAACCACCGAGAGCACGGACTGGAAGGTGCGCCAGCAGGCGCGTGACGCCCTTCTGCCTTACGCCAACGCCCTCATCGCCGATCCGTCGACCTCGGCGCGCACCCTGTTCCTGCTGGCGACCTGTGTCCCGATCTTCGGCCATCCCTGGGATTCGCTGCCCGAGCACCTGTCACGACATCCGAATGCCCGCGACAATCTCGCGATTCAGCTCGTAACGCATCCATCCGCCAACTGGCAGGCTCCCACGCAGTGGGCTGGGATCAGAACGATGATCAGGGCGTCTCCACGCGTGCGAAGCGCACTCGATCGATATATCAGGGGCACGGACGGCCCAGTCGCCAACTTCGCGATCGCCGCCGCGCTACTCGCCGATCCGGAAACCGGACGCAATCCCGACGTCCTGCTCGTGCTGGCCAATCTCGGCCCCAACGAAGTCGTGGCGTGGGAGGCCACCCGCCGGCTTCCCCCGACCGAGTTACTGCGACCGGAGCAGTACTACATGCCTGCGCCGGTGCAGCGTCGATAGCACCCTCGCCGAGTCACCCCGTGAGCTTCGTCGGATCCACCACCACGTGCTTCACCCGCTGCCGCTTCCACGTGTACGTGATGTGCACCAGCCCATCCGACGTCTGGATCACCGCCGGATACGAATACTCTCCCGGCTGGTCCTCGAGCGTGAGCACCTTGGTCCACGCGCGCCCGTCCTTCGAGACCGCCACCGCAAGCGGCGTGCGCCCCCGCGTCACCGGATTGTAGACGATGAGCTGACGCCCATCCGCGAGCGTCACCGCGTCGATCCCCGCGTTCGGGTTCGGCAGATCGTCGATCAGCGACAGCGCGCTCCACGTATTTCCACCGTCGTTCGAGGAGGTCGAGAACACCTTGCCCTGCTCCGTCCTTCCGACCGCGAGCAGTTTCTCCCCGCCGATCTTCTCGCGGAAGAGAATGCTCGGCTGGATCGCGCCGATCGTGGTGCCGTCGTTGACCGGCGCCGTCGCGGACCAGTTCTTCCCGCCATCGCTGCTCCACTCGAAGTGCACCTGCCACTTGCTCGGCTCCGCGTGCGACTCGGTGCTGGACGGCGCGACGATGGTGCCGTCGGCGAGCTGCACGGGCTTGTTCTTGATCGGGCCGAGGATGCCGTCGGGGAGCCGTCGCGCCACGCTCCACGTGCGCCCGTTGTCAGTGCTCGTGCGTAGCTCGCCCCACCACTCCTCCGGCGACGGCCCCACCTTGTAGAACAGCATCAGCGGCCCGCCGCGCGGCTGGAAGAGCACGGGGTTCCACGTCGGATACCGCGTCCCATCCGGCTGCACGCCGTTCGCGACCTCGACGCTGGTTGTCCACCCGTTCTTCTCACGGCGCGAGACCCAGATGCCGACGTCGGGAGCGCGCTCGCGCGTCCCCCCGAACCACGCCGCCACGAGCTCGTGCGACGGCACCTCGGTCTCCTTGCCCTCATTTATCGCGACCACCTTCGCCGTCGTCTCGACGATCGTCGACGCGTGCACCGAGGGATACGGCCCGCTCTCGTAGATGAACTCCTGGAGCAGGATCGCCGGATCATCGACGCGCTTTGCAGATCCCGTGAGGAGCGTGGCGAGAAGCAGAGTGGATACCAGTTTCATCATTCGAGAATGTGTGAGTCAGTCGTCCCGAGCGAGTGAAGCGAGTCGAGAGATCTGCAACTGAAGGGCGTTGGTGGTCTCGGCGCCAGGATCAAGAACGGAGGGAGTAAGCGGATGCGGCGGATCGAGCGGATGCAGGAGCAACTGCAACTGCAACGACAACTACAACGGCAACAGCATTGTTTGGGATCCGCCGCGTAGAGTCTCTCGCGCCACGACCCCAAAAACTCAGTTGGCTCGTGAATTGGATGGTGGCCGGCTTGGCCGCACGGCTGGCAGTTGGGTGTGCAGTGGCTCTAGCATCCGCCCAATCCGCCGCATCCGTCTAGTCCCTCGTTCTTGATGCCAGCCCCAACTGCTAACGCCTTTTCAGCCACCAAAGAGGTCACGATCCAAGGATGCCTCTGTCGTCCACGTCCTACGCCGCCGCGACTGCATCATCCCCCTTGGGGCGGATCATCATGACGATCACCACCGACAACAGCGCCACGCCAGCGAACACCCCGAAGATGAGATTCAGCGGAACATCCCGATCCCGCAACGCCCCGAACGCCCAGTCCCCGAAGCCGCCACAGCTGATGCTCACCAGGTTCATGATCCCATAGCCCGTCGCCCGCAATTCTGGCCGCGCGATCTGGCTCAGGATCGGCATATTGTTGCTGTCGAAAAAGCCCCAGCCGAGCCCGAACACGATCAGCCCCATGATCGCGACGGCGAGCGTCCCCGAGTTGCCCACGCTGAACAGCGCCGGCAGGAAGAGCATCGTCCCGATCGCGCTAGTGTAGATCCGCCCGCGATTCGTCCGTCGCATCCAGCGATCCGCCAGCACTCCGCCGCCGACTGCGCCGACGAGCGACGCGATCTGCACGAACAGGATCGCGCTCACCCCCGCCCTTCCCTGCCCGAGGTGGAATCGCTCGCGCAGGATCTCCGGCATCCAGTCGCGCACGATCCACCCCGCAATTGCTGGAAGCGTGAAGTACATCACGAGCAGGATGAAGTTGCGGTTCGTCAGCAGTCCACGCACGACGCTCGGCGGCTGCTCTGTAAGTGCAGATCCCTCGCCTTCGCTCGCGACGACTGCCGGTGTCATCCCGAGCGAGCGGAGCGAGTCGAGGGATCTGTACCTGTCGCGCACTGGATCCCTCAATAGCAAGAACAGCGGAATCGAATAGAGGACGCCTAGCATCCCCGCGCTCGTGAACGCCCACCGCCAGCCGAGCACCGGCGACTCCGCCACGTATCCCGCGAACCCGCCGAGGATCTGGCCGAGATAGACACCAGTCTGGTGCACCCCCACGGCGCGCGAGCGCGTGGGCCCGAGGTGATACTCGGTGATGAGCGCCAGCGCGGCCGGAAAGTAGAACGCCTCGCTGACGCCCATGAACGCGCGCGCCGTCAGCAGCTCCTGGAAGGTCGTGCACTGCCCCGTCCACCACGTCACCGCCGACCATGCGAGCAGACTCGCGCCAATCACCCAGCGCCGGCTGAACCGATCGGCGATGTACCCCGCGATCGGCCCGAGCAGCGCGTACGTCCACTTGAACGAGCCGAGGATCAGCCCCCAGTCCGCCTTGTTGGCGATCGTCGGGATGTCGCCCACCATCGACGCCTTCATCGTGGCGAGCATCTGCCGGTCCAGGTAGTTGAGCAGCGCTACCGGAACCAGCAGTGCGACCACCAACCAGGCATAGCGTGCCGGACGCTCGACCGACGTCACGTCGCGCGAGTAGCGCCGGCTCCAGAGCCGTGGCTCACGAGACCAGCCAGGCCATCGCCTCGTCGAGCGTCGTGAAGACTTCCACCTCACCCGTCTGGCGGACGACCTGCATCAGCGCGTACATGCGCGCGATGCCGTACACGACCGGCGACTTCGTCACGATGGCCAGCCGCGTATCCACCTCGCGCGGCAGCTTGGGCAGGTGCACCGCCGCTTGCACGTCGGCCCGGGTGACGCCGGCCAGGGAGGCGTGCTGCAGATCGACGAGCGTCCGCTTCGCCGCCGATAGACTCGGATCGGCGGCGATCATGCGATAGATCTCGCGGAAGTCGCTCCAGCGCATAGGACCGACCGCACTGGTGATCCGGATCCCTCGTTCCTTATCGAGCGTGACCATGGCTGGCATACGGCTGTGCTCATCTGCGCTGAGTGAGGCGCGGCGACATCGGGGACAATGCTGCACCAGGCACCCGAGTGGCAAGTGATGGCCTCGGCCGCGCGGCGAGCCTCACTGCGGCGGGAGACCGAGGCGCTCGAACAGCTCACGCAGCTCGGTCACGATCTGCTCGTACAGCACGCGCGGCTCGTACGACACGACGCTCTTCGGCGCCCCCGGATCGAAGCCGCGCGCGTCGAGCCCCGGCCACGAGCTAGCCAGGACGCCCCCCGGCCCGTCATACCTCGCGGAGTTTCGCCGGCTCCGCCACCACGTGCGTCACCCCTGTCGCTTCGCGTGCGACGTCATCGACGCAGCGCGTACAAGCCACTGCTGGCACCGACGTACACACGTTCGCCATCAACGACTGGATACGGCGAAAAATCGCCGGGTCTGCCATCGCTCGTCCACGCGACAGTCCCCGTCGCTGCATCGACAGCGCTCAACTCCAGACTCGCATAGACGATGTATGCCTGTCGACCATCAGTGCCGATCTCGTAGCTCACGCTGCCAAACGGGCTCGCGAGTCGCCAACGCTCTGCTCCGGTCGCCGCATCCAAACCGGTGAGCACAGGCCGATCGGAGCCGACGACGATCATGTCCCCGATCACGGAGACGGGGCGTTGGTCGTCGAAGGTGCGCTCATCAGCCGGCCTCGGAGAAATCCACGCAATGGAGCCGTCGCTCCGATTCATCGCGTAGATCGTTCCGTCATCCGACGCCGCGATGATCAGTTGCCGCCAGAATCCCGCTCGCCCGAAGCTCCCCGATCCGCGTCCAGCCGCGGTTGTCGGGAAGTCACGTCGCCAGCGCACGGCACCCGTCGCCGCATCGAGCGCGACGACACCTCCGGTCGTTGGGTTCGTGAAGTGTCGCAAGGTGACGAC
>DASVNI010000426.1:0-4854 GCA_036383935.1 Gemmatimonadaceae bacterium | reverse complement strand
GACATGCCCCGGCGAACGCATTCAATAGGTCGAGCTGCAGATACGGCTGCAACATTCGGTGCAATTCCATCAACGAGCTCGTCTGGTCGAGCGCTGCCCATGGCGGTTGCTTCGGGTCTCTGGGGCCGGGCCTGAGTGGTGCGCGATATAGAGAGTCGCCGAACAGGACGGTTCGTGCGTCCCGCACGATGACGACATTGCTCCCGCTCGTTAGCCGGTACGAGTCGACGTACCAGACATCACTGGGACGGGGCACCCCCGGTGCATCGCCCGGCTCGATCACTGCGCGGCGGACGAGAGCGAGCAGACGCTGTGCGTCCGGTGGCGTCATCGTGGCGGTCATGGTGGTGTCGCAACTTCGCGCCGGGGTCGGGCTGCCGGCCATGACGGGGCCGCTGCCGGCCACGTACACGCCCATTCGCAGGGTGCCGCTGTATCCGGAGTCCACGCGTACGAGCCGCAATGATGCGCTCCTCGAGCGCAGCTCGCCGCCGAGGCGATTCTCGACCTCGATCGTGTCCACGACACCGCCGAGCAAGCGCCCCACCGTCGTGCGGCGCGGGCTCTGGGCAGCGGCGTTCTCGAGCGACAGGAGAGCGAGCGCGCCGAGTGTCGCGAAGTAATAGTAGGTTTTCATAGAGGCGACGACGAATATGTGCGGAGGCTTCGTCGTCGCCAACGCTTCGCGAGCGTGCGACCTCAGAGCATCGCCTGGCTCAGCGGTCGGAGGCCGCGACGCTCGTCATCTGCCTGATCCCCGGTGGCTTCCACGTTCCATCGACGACGGACTGCTCCGGCCAGTACATGCGCAGCATCAGCAGGAACGGACCGTCGGGCGCCGGAAGCCAGTTCTTCTCCTTCGCCGCTCCCGGATTCTGATGCTGGATGTAGATGTCCAGCGACCCGTCGGAGTTCATCTTCACCGGCGACTGGGCCGGGCTGATCTGATAGCGGTGCAGGGGGTTCTCGACGAAGAAGTATTGCGGGTCGTACATCGTCACCGACCAGAAGCCCTTCACTGGCGGCTGCTCACCCTTGTCGAAGTGCAGGACGTAGTTGCGCAGCCCGTCGAGCTGCATGCCCAGCCCGTCGACGCTGGCGATCGGATAGATCGCATCCTGCGGGAGGTTCGCGCCGAGCCCGACGTAGGCGGTGTAGGCGCGCAGATCGTAGTTCTTCCCGTAGCGACCGAGGTTGGTCTGATACTGCCAACCGTTGACGGGCTTCATGTTCTTGCTGACGGAGAGGATGCGCTCCTGCGCGCGTTTCGGGAGGTCTCCAAGGATCGCGTTCACATGGCGCCCGAGCTTCGTCTTGTCGAACGGCTCTCCCGGCACGATGCCGATGCTCGCCATGCGCACGACGAGCCCTGAATCGCGATGCGAGGGTGGGTTCTCCTTCATGAGCATCGCGAGTCGATCGAAGAAGGTCGCCGCATCGAGCGCGTTGACCTGATCGCGCACCGGCGTGTTCATGTCGATGGACGGATCGACGCGTCCTCGCGGAGGTGTGTACGGTTTACCGAATGCGCTGAGCGGCACCAGCGTGTATTGCCGCTGGAGCTGGTTCGCGGCGGTGAGGTCCTCACTCGTTTCCTGCGCGAAGGTGCGACCGATGAGCCACACCATGTTCGTCGGCGATTCGACGAGCGTCGCTCCCGGAACGTTCGGCGATCCCTTCCAGTGCGGGCCGGCGATGACGTAGCGCTGCGCGCCGGTGCCCGTCGTGCGCTTTCCGGGCGCGTCGAACACGGTGGTCCACCCGCTCAGCATCGGCATGAGGAAGTACCGGCCTCGCTCGTCGGGGAGCGACAACACGTACGGCTCTTCACTCAGGTCGAGCCACGCCTGCGAGTACAGGGTGTTGGCGTTCGGTGCGGTGACGTCACGGAACGAAGCGTCGGGGTACGACGTCATGTTCGCGAACTGACCCATCGGCGCCCGCTTGTCCTCGGCGCTCGCGACGTTCGTTGCAACACGCCGCGTCTGGTCCATCATCACGAGCGGGTAGCCGTAGACGTAGGCATCCACCGCGATCCCCGCCGCGTTCTTCGGAGCGGGCTTTCCCTCCGCCGTCGCCTTTCCGCACGCGCTGATCGGGATCAGACAGGCGAGCGAGACAACGGTCGCCAAAGTCAGCCGGGCTCTCGTCGAGCCGTGTAGCGCATGTGACATGTCGCTCCCCTCCGTGCGCCGGGTGCGGATTCTCTCGGCTCACTAGTTATCCGGAGGTATGGACATGGGAGGATTGGACGGTGGTCCAATCGCACGATGCGCGACGCATCTGTTTGCGGACGAGCGACAGAGGCGGGTAACGCCAACTTGCCGCGACTCGTCCTGGGAGTTACATGTCGCGCGCGGCAGGCGAATGCCGCCGCGTGACGTTCTCGAAGCGTGACCGCCCCCCACCCGGTCGATGCGCACTCTCCTGCTTGGCGCTGCCCTCCTCGGCGCGCCCGTCGTCGCCGTCACCCCAGCGATTGCTCCTCCCTGCGGCGCTTCGCACCTCCGGTCGGAGTGCCGAGTGTCCAGCAGCTCCATCGACACACACCATCCCAGCGTGCGGGCCGAGCTGCCCGACGCCACCACCAACGACAACACGAAGCCCGCAGGCACGCTACGCGGCGGCGTCCTGACGGTGCGGCTGTACGCCGCGGATGCGAAGTGGCATCCCGGACCGGCCGACGCACCGCCGGTCGTGACCAGCCTGTTCGGCGAAGAGGGACGTGCGCCGAGCAATCCCGGCCCACTCCTGCGTGTACCGCTCGGCACGCGCATCAACGTCGCGCTGCGGAACACGCTGAACGACACAGTACTCTTCGTCGCGGCCTGCAAGTTTCCATGCAAGGACGCCGTGCAGGTCGCGCCGGGCGCGAGCGGCCAGATCACGTTCACACCGTCTGCGGTGGGCACGTTCGTCTATTACGCCCTGCCGATCCGCCACGGCCAACCGGTGTTCACGGCCGACGACGGCAGCCAGCTCCGCGCCGTGCTGGTGGTCGATCCGGCGGGAGCGCCGCCGCGCCCGGACCGCATCATCGTCACCTCGATCTACGAGCACGTGCGACACGGGGCGGACGCGTCGAAGGGAAATCGGGTGCTCTTCACCTTCAACGGCCGGATGTGGCCGTATACGGAACGCTTCACTTACACGGTGGGCGACAGCGTGCGCTGGCGCCTCGTGAACCTCGGCGGTGGCCTCCATCCCCTGCATCTGCACGGCTTCTACTTCCGCGTCGAATCACGCGGCGACGGCGCCACCGACACGCCCATCCCACCGGGGAAGCAGCCGCTCGTCGTGACCGAAAACATCGCCCTGCCCGGGACCTTCCAGATGGTGTGGTCGCCGGACAGGCCGGGCAACTGGCTCTTCCACTGCCACAAGCCGATGCACATCGGGCCGTGGCTGAACGACATGCTGTACGACCGCGCCCCGAAGTTCGCCGAGGCGACCGCGATGGGTCACGGCAATCACATGGGCGACGACATGAGTGGCCTCGTGCTCGGCATCACGGTGCTGCCCGCAAAGGGCGTGGCAACGGCCGGCACCGAGCATCCGAGTGCGGCGAATAGAATGCAGCTCGTCGCGGAGAAGACGTCCGATTCGTACGGTCCGGAGCCCACACTCGGCTATGCGCTACGGCGCAGCGGCGACACCGCGTCGTCAGCCGCGTCCTCACCCGGGCCCATCCTGACCGTGGCGCGCGGTCAGCGGACGCAGGTCGCCGTCGTGAATCATCTCTCCGTGCCGACGACGGTACACTGGCACGGCATCGAGCTGGAGAGCTACAACGACGGCGTCGGCGGCTTCAGCGGCGCAGGTGCGCACCTCGCGCCGATGATCGCACCGGGGGATTCGTTCGTCGCCACCTTCACGCCGCCTCGCGCGGGGACGTTCATCTACCACACGCACATGAACGACCTGGGGCAGATGGCCGCCGGCATGTATGGCGCGCTCGTCGTGCTCGAGCCCGGGGAGAAGTGGAACGACACGACCGATCACGTGTTCGCGATCGGACAGTCCGGGCTGATGGCGCCGGCGTGGACGGTGGTCAATGGCCGCCCCGCAGACGGACCGATCCACCTCAAGGCGGGCGTGCCGCACCGGTTCCGCTTCTTCAGCATGACGATCGACGACGAGACGGACGTCAGCATCACGCGGAACGACAGCGTCGCGACCTGGACGCCGCTGGCGAAGGACGCCATTCCGATTCCCTCGGCGGAGCGCACGGCACGCCCCGCGAAGGTCAGCTTCGGCGCTGGCGAGACGTACGACTTCGAGTTCACTCCGAAGGAGGGCGATTATCAGTTGAAGGTGATGAGCCTGACGAACGTGCTGCTCACGATCGTCGCGGAGTGAGCGCGCCGTGCACGCGGAGCCAGCTCTGATAGCCGTGAAGCTCTTCCGGCAGGAGCGGCTCCACCAGGAGCGTGCCCGCGGCGATCTGACTTCCGCGCTTCAACCCTTCCGTGAGCGCGAGGATCAGCAGCCCACTCGCCACAGCGCCCAGTGCCGCCTTCGGATTATCGTCGCCGAGTGCGTAGGAGACAGCCAGAGCCGCAAGGACGAGCGTGGCAAGCCGCGACGTCCACACGGCAAGGAAACGCGCCTGCCTCGTCTCGCGAGGCAGGCGCGTTGCAACTGCGTGTGGTGCCGGCCGCACTAGTGGTGCATGTGTCCGTCTGTGCCTTCCTGGAAGGTATACGGATCACCCACCGGACACTTCACCGCGGCGTTCGTCGACGTGAACACGCCCTTCGGGTTCGACTTCCAGAGCCACACGTGCAGGTCGTAGTGGCGCAGCTCCTTCGGCATGATCGGCTGGTGGCCGTCCATCGGACCGGAGAGCGTCTG
>DASVNI010000425.1:0-1551 GCA_036383935.1 Gemmatimonadaceae bacterium | reverse complement strand
AGGAAGCCGCCGGGATCACGCGATTGCTCGACAAGCTGGAGCTGGCGGGCTACGTCATCCGCGAGCGATCGACGCCCGACCGGCGACAGGTCCTCTGCCACATCACGCCGAAGGGGACCGACCTCATCGCCGCGCTCGATGCGCCGATGGACGCCGCGAACACACGCGCTGGCTCGATGCTCGACGACGCGGAGCGACGCCAGCTCGTCGAGCTGCTCGGCGCGATCCGCGCCGCGTACGCGAATGGTCGCACGAGAGACGCGCGGCCCACCGAGCTCACTCAGGGTTCGGTGCGCGTCGGCCAGCCGCCGATGTAATCCTCGAGGATCCAGAGGCGGCGCACCGTCACGGTGTCGCCGCCGCGGAGCAATGGAGCGAGCGCGCCCTGCTGCACGCGCGCGAAGTGCGGGGCGAGCCGGGCGACGTTCTCGTGCACCACGCCCTGCGGACGCTCGTCGAGCGCGAGCACGAGCGCATCGCCGCGCGCGGCCCGTGAGGTGAAGGGGGCCCAGAGCTCGTACTGGTTGTGTCGCCCCGTGAGACAGACGCAGACCACCTCGGGCCGATCGGGCAGATGGTACGCCAGCTCGCTCACGTCCTGATAGCGATCGGCGCCGACCCAGACACGCGTGCCGAGCGTGCGTCGCACGGAATCCACCTGCATCGCGAGTGTGTCCCACCCTGCGGCGCGCGCGAGCGGATCCTTGCGAGCGGGGATCGGCAGCAGCGGCGCGAGCACGTAGGCGTACAGGACGGCGACGACGACCGCCGCGAACACGAGCCCGCGCCGGAGCCAGCGCGAGAGCGCGGCTGAAGGAGCGCCGGCCGCCTGAGCGGCGAGCAGCACGAGCGCGGGGATGTACGCGGGCGCGGGCCAGTTCGGCTCGACGCGCCGGTGGATCGCGCTGTAGATGTAGAACGCCCAGCTCCCGACGGCGACGACGGCCAGCATGAAGTGCGCGTCTGCGCGCGGACGGCGCAGCGCGCTCCAGACAGCGCCCGCCGCGAGAACAAACAGTATTGGCGTGACCAGCCCGAGCTGCCCGCCGAGCATCTCGAGCTCGCGATTGATCGCCGAGCCCTTTGGCGTGCCGAGACCGTGCTGGATCTGAAAGCGGAAGGAGATCCAGTCGTGCCGCGCGTTCCACGCGAGGACGGGCGCGAACACGAGCACGGCCAGCACGCAGGCGACGTACGGTCCCGGCTCGCGCAGGCGCTCACGCAGCGACGGCCGCAGCACGACGGCGAGCGCGACGGAGACGGGGAAGAAGATCGACGTGTACTTCGACGCGAACGCGAGCCCGACGGCGACGCCCGCGACGGCCCACCACCCGAGCGACGCCGCCGAGCGAGGCGCCACCTCGAGCGCGCGCACGACCGCGTAGAGGGCGATCGCCTCGAAGGCGAGGAGGGGCGCGTCCGGCGTGGCGAGCACGAGTCCCGCCGCGGCGAGCGGCATGATCGAGAATGCGAGCGCGGCGAGCATCGCGGCGCGAGCGCCGGCGATACGTCGCGCGGTCGCCGCGGCGGCGAGGGTGGCCACTGCACCGG
>DASVNI010000424.1:0-2608 GCA_036383935.1 Gemmatimonadaceae bacterium | reverse complement strand
GAACGGCGAGGTCGCGGACCGGATCAGCGGCACTACGTATCGCGTGCGTGAGGGCGACACCCTCTGGGAGATCGCTCGCCGGAGCGGCGTCAGCGTCCGCGATCTGGCACGCGCCAACCGGCGGAATCAGCGCGCCGCGCTGCGCCCTGGCGTCGTGCTGCGGATCCCGCGGGAGTGAGGCGCTAGCGGCCGCATCGCGCCAGCAGCCGCTTGGGCTCTGGCGCGTTGGGGTAGAGAGCACGCGCGGCGCTCGCGTGGATCCGCACGTTCTTGCAGCTGCCGCGTCGCGCGTATGCCTCCGCCAGCCGGACGTGAATGCGGTAGCTCCCCGGATCGAGCGCCGCCGCCCGCTCCACGCCACTCGCACGCTCGCTCGACTCGAACACCCCCATCGCCGCGATCTGCCCTACGCTGCGCGTCACGGCGAGACCACCCAGCACGGCGACGAGCGCCATCGCCGCGATGCGGCGCCCCAACGGCAGCTCCACCACGACGCGCTCGCGCGTCGGGGGCGACAGGGCGCCGAGCAGCGCCCAGCCGACGAGCGCTGGCAGCGGCAACAGGAGCACGGCGTCGAACGTCCCCACGACGAGCAGGATGGCGAGTGTGCCCAGCAACACCCACGCGTGGAGCGCCCGTTCGGGATCGGCCGGCTCGCGTAGCGCGCGAATCGCATCGACGACCAGGGCCACCAGGGCCAGGGCGAGGAACACGAACGCCGGGAGGCCGCGCTCCGACAGGAAGGTCATCCAGTCGCTGCTCGGCCACGGATTCGCCGTCATCCCGTCCTCGGTGAGCGAGGGATCGCCGCTCGACGCGAACTTGGGATAGACGACCGCCCAGTTGCCCGGCCCGACGCCGAGCAGTGGGTGATGAAGCGACATACGAATCGTGTTCTTGTACTGAACGAGTCGTCCTTTGCCGCTCCCCTGCTTGTAGTTCACGACGCTCCGCGCCGTCTCCATGTAGGGAGAATCGCTCTTCCAGTTGAGCGTGTTGGGAAGCACCGCCGCCGCACCCGCGCCTGCGGCCGCGACGAGGGCGACCACGACGAGACGTCGCCAGCGGATCGTACCGCGCGTCCGCGGCACGACCAGCAGCGCGAACACCACGAGCACGGACACCCCCGCGATGAGCGCGAGCCACGCTGCCCGGCTCCGCGACAGCACCAGCGCTCCCGCCACCATCGCCATGCCGAACGTCCACCAGCCGAAGGCGCGCCGCGAGCCGGCACGCAGCGTCGTCACGAGCAGGGCCGGGAAGACGATCACGCACAGGTGCGCCATGAAGTTGCGATTGCCGAACGTGCCGCCCGGCGCGCGATTCAGGCTGAACAGATCGATGCGGAGTCCGTACGTCTGCAGGAGCGCGGTGCCCGCGCCGATCACGCCGGCCAACGCCAGCGCCGCGACGAGCGCGCGCGCGCGACCCGCGCGCGCGACCACGCGTGCACTCCAGAAGCACGCCGCTCCGGAGAAGGACAGCGCCACGGCGCGGGCGGCCAGCCACCAGTTCGTCGCGAAGAGCGCCGAGAGCACGCCCAATACGAGGAACGCCGCGAGGAACTGGTCGACCCGTCCCAGTCGCAGCGTACGCGCTCGACTCAGGCAGAGAAGCGCGGCGAGCACCGCAACCACGTGCAGCACCAGCTCCTTCGGCACGAAGAACCGATCGAGCTCGAACTGCTTGTAGACCGCGGCGGCGAGGACGACCGCCAGAGCTCCCGCCTGTAACAGGAGGAGCACTCCGCGCTGGGACGTCGTCATGGGCTGCGGTGGCGCGTCGGCGCGGATGGGATCGGTATGAAGCACCCGGGAATGTACGCGCCCGCACGCCCGTCGGCATCGCCAAAACGAGACGAGGGCGCCCCGGATGGAGCGCCCTCGTCTCATGCGAAGCAGAGTCGCGTCAGCGCACGCGAATCACTCGTGCGGCCACTGGGCCCTGGGTGGTCAACGTGAGGTTGGCCGTCGAACCGGCGGGAATCGAGAACCGGTAGTATGCGGCCGCGCCGCCGATCAACGTGTGGTTCCCTGTCGCCGAGGACAGAGGATCGACCTTCAGGGGATAGACTTTCCCGGAGGTGACCTGGGGATAGATGCTGTGGAAGTTCCAGCTCGACTGCGTGAGCTCGGTCGGCACGCTTGAGACGAAATCGTCCGTGTAGTGACTGATGTTCCAGTCGCGCACGCGAGCCTCGAGGTCGTTGCCGAACACCGCCTTCAGGTTCGTGACCCCTGTGCGTGCCGTGCTCACGAGCGCTTGCCAGGTGGGCGCATCCGACGCCGAAGCGCTGGTCGCCTTCCGATCAGCGAGATAGCGCAGCAGGTCCCAGGTCGCGCCACGCGTCTCGAGGCTGTCATTGGTGTTGAACGGGGAGTTCTCTGACGGCTTGAGGAGATAGCTCTGATAGCGTCCTGCGTTCGATCCCATGTCCTCGTTGAATGCGTTCACGGTCTGCTGACTTGCCTGGAGCGCCGGCAGATTGATGTTGCTCCGCGGCGAGAGCTTGGACTCGCGGTAGAACAGCAGCTCCTCGGCGACGTGCGCGAGACCTTCGTCCAGCCAACCCTCCTCGAAGTCCTGCACGTTTGGCGTGACGTACAGG
>DASVNI010000423.1:0-11314 GCA_036383935.1 Gemmatimonadaceae bacterium | reverse complement strand
ATCCGGCGGGCACGTCCTCCAGTGGCGACGCAGTCGACGATGGACTCTGTGTCGCTGGCACGTGCACGGCATCGGTATCGGGCGGTCCTTCTTGCGACGACGCGTCGGATTTCGCTGTCGAGGGTCGTCGTGGCATCGTCTCGGCTCGTTCGACTCGTGGTGACCTGCCGGCGGATTCCGGCGCACCCCCGGCTGCACGGATCGCGGCGCGCCGGGTTTCGCCCCGAGCAACGCGAGTGCTTCCTCGACGCTCAGCGAGTCGAGAACGAGCTCCGTCTCGCCGAGATCGCGCCGCTGCTCGAGATAGCGACGCAGCTGCTCTCTAGCGTCCACGAAGGAGTGCCTCCACACGATCGAGGATCACGTCGGCGACCTGCGGCTTCGTGAGCAGCGGCAGCCGTTCCGGCTCCGGCGTTCCGCGCGCCAGCAGCGTGACGCGGTTCGTCTCGACGCCGAAGCCCGCGCCCTCCTCCTTCGCGTCGTTGAGCACGATGAGATCGAGCGCCTTGGCGTCGAGCTTCTTTTTCGCGTTCGCGATCAGGTCGTCCGTCTCGAGCGCGAAACCGACGACGACTGCACCGTCGCGCCGCACGGCGCGCGTGCTCTGGAGAATGTCGGCGTTCTCTTCGAGCTCGATCGCGCGCGGTTTCCCCGTCTTCTTCAGCTTGCTCGTCGATGTTTCCGCGGGCCGGTAGTCGGCGGGCGCAGCGGCCATCACGAGCACGTCGGCCTGCGCGAGCTCACGCTCGACGGCCTGACGCATCTCCTCGGTGGACTCGACGCGGACCAGCGAGACGCCGACCGGAGCCGGCACGGCGAGCGGCCCCGCGACGAGCGTCACGCTCGCGCCGCGGCGCCACGCCGCGGCCGCGATGGAAACGCCCATCCGTCCCGAGCTGTGATTCGAGACGAAGCGCACCGGATCGATCGCTTCACGCGTTGGGCCGGCAGTGACCACCACGCGGCGTCCGACGAGCGGCGCAGCCTCGTCCTCCAACAGCCGTCCCACGTGAGCGAAGATCGTCTCGGGCTCGGGCATTCGACCGGGGCCGCTTCCCTCGCCAGCGGCGAGCATGCCCTCGTCCGGATCGAGCAGCCGATATCCGAGCTCGCGCAGGCGTGCAGCGTTCGCCTGGGTCTGCGCGTGGGCCCACATCCGGTCGTTCATCGCGGGCACGAGCAGCACGGGCGCTTCAGTCGCGAGCAGGCAGGCGGTGAGCAGGTCGTCCGCCTGCCCCGTCGCCGCGCGGGCCATCAGGTCGGCCGTCGCCGGGGCGACGACCACCGCAGCAGCTTCGCGAGCGAGACGGATGTGGTCGAGCGCGCGGCCTGCGTCGAACAGCCCCGTGTGCACGGGCCGGCCGGTGAGCGCTTCAAAGGTGACGGCGCCGACGAACTCGGTGGCGGCTCGGGTCATCACGACGTCCACCTGCGCCCCCGCCTTGGTGAGCAGACGCGCGAGCCACGCCGTCTTGTAGCTGGCGATGCCGCCCGACACGCCGAGCAGCACGCGCCGGTTGGCGTATGGACGAAGAGAGGGCTCGCTCACGAGCGCCGATCATGCGGGCCGCGCGTTGGCGCGACCCGGGCGATCACTCCGCCGAACGGCGGCGGGGCACGACGCGATAGTCGATGTCGCCCTTGGCCAGCTCCTCGAGCGAGCGGGTCGTGAGCTTCTTGTCGCGCGACGCCGAGCCGCCGGGGAACTCGTTCAGGGCCCGGGCATACTTCGCCGCCACGAGGACACCGAGGTACTTGTTGGCGGAGTGCTGGGCGATCTCGACTGGTGTGAAGACTCGCATGATGTCTGATCAGGGTGTTGAGTTTTCTATCTCTTGCTCGAGCCGCTCGATGAGGAGCCCGACCTGGCGCGTGAGATTCTTGACGCGTTCGCGGCTGACCGTTTCCGCATCGATGATCGATTCGACGCTCGAGACTGCCCGCTCGAGATCGTCGTTGACCACGATGTACTCGTACTCCGCCACCTGCTGTAGTTCCTGAAGCGCCGACTGCAGCCGCACGGCCAACTGCGCCGCGCTCTCCGTCTCTCGCGCCCGGAGGCGCTCGAGCAGCACCTCCGCCGACGGCGGAAGGATGAAGATCGTCACCGAGTCAGGGAACGCGCGCATGAACTGCACGGCCCCCTGCACGTCGATGTCCATCACCACGTGCCGTCCCGTGGCCAGCACCCGCTTGACCTCACTGCGGAGCGTGCCGTACAGGTTGCCGTGCACCACGGCGGATTCCGCGAACTCGTTCTCCTCCCGTTTCGCGAGGAACTCGGCGCGGCTGATGAAATAATAATCGCGACCGGGCACTTCCGTGCTTCGGGGCGCCCGCGTGGTGCAGGAGACGGAATAGCCGAGATCCTGGCGCCGGCTCAGGAGCGTCTTGGCGATGGTCGTCTTCCCGCCTCCGCTCGGCGCGCTGAGGATGATCGGAAAGGGGCTCACTCGAGGTTCTCCACCTGCTCGCGGATCCGCTCGAGCTCCTCCTTCACCAGGAGAACGTCGGCGACGATGGCGCTGTCGTTCCCCTTGCTGCCCGTCGTGTTGGCCTCGCGGAGCATCTCCTGGAGGAGGAAGCCAAGGCGCTTCCCTACACCGTCCGGCTGCGGGGCGCCGATCGCGGCGCGAAAGGCCGTGATGTGGCCCCGAAAGCGCGAGAGCTCCTCGGCCACGTCGAGCCGGTCGGCCAGTAGCGCGATCTCCTGGGCGAGGCGGTGCTCGTCTACCGCCACCCCCTCGGTCAGCTCGCGGACCGCCTGGCGAAGTCGATCTCGCTGCTCTGTCACGCGCTCCGGCGCGCGCACGGCGATCCGGTCGAGTGCCGCCTCGATCACGCGCAGTCGTTCCTCGAGGTAGGTGGCGAGCCGCGCCCCCTCGTCGGTGCGCATGGCGAGGAGCGCGTCCACGGCGCGATCCACGATCGCAACGAGCTCAGCGCCAGCCTCGGGCGGAAGCTCCTCGCGCGTCGTCACGGCGAACACGTCCGGCAGCCGCAGCACGGTGCCGACGTCGAGCGCCCGGTCGAGCTCGTACCGCTCCTGCAGCCCGCGGAGCTGCGAGACGTACGCGGCGAACCGCGTCTCGTCGATCGGGCTCTCCTCTCTTGCCTCTCGCTCGAAGCGGGCGCCGAGCGTCACGTGGCCGCGCGCAACCTTGCGACGCAGCGATTCGCGCACGTCTCCCTCCCACCGGTTCAGCGCGCTCGGCAGCTTGATGGACGGGCTGAAGAAGCGGTGGTTCACGGAGCGTACTTCAACGCTCACGCGGCCACCGCCCACCAGCCCGTCGGCTGCGCCGAACCCCGTCATGCTCCGGATCATATCGAGCGGCCTAAGTTACGAAACGACAACGAGATTGTCAATTCCAGAAATCCCATCTCACACCGTAGAACTGCGTCTGGCGCGGCATCTGGAAGCCCGGGATCAGCCGGTAGCGCTCCTGAAGCACGTTGCGGAACTGGTATGACACGACCGCCGTCTGAACGCGGATCTCCAGGCGGAACGTGACGACTCGGGTGTCGGGCACGGTGATGAGTCCGCCGCCGAGTAGCGGGAATCGCACGGTCGATCGGTAATCGTGCGCCAGCGAGGCCAACAGGCCGAAGTTGCCGCGCGGAAAGTGGTCGAGGAGGTTCGTCTGGACCAACAGCTCGCTCCGCGACTGGTAGCGCGGGCGAAGGATCCCGGTGGTGTCGCTCCAGGCGAGGCCCCAGGCATTTGCGTACAGCGCCTTGTAGATCTGGCCCTGGATGCTGATGAGCCGCGCCGTGGCCTCTCCCTCCGTCCGCACGCGCGTACCCGAGCCGGAGTCGACCAGGATATCCTCCGGTGACAGCAGCGTGGTGGCGCCACGACGGATCGCGCCGCCACTGAACCACAAGCCGCCGAGGCGTATTCCCGCTTCGACCCGCATGCTGGTCCGCGCGGCCAGCTCGAACTGCGCGACCTCGAGACTGTCGAAGCCAGGGAAGAAGAACAGCGGCCCGGGTCGGAAGCCGCCATCGGGATCGATCGTTCTCCCGAATGTCGTGTCGCCCAGGACGCGCTCGAACGTCCCGCTCCCCTCGTGGGAGACGGTACCGAACAGCGCCACCCGATTGAGTGGCGTGATCTTCAGCGTGCCCTCGGCCATCGCTGGCGAGAGCGGGCTCGATCCCTCGGCCATCACGGACGCCGCGATGAGGCCGGTCTCGGCCGACGCGTGCGCCGATGGAGTGGACCAGCTACGCCCCTTGTTGGTGCGAAGACGTTCCGTCGCCCATGCCTTGAATGGACCTACCGTGACACCGCCGCTCGCGATGTACTGAGCGACGAACAGCGACGTATCGGGAACGCTCGTCGTGTCGGTCGCACCGGTGAACAGGTTGTTGGACTCGCGCGGCGACAGTGTGTACTTGTTGCCGGCGACGAGGAGCTGGACCCACCGTCCTCGATCGGGATCGCCATTGGCGATCCGCCCGTAGGCGGTGAGGGTGGTCGCCGAGAGACCTTTGATCGTGTCCACGGTCGACAGCGCGCCGCCGAACCCCGTCCAGTCGCCGCGGTTGCGGCTACCTCGCTCGACGTAGCCGTCCACCTTCCATGGACCGTGCGTCGTGCCGAGGCGCATCATGATCTGCAGCGCATCCGAGGACGGCAGTGCGCGAATGGGCTGCGTGTTGTACTGATCGACCGCGACCTGGAATGCCTCGCCGTGCCGCCAGCGCCGGCCGAAGTAGGCACGATACAGGTTGGTGTTCTGGTCCCCCGTGAACACGTCGGCGCGACTGTACGGCGTGGTGCGATCGACCCGCCAGGTGCGCGCGTAGACGCGCACCTCGTCCGCACCGCGCTCGATGCGAAGCTCCTCCAGATCGTGCAGCGGAAAATCGTTGGTGGCGACCGCTCCGCGCATGCGCGGATTCAGCGGCTCGACCTCGACGTTGTCGACGAAGAGCCGGATGCGGCGCACGTCGCCCAGGTACGCCACGGCAGCCGGAGCGCCCAGCCATCCGGCGGTGTACTCGGTGTTGCCGAGCAAGCGTCCGAGCAGATCGCTCAGCGTCAGCGCACCGGTCGCAAAGAGTGCGGCGCGGTCGTAGATGTGCGGCTGTCCGATCTCGATGATCGGCGGAACGGGCGCACGTGCCAGCGGAGGCTGGATCGTGTCGCGGCGCACCTTCAACGAATCGGGCTTGGGCGTCTTGGAGGCGAGCCGCGTCGTGTCGTTCTTGAGCACCGTGTCCGCGCGCGCCGGCAGCGGCACGCGGATCGTGTCGGGCTTGAGGGTCGTGTCACGCAGTCCGGGCTGCGCGGGGCGTGCGCGCGCGGTATCCGTGCGCGTTCGCACCGTATCCCTTCGGCCCGAGACGGTATCGCGACGGACGGGGACCTGGCCCCGTGCGGTCGCCGGCAAAACTGCCCCGGCAAGAACGCCGAGGAGGATGAAGACGAAGTGTCTCGGGAGGCGACGAAGCCTCACCCAGCTCGACCTCGTACGAGCTCGACGAACGTCCCCACCGGCACGCCGGTTGGGCCGCGCGGAACGGTTCCCAGATCGCTCTCGGTGTACGCGGTTCCAGCGATGTCGAGATGGACCCAGGGGTAGCCGTCGGCGAACTCCTTGAGGAAGAGCGCGGCCGTGATCGTCCCCGCCGGCCGGCCTCCGGAGTTCTTGATGTCGGCCACGTCGGACTTGATGAGCTCCTTGTAGTCGTCCCACATGGGCAGCTCCCACCCCGGCTCCCCAGCGCGTGTTCCCGCGTCGATCACTTCGCGCACGAGCGCCGCGTCGTTGCCCATCACACCAGTCGCGGTGTGTCCGAGGGCGATGACGCACGCTCCGGTGAGCGTCGCCGCGTCGACGACGGCGGTGGGCTCGAAGCGTCGCGCGTAGGAGAGCACGTCCGCCAACACGAGGCGCCCTTCGGCGTCGGTGTTGATGATCTCGATGAACTTCCCCGACATGCTGCGCACGACGTCGCCCGGCTTCACCGCAGTGCCCGACGGCATGTTCGTCGTCGAGCCGACGAGGCCGACCACGTTCACCGGCAGGCGCATGCGAGCGATCGCCTCCATCGCACCCAGCACGCCGGCGGCGCCGCACATATCGAACTTCATCCACTCCATGCCCTGCGCGGGCTTGATGGAGATGCCGCCCGAGTCGAAGCAGAGACCCTTCCCGACCAACGCCACCGGCTTGGCTCCCGCTGCGCCACCGCGATACTCGAGCGCGATGAGCTTGGGATCCTGCGGCGTCCCCTGTGCGACGCACAGGAAGCTGCCCATCCCTTCCCGCTCCATCTCCTCGCGGCCGAGTACCGTGACCGTGAGGCCGTGACGCTGGGCAATGTCGCGCGCCGTGTCGGCGAGGAAGTCGGGCGTACACAGGTTGCCGGGCATCATGGCCAGCGTGCGCGCCAACCCATGCCCCTCGGCGAGGGCGCGTCCGTCATCCAGGCCGGCGTCGTCCGCGGCGCAGATGGCGGCGGCGGTGAGGGGCGCACGACGCTCCTCTTCCGGCGCGGGCGTCTTGGTGTCCGTGTAGTCCCACGCGCCAACGTTCAGTCCGAGGGCGACGGATTCGGTCTCGCGGCGATTGAGCGGGCCGGCGTAGAACGCCAGTCGGCCCGCGCCCATGCGCCCCGCCTGGCGCGCGGCGAGCGCGCCGGCGCGACGCAGTCCCCCCACGCGATCGTTCTTGCCGATGCCGATGAGGAGGATGCGCGCCGGCCCCGTCGTGCCGCCGGCGAGATGCAACGTCTCGTCACGCCCCGCGCGAAAGTCGCGGCGCGTGAGGAGACGGTCGATGGCACCACCGAGCTGTCGATCGAGGGCGACGAGGGACTCGTCGAGTGTCGCTCCCGAGGCGAGGGCGACGACCAGCAGGGGTACGTCGAGCGAAGCGGGTGCGCCCCGCTCCGCGGAGAGGCTCAACGTCATGGTGCCCATGTGATGCGGTGAAAGGATACGCGCCTAGGCGCGCATCCCCTTGATGATCTGATCGCCGAACACGGAGGTGCTGACCTCCGTAGAACCCGACATCTGGCGTGCGAGATCGTACGTGACCTTCTTGCCCTTGATCGCGTTCTCGAGTCCCGTCACGATCAACTTGCCGGCCTCCTTCCACCCCATGTACTCGAACATCATCACGCCCGAGAGGATCACGCTGCCCGGGTTGATCTTGTCGAGGTTCGCGTACTTGGGCGCGGTGCCGTGCGTCGCCTCGAACACCGCGAGACCGTCGCCGACGTTGCCGCCGGGCGCAATCCCGAGGCCACCCACCTGCGCGGCCGCGGCGTCGGAGATGTAATCACCATTGAGGTTCGGCGTCGCGATGACGTCGTACTCGTCGGGGCGCAGCAGCAGCTGCTGGAACATCGCGTCCGCGATGCGATCCTTCACCACCAGGCAATCCGCCCGCGCAGCGGCGCCGCCCTTCGAGAGCTCCGCTTCGGTGCACGTCTGACCCGGGAACGCCTTGGCCGCTTCGTCGTAGCCCCAGTCGCGGAAGGCACCCTCGGTGAACTTCATGATGTTGCCCTTGTGCACGAGCGTCAGCGACTTGCGATTGTTCTCGAGCGCGTACTGCGCGGCCATCTTCACGAGGCGGCGCGAGCCGAACTCGGACATCGGCTTGATGCCGATGGCGGAATTGGCGCGGATGTCCTTGCCGAACTTGCTGTGAATGAACTCGATCAGCTCGTTCGCTTCGGGGGAGCCGGCCTTCCACTCGATGCCCGCGTACACGTCCTCGGTGTTCTCGCGGAAGATGACGACGTTGAGCTTCTCGGGCTCCTTCATCGGGTTGCCGACACCCTCGAAGTAGCGCACCGGGCGGATGCAGGCATAGAGGTCCAGCACCTGGCGCAGCATCACGTTGAGGGACCGAATGCCGCCGCCCACCGGCGTCGAGAGAGGGCCCTTGATCGAGACGCGGAACTCCTTGAACGCCTCGAGCGTCTCGTCGGGGAGCCACTCGCCATGCTTGGCGTGGGACTCCTCGCCGGCGAACACCTTCATCCAGCTGACCTTTCGCTCGCCGCCGTAGGCCTTCTCGACCGCGGCGTCGAACACGCGCACCGAAGCGCGCCAGATATCGGGACCGGTGCCGTCGCCTTCGACGAAGGGGATGACCGGGTTGTTGGGCACCTTCAGTGCGCCCTGCTCGAAAGCGATCGCCTCGCCCTGCGAAGGGCGGGACGCGAAGCGGTAGCTGGCCATGCCTATCCTGAGGAGTCTGTTGGAGGGTGTGTAACCGAGGTAAGCTACCCGGCGCCACATGTCACTTCAAGCAAACGAACGCTGCCGCCTTCGTGCGGGAGCCTGCTCCCCGGAACTGTCGGTCAGGCACCAGCGATCAGCTTCGTGACAAGAACGCAGAACGGCGTGCGATGATCCGCACGCCGTTCTCGCGTCCAGCACCTTTTCGCGCTCACTGATACCCGGGACGAGACTCGAACTCGTATATCCCGAAGGATGGGGGATTTTGAGTCCCCTGCGTCTACCAATTCCGCCACCCGGGCAGTTACCCCAGCAATCTATGCTGCGCGACGGGCGATCTGAATACTCGCAATCGCATCCACCCGTTGGCGCGGGAGGAGGCGACGGGGCGACCGGGTAAGGCGGTCAGCGCAGGTCGTCGGCGCCGAGGGTCGAGTCCGCGCCCACGCGCTGTCCCCGAAGTTTCTCGGCGCGGCGGCGCAGCTGCTCCTGGAGCGCGGCGTACCTGGCCCGCTGCACGGGCGACATGAACTCGGCGAAGGCGCGCTGCTCCTGGATCTGCAGATCGATGCGCTCGCGCTGGATCTGCAACACGCGATCGAGCGCTGTCGCGACCTGCGACTGGTCTGCGGCGGATCCGGCGAGGATCTGGCGTCGCATCAGCTGCCGCTGCTGCCGCTCCTCGACGGCGAGCTGCCGCCGGCGCTGGTCGAATCCTCGACTGGTCTGTGCGAGCTTCGTCATCTGCTCGTCGGTGAAGCCAACGCGATTCTTCGTGATGCTCCAGAGGCGTTGACGTAGCCGGGCCTCGAGCTGCTGCCGACCCGGCGCGCCGGCTCGCGGCTCACGCAAGCGTCCCCCCACCTGCGCGCTCGCCGGCGTGGCGACGAGTGCCATCGCCAGCAGCGCGAGGATGATCTTCCGTTCACTCATGGCGTCCCCTGTGTCTTCCCGTCAGGAGCGACTCCGCGGACTCGACGTCTGTCGACGGTACCGCATCGAGCGAGTCGAGGTCGCCGATGAGGTCGGAGAGCTCTCCGTCGCTCAGATCGGCGATCGTGCCGCCGGCGATCGCGAGCTCCTCCCCTCTGGGTGCCGGCGCCGGCTTCACCGACGGCTCGGCACGAGCCACCATCGGCGCAGGCTGCGTGACGGGTTCCGTTACAGTGTGCGGCGCGGCGGCCGCCGTGCCGCGCACTCCGACGTCGGGCGCCGGAGCGGCCGGTGTAGCGATTGGACCCTGCGCGACCTGCGTCGGCTTCCCAGCGCGACCCATGAGCGCGATCGACGTACCGCCAATCGCGATCGCGGCGATCGCCGCGGCCGCGCGCCAGCCGTTCGCCCAGCTTTTCCGCACGGGTGGCTGATAGGCGGGAATCGCCGCGGCCACAGAAGCGACGTCGATGTGCGGCGTACGCTGCAGCGTCCCACGCAGATCCCTCAGGAGTGCGAGCTCGTCCCGGCAGGCCGCGCATTCCGCGAGATGCCGCTCGACCGAGATCCGCGCCGACGAATCGAGTCGATCGTGCAGATAGTCGGGGAGAAGGTCGCGCACTTCACCGTTCGGGCAGTCAATCATCGAGAAGCTCCTTGATGGTGCGCATCGCGTTGTGATAGTGCACGCGCGCCGCACCCTCCGTCGTGCCGACCGTATCGGCGATCTCCGCGTACGACATTCCTTCGCTCACTCGCAGAACGAACACCTCACGCTGCGTCGGTGACAACTTCTTCAATGCCGATTGCAGCCGGCGCTGCGTCTCGTCGGCGACCACCCCGTCGAGCGAATCGTACTCCGTGGCGGCGTCGCTCTCGTGTACCTCCACCTGTTCGCGTCGGCGGCGCGTCGCGCGGCGCCGGTCGAGCACGAGACGTCTCGCAATCGTGAACAACCAGGTTCGCAGCGAGCTCTCACCCCGAAAGCCGTCGATCGAGGCGAATGCGCGAACGAACGTATCCTGCACCACCTCTTCGACGTCGTCCCGCCCGCCCACGCTCGCCACGAAGCGCGCTACCGCGCTCGCATGCCGCTCCACGAGCAGCGTTGCTGCCCGCTGCTCACCCGCCTTCCACCTTGAAATAAGGTCGAGGTCGGTCCGCTCATCGGTGGGGAGGGCGACGTCTGTCATGCGGTGCAACTCGTTGGACGCTGTCCGGCGACCGACGTTAAGGCCGGTTGGTGCACACGGTTGCGGGCGCTAACATAGGGCGCCCGGCCCGCTTCCACCGTTCTCGACGATCTCGATGCACCGTCCGCCACTCCGAATTGCCCATCGCGGGATGCCGCGGCGGGAGCGCGAGAACACGCTTCCCTCCTTTGCCGCTGCCCTTGCCGCGGGAGCGCAGGGAATCGAGCTCGACGTCCACGCGACGGCGGACGGTGTAATCGTGGTACACCACGACCCGATCACCAGCGAAGGCGTGGAGATCGCCGAGGCGCGATGGAGCGATCTGACTCGCGCCGAAGGGCCGGCAACGGGGGCCGTCGCAATCCCTTCGCTGGCGTCGGTCTGCGATCTCGTGGCGCAGCGTGCCGAGCTCTTCGTAGAGATCAAAGGCAAAGGGATCGAGGAGGCTGTCACGGCGGTCCTCGACGGCCGGCCCGGCACCTTCGCGATGCACAGCTTCGACCACGCGACGATCGGCCGGCTGGCGCGCGCCCGCGTGCCCTATCGGCTTGGCCTCCTGTTCGAGGACTCGGTCGATGACGCGGTTCAGCTCCTGGCCGAATATGGGGCAGCCGACGCATGGCCCCATCGACGCCTGGTCGATCAACCGCTGGTCGAGCGCATCCAGCGTTCAGGCGGGCGCGTGATCGCCTGGACGGTCAACTCGACGAAAGAAGCGCTTCGCCTGGCCGGCTACGGAATCGACGGCATCTGCACGGACGACGTGACGCTGCTGGACGCCCTCGATCCCTGAACGGATCGTGACGTCGACTCCGTCGATCAGACGGGGGGCGTCGGTGCCGCGCTCTGCGCGCGCGCAGCGATCTCGCGCTCCAGGCGGGCCACTTCGGCCTCTGCGCTGGCGAGCGTCGCCGCGAGCACGGAGTAGCGCTCGGTTTCCAACTCGCCGCCCGCGGCCCGCGCGCGGTAGACGGCAAAT
>DASVNI010000422.1:0-4541 GCA_036383935.1 Gemmatimonadaceae bacterium | reverse complement strand
GCATCACATCTTGAGGGTGGTGAAGCCGCCGTCGATCGTATAGTTGCTGCCCGTGATGAACGACGCGGCGTCGGAACAGAGATAGAGCGCGAGCTCGGCGATCTCGTAGGGCTTGCCCATCCGTCCGATCGGCTGCGTGCGGGCGAGCTGATCGAAGACTTCCTCCTCGCGGCCGGGATAGTTCCGGGCCAGGAAACCGTCGACGAAGGGGGTGTGCACGCGCGCGGGCGAGATGCAGTTGCAGCGGATCTTCCGGCCGATGAAGTCTCGCGCGACGGAGAGCGTCATCGTGACGACCGCGCCCTTGCTCATCGAGTAGGCGAAGCGATCGGGAATCCCGACGGTGGCGGCCACCGAAGCGACGTTGAGGATCGCGCCGCCGCGATCCGTCATCGAGGCCACCCCGAGCTTGAGGCAGTTGTAAACGCCCTTCACGTTGACCGTATAGACGCGATCGAGATCGTCTTCGGTGGTCGTCTCGATCGTGCCGACGTGGGCCACGCCCGCGCTGTTCACGAGGATGTCGAGTGAGCCGTACTTGTCCTCGACCGCGGCGAAGGCGCGCGTCACCTCGTGCTGCCGCGACACGTCGCACGCAAAGGCCTCGGCGGCGCCGCCGGCGGCGCGGATGGAGCCGAGTGTCTCGTCCGCGGGCGAGATGTCGATGATGCCGACGCGCGCGCCGCGTGCCGCGAAGAGTTGCGCGATCGCCTGCCCGATGCCCGAACCGCCACCGGTGACGATGGCCGTGCGGCCAGAGAGGGTATGCGCCGAACCATCAGCCATGAACCGGTACCTCGAGGTCGTAGAATCGTGCCGCGTTCTCGCCGAGGAGCGCGTGCCGCTCCGCTTCGGGCCACTCTGCCGTGAGCTCGTCCACGATCGCGCGCCAGCGCTCCGCGCCCCCGCCCAGCTTCGCGACGGGCCAGTCCGACCCATACAGCAGCCGCGACGCGCCGAAGCACGCTCGCGCATGCTCCACGTACGTACGCATGGAGGCGGCATCGCGCTGATCCGGGCGCGCTTCGGTGAGGAGACCGGAGATCTTGCAGACGACCCGCTCGTGCAGGGCGAGCGCCGCGAGGCGCTCCGCCCACCGCTCGTACGCGTCGTGCCGGATCGCCGGCTTGCCGCAGTGATCGAGCACGAAGCGCGTCTCGGGGCAGCGCTCGACGAGCGCGATCGCCTCGGGAAGCTGATCGGCGGTGATGCACAGCTCGAAGGGCAGCCCGAGCTCCGCGACGGCCTGCACACCGCGCACGAACTCGGGCTGGAGCGCGAAGCCGGTGCGGTGGTGCTGGATGTTGTGCCGGATGCCGACGACGTGCGTGAGGCCGCTGATGTGCGCGAGCGCCCAGTCGCGCGACGGCTCGTCGAGGAGATCCACGAACGCGACGAGGCCGGCGATGCGCGGCTCCGTGTCGATCAGCTCCTCGACCCATCGGACCTCGCGCAGCCCCTGCCCCTGCGCGCAGTTCGCCTCGACGAAGACGACGGCGTCGATCGCTCCCTGCTCGAGCGGAGCGAAGTCCTTCGGGCCGAACGTGCGCTGAAGCGCGGGCGTTTCGGCGAGCCACGGATAATCGAGACGGGATGGATCCCAGAAGTGCACGTGCGCGTCCACCACCCGTGGGCGCGCCACGGCTAGACGCCCGCCGCGAGTGCTGCCGCCGCCGAGCGTTCGGCCCACGTCGCCCGAACCCGATCGAGCGCCACCGCGAGCACGATGATCACCCCGATGATGATCTCCTGGATGTAGTTGGGCCAACCCATCTGCTGGCAGCCGTTGCGCAGGAAGGCCATGATCAGCGCGCCGATGATCGAGCCGGCGATGCTTCCCTCGCCGCCGTTCAGGCTTCCACCGCCGATCACGACGGCGGCGATGATGTCGAGCTCCGCGCCATTCGCGACGGTGGGATCACCCTGGCGAAGCCGGGACATCTGCATCACGCCCGTGAGCCCGAAGAGGCAGCCGGCGATGCCATAGATGGCGATGCGCAGACGCCCCGTGTCCACGCCACAGGCGCGTGCCGCCGCCTCGTTGGAGCCGAGCGCGAAGACACGCCGGCCGAACACCGTCCGACTGAGCACGACCGCCGCGAGACCCGCCAGGGCGAGGGTCGCCCACACGCCGATGGGCAGAACCAGCCAGGCCGGCTTTGGGAAGGTGACGAGGAGGTCGTTGAGCCAGGTCGCCGGGACGTTGACCGTCTGCTCACGCGCGAGCCACTTCGCGACGCCGCGCGCGATGCCCAGCATGCCGAGCGTGACGATGAACGGCACGACACGCAGCCCCGTGATCATCGCGCCGTTGAAGATCCCGATCACCCCGCCGGTCGCGACCGCGGCGAGCAGCGCGAGCGATGGCGGCCAGCCTGCCCCGATGCCGAGTGCCGTGATGACGCCGGTGAGCGCGATCGTCGCACCAACCGACAAATCGATCCCGCCGCTGACGATGATGATCGTCATCCCGATCGCGCCGATCGCCGTGATCACCGTCTGGGAGAGGACGATGCGCAGGTTGAACGCCGACAGGTACCGGCTGGGCTCGTGGGTCAGCAGGCTGAAGACGAGGACGATCGCGATCAGCCCCAGCGCGGGTCCGATGCGCACGATCCAGCGGCGCACCAGCGCGGGTGCGACCAGGGCTGGCTGAGCGCCGAGCAGCGTCGGAGCGCCGGCTGGTTGAGAGCTGGACGTCGGCACGGGGCGGAGGTGAAGAGTGGGCGACCTCGGCCGGCCGCACGGGGTCGTGCGTGGGCGACCCCGTGTGAAAGCGGCCCGGTGTGTCGATTATACCGAACGTCCGCCGGGCGCGCGACTGCGCAATTCGTCAGTTGGGAAGGTGCGCGGTACTGGTACTGTCGGCGGGTGCGGGCAATGTGGGGGGCAGCTTGTCGTCCTGCGGCGGCCAGGTCATGACCGAGATCACCCCGGCCGAGTGCCCGATCCCCCACCGAGCCGTCGCGTCGATCCCGTTGACCTTGCGCACGGAGGAGATGTAGCGCGTCGAGATCGCCGCCAGCGACTGGACATCGCCGACCTTCATGTTGTCGATGTAGACCCAGATGTGGCTCGGCGCGGCGAAGCTGTCGGGCCCGCGTTCATTGAGCCAGTTGGAGCGAAGCGTCTGGACCGCCTCGAGCACGCTCTGGTATTGATGGTCCACGAGGTCGTCCTGCGTCAACACCGACATGTCGACGCGGTGCCTCGCGTTTGCCCCTGACGACACGCACGCGCCGCAGAGAAGAAGGAGCGGAAGCCCGAACCGACGAAGACGTGTGTACATGGTGTCACACCTCGTACCAATGTCACCTGCGTTGCGACAATCGTCGTCTTCCGCAGGCGGGAAGGCCGACGCTTTACTGCACCGGATGATCCTCCGGATCCCAACGCAGGATTGCGGCCTGCACGCTCTCGAGATGGGCGCGCATCCGCTCTACCGCAAGAGTTTCGTCACGACGCTCGATCGCGTCGAGGATCGCGAGATGGTCCTGATGATCCGCTTCGCGCGAACCGAAGATGCCCAGGATGAGGCGCTGCTCGTCGGTGAACAAGTCATGGAGAACGTTCAACAGCTGCGCTGTCACGGAGTTACCCGATGCCTGCGCAATCTGGCTGTGGAACTCCATGTTCACGGTGTTGAGAATCTCGTCGTCTCCGAGATTCTGACCCGCCTCCCCGAGGATTCGTCGCAATTCGACCAACTGCTCAGGCGTCGCGTGACGCACCGCGTCCGCCGCCGACTGGCTCTCGATCGGGATGCGCGCGCTGATCAGGTCGAGGAGCAACTTCTTCGTAACAGTGCCCGCGTAGTCGGGGTTGCCGAGCACGAGGACCTCCTCGCTCCGCGTCACGAAGACGCCCGAGCCGTGGCGGATCTGCACGACCCCCATCGCCTCGAGCTTCTTCAGCGCCTCACGGATGCTGGGCTGACCGACCTCGAACCGCTTGGCCATCTCGACGATGGGCGGTAGCCGGTCGCCGCGGCGGTAGTTGCCGCTCTGGATCGTTCCACGGATCTGACGGGCCAGCCGGTCGGGCAGGCTCTGCTTTATCACGGGCTCAAAGGAGTGCTTCATCACGCCTCGAATCGATGGTGATTCGGCCGGCCGCTGCCCACCGGTCCGCGGAGTGCGCGAACAGGCCGAGCATCGTGCCGACAGAACCGTGTGCAACCGTGGTGCTGCGGAAGTAGTAACAAACCTCATTCTGGAAGGCGACGAGTCCAGCCTCGTTCCGCGCGCTCACGGCTGGACCTCGGTCGCGATCGGACGCCAGCTCTCCGGCGGCCCGAGATAGCTCGGCTTCACCCCGCCGGCGTCGACGACGATCTTCTGCAGGACGACACCCGGGTCGACGAGCCAGAACTTGAGCACGTGCTCACCGGCCGTCGCGACCTGATGGCGGGTCGAGCCGACGATGATGTTGTCGGCTACGGACTGCTCCCATGCGCGCAGGCTGCTGTCCGCCGAGATGTTCACGATCTGCGGCGTCTCGTCGTCGATCGACATCGCGTAGCGCAGTCCGTGTGCGGCGCC
>DASVNI010000421.1:0-4705 GCA_036383935.1 Gemmatimonadaceae bacterium | reverse complement strand
GCCGCATCCGCTTAGTCCCTCGGTTCTTGATCCCTGCGCCGAGACTACCAACGCCCTTCTGCCCCGGCAGGCTGAGTCCGTTCAACAACTCATCAACTCTTAATTCAGGAGCCGTTGCACCGCTCTCCGACCAGCGCGATGATAGCATCCATGCGCGAGCCCGCGGACGTCGACTTCATCGCGGTGCAGGAAGCACTCGCCGGCGAGTATTCGCTGGAGCGAGAGCTCGGCCGCGGAGGGATGGGGATCGTCTACCTCGCACGCGAGGCGCGACTGGCGCGGCCGGTCGCGATCAAGGTGCTGCCGCCGGCGCTCGCCGCGCGGGCCGATCTGCGTGAGGCGTTCCTGCGCGAGTCGCAGACGGTCGCGCAGCTCAGCCACCCGAACATCGTGCCCGTCTACACTGCCGGTGAACGTCGCGGGTTCGTGTACATCGTCATGGCCTACGTCGACGGGATCACCCTCGGCGAGCGTGTCCGCACGCGCGGGCCGCTGCTGCCGGGTCAGGCCGCGCGCATGCTGCGCGAGGTGGCGTGGGCGCTGGCGTACGCGCACAGCGCGGGGATCGTGCATCGCGACGTCTCCGCGGAGAACATCGTGCTCGAGCGGGGCACCGACCGCGCGATCGTGATGGATTTCGGCATCGCGACGGCGATGATGACCGCCGCGCTGACGGAAGACGGCCGCGTGATGGGCAACGCGCACTACGTGAGCCCGGAGCAGGCCGTCGGCGAGCCGCTCGACGCACGCAGCGACCTCTACTCACTCGGTGTGTGCGGCTTCCTCGCCGTCACCGGGCGCGTGCCCTTCGACGGGGCGACGCCGGACGAGATCGTCGCGCAGCACCTCACGACGCCCGCGCCGTCGGTCGCGCGCGTGAATCGCGCCATCCCGGCGCGGCTCGCCGCGGCGATAGACCGTTGCCTGGCGAAGGATCCCGCGCAGCGGTATCGCAGCGCGGAGGCGTTCGCCGAGGCGATCGACCTCGCGTTCGAGCACGCGAAGGAGATCCCGATGCCACTCGGCGTCTGGATCTCGCAGGGAGAGAAGGAGACCGGCCCGCGCGCGATGCTCGTGACGTGGGGGCTGGTGGCGGGATCGCTCGGCTCCGTCGTGGTGCACAATCCGTGGTTCGTCCCCTTCGGCGTGGCGACGACGGCGGCGATCAGCACGATACCGATCCTGACTCGCCTGCGCCGTGTACTGAAGCAGGGGTTCACCGTCGACGACCTGCACGACGCGCTGCGCGAGCGTGAGCTCGTGCGCACGGAGGAGTTGCGCTACGAGCGGCAGTTCTCGTCGGTGCCGCTGAGCCCCGCCCTGCGCGTCATCCTGCTCGTGTCGTCGAGCTCGTGGGTCGCGCAGTCGTGGATCGCACGGCACGCCGCCGAGAGCGCGCTCTCGCCACGCTTCCTGAACGTTGCGCTCGTGCTCTCGGCGGGGTTCGCCGTGATCTCGACGATGGGGCTCGCCGGCCAGTTCGTGCTCCAGCGCCTCGCGAGCCCGCTCGCCGAAGCGAAGATCCGATTCTGGAAGAGTCTATGGGGTATACGGATCGCGAAGCTAGCAGGGGTCGGCATCAAGGCGAGCGATCGTCCAGCGCTCGTCTCGCGGATGCTGACCGAGACGGCACTCGGCCGCGCGACGGATCACCTGTACGACGCGCTCCCCAGGGCCGTGCGCAAGGAGCTCGCGGCGCTGCCGGACACGGTGCGCGTGCTCGAGCGCAACGCGACGACCCTGCGGGCGAGCATCGACTCCTGCGACGAGCATCTCATGGCGTTCGAGCGCAGCGGGCGACGCGATGCCGCCGTGGAAGCCGAGCTGCGCGAGGCGCGCGAGCTCGCCGCCGGCCGGCTGGCGCAGACGATCGCCGCGCTGGAGAGCATCCGCCTCGACCTACTGCGCCTGCAGATGGGGCGCGTCGGCGTCGAGTCGGTGACCGCCTCGCTCGCCGCGGCGCAGCGTGTGAGCACGCAGATCGCGTTCGTCGCCGAAGCGCAGGACGAGGTCGAGCGGCTGCTGCGGCCGAACGAGGTGCAGATCCCTCGACTCGCTCCGCTCGCTCGGGATGACACGGCGGCAGTCATCCCGAGCGAAGGCGAGGGATCTGCACTTCCTCCGCGTGCTCGGGATGAAGCGGAGGAAGACGACGACGCCGACACGCCGATCGACGGCGTACCGGTGGCGAGCGGCTGACCGGAAGACGCTACGGCTTCGCCGAGGCGGAGACGAATCGAGCGAGAGTGCCCGACGAGCCGAGGAGCGTGAGCGTGTCACCCGCCACCGCATATCGCTCCGTGGCACCCAGGGCGGCGAGGAATGCATGCTCCTGCTCGCTGACGCGTTCGTCGATGCACGCCATCTGCGTCGAGGCCATCTGCCCGAATCGCAAGTCGGCGCCATTGCGCGTGAACGACCCCATGAAGCGGTTGCATCCCGACGACCCCGAGACACGTGCGCTGTCGCCTCGTGCGAACTGGAGATCGGCGCGCTGCTCTGCGGCGGCGAGTGCCGGTTTGCCGTTCAACTCGATGAGTCGCCAGTGGGTGCCCTCGAGGGGCGCTGACGCGGTCGTTCGGCCGGTCGTGCAGGCGACCAGGGCGGTGAGCGCCACGAGAGTCCGCTGAATCCGTGATGACCGCACAGGGAGCACCTCCTTGTGCGGTCAGGTGCCTGCAAGCAGCGGGCTAGGGGCGGGTCAACGCGCCGTCAGCGCGCCAACACTGGCCGGTCCATCGTCTTGTAGAAGTCGGCGAGGATCGCGTCGCGATCGAAATCCTCCCAGACGACGATCGTGCGCGCGTTCTCCGGCCGCTCCACCCACTTCGAGCTCACGAGCTGCGGCGCGGGAATCGTCCGTGGATGCGCCCACGCCGGGTTCTTCACGATCGCGACGGCGGCCATGTCGTAGAGCGCGCGCGACGGCGGCGTGCTGTTCATCTGGATGTGGTCGAACAGGTCCACCGAGTAGTCGCCGAACGTCTGGAAGTGTCCGCCGTTGCGCCCTTCCACTGGCGTAGAGACGTGCGGCCCTTTCCCCGGCATCTTCGCATGGATCTCCTCGCGCGAGACGCGGACATGGTCCGTGCCCGACGGCTTGCCGTAGCGCACGACCGCCATCTCGAACGGCACGCTCGTCGAGTCGAGGATGTACTGCAGCGCACCCTCGTCGTTCTCCTGGTTGTACTCGCCCGGGTCGGGGTAGTTGGAGCCGAGCCAGACGACGCGCACGCGACTCGCGAGCGACGGGTCTTTCTTCAGCGCGAGCGCGATGTTCGTCAGCTTGCCGATGGGAACGAGGACGAGCTTCTGCGCGCGCGCCTTCTTCGACTCCGCGAGGATCTTGTCGACCGCGGCGTGACCGTCGAACTCGCGCTCGCCGACGTGCGGCGCGATCTCGGCGAAGCTCCCATTCGCGCCGCGATAGACCGGGAACTGGCGCGTCAGACCGGCGAGCTGCACGACGCGTTCGGCCTCCTTCGCCTGCATCTCCACGTCGCCACCACCACGCGTGCGGTTCACACTGATCCCCTCGACGTCGAACGCGTCGCCGCTGAACAGCATGTAGGCGATCGCGTGCTGGTCATCGAGCTCGTTGTTGGCATCGGTGTCGAGGAGCACCGGAGTGCGCGGCTTCGACGACTGCGACCAGAGGCGCGAGGCGGGAAGCGTTGCGCAGGCGGCGAGTGCGAGGAGGTAAAGTGGGAGACGAGGCATGGACTCAACCTACGACGCGGTATCGGCCGACGCGACGCGCGACTCTGACCCCATTGACTCTGACCCCATTGACTCTGACCCCATTGACTCTGACCCCATTGACTCTGACCCCATTGACTCTGACCCCATTGACTCTGACCCCGGTACGCTCCGTGCGTTGATCCTGGACCGTGAGCCACACCCTCGCCGACCTCCTCGGCACCTACGGCTACGTCATCGTCGCGCTGTTCTTCATCGCGGAGGGATGCGGCATTCCCTTTCCCGCCGAGACGATGCTCGTGACCGCGGCGGCGGTGGCGAGCCGCGGCAAGCTTTCCATCTGGGGGGTGGGCATCGCGGGGGTGATCGGCGGCGTGATCGGCGGCACGGCGGGATACGTGATCGGCGCGCAGGGCGGCCTGCGGCTGCTGCGGCGCTACGGCAAGAAGGTGCGCATCGACGAGGCACGCCTCACCCGCTCGCGACGGTTCTTCGAGCGACGAGGCCTCTGGGCGGTGTTCTTCTGCCGCTTCATCGGGTGGGTGCGGATCATCGTGCCCATGCTCGCGGGGATCGCGTGCATGCCCTTCGGGCGCTTCTCCCTCGCGAACGCCGCGGGGTCGATCGCGGCGGCGGTGGCCTACTCCACGCTCGGCTACCTCTTCGGGCGCGACCTGCCGAAGCTCGAGCACCACCTGACCGACGCGACGATCGTCGGCGTCGCGTTGATCGTGCTCTGGTTCGTGTACACGCGGGTACGCGCGGGGTGGGCCGCCGAGGCGCGCTGACCGCCCTCGCGGGACACGCCCGTCATTGCCGCAGCCGGCTGATGCTGCCGTCATATTGCCTCAGCTGCTGGAGTGATGCATACTCGCGGCTCAGCCCCCACTGAATCCGCGGGCTTGCGTGGATCGCGACGCAGCGAGCAGCTCCCGTCCAGAGAGGCACCATGCCTACAACGGAGCGTGAGCGGTCGAAGTTCGACGGAGCGCCAACCGCTCCGTCG
>DASVNI010000420.1:0-7755 GCA_036383935.1 Gemmatimonadaceae bacterium | reverse complement strand
CCCGTTGAGTCCCGCTGCGCCAAGGGGTCAGAGCCCTCGGGCTGCGCCCTCGGGGTCTGACCCCAGGACGAACGCTCGCATTCGTCGGGGCGCTTGTCGTTGCGGAGGCGGAGGAAGGAGGAGTGGCGGAGCAGGCCGTCGGGGGTGATGTCGGCGTACTGCACCTCGCACACGTAGTGCGGCTCGACCCACGTCGTGGTGTTCGTCTCCGGAATGCTTTCACTCGGCAGCGGCTCGGCGCCCGGTGTCACGGCCATGCCGTGGCAGGGCGCGTCGCGACGGATGTCGGGAGAGATGAGCCCGATGAGCTCCGCGAGCATCGCGTCGTCCATTCCAGTGCCGACGCGGCCCACATAGCAGAGATGCCCCTCGACGTACTCGGCGAGCTGCAACGCGCCGATGAACGCGCGCGTCCCCTTCGGCTGCGTGTAGCCGACGATGACGAAGTCCCCCGTGCGAGCCGCCTTGATCTTGAGCCAATAGGAGGACCGTCCACCCACGTACGAACTGTCTGCCTTCTTGGCGATGATCCCTTCGAGACCGAGCTTCGTCACCTCGCGGAACATCAACTCCCCTTCGCGCGGGATGGGGTCGAGTCCACGCACCGCGCCCAGCTTGGGAACGATCTCCGGGAGCAGCTTGCGCCGCTCCATCAGCCGCACGCTGCGCAGATCGAAGTCCTCGAAGGCGAGGAGGTCGAAGGCGAAGAATGTGGCGGGCAGCTCCACCGCGGCCTGGCCGATCTCGATCACGTTTTTCAGTCGCCCACGCCGCTGCAACCGGGCGAAGCTCGGCTTGCCCTGCGCGTCCATCACGACCACCTCGCCGTCGAGGATGCAGGCGTCGTGTGGGAGCGCCTTCACGGCGCGGGCGATCTCGGGGAAGACGTCGGTGTAATCGAGGCCGTTGCGGGTGAGGAGAAGCACGTCGTGGCCGCGCTTCGCGGCGAGGAGGCGGTAGCCGTCGAGCTTGAGCTCGAAGAGCCAGTCGTCGCTCGTGAACGGATCATCACGCGTCTCGGCCAGCATGAGCTTCACGCTGCGCGGGTCGACGCGCGACTTCGCCGCGCCGGTCGCCGCCACCTCCGCGAGCAGCTTCGTGCCGGGACGCTCCCCCGCCTTCACCTGTTCGACGGTGAGTCCGGAGAGCACCGACGTCTCGTCGAACTGGTCGCCGGGGGACTTCACGTACGCGTCACGCTCCTTGATCAGGAGCCACTCCTTCTCGCCGCGCTTGGATTTCACGAGCGCCCACTTGCCGCGCAGCTTGTAGCCCTTCAACTCGAAGGCGAGCTTCCCCTTCTCGAGCCCCTCGCGCCAATCCTCGAGCGGCACCCACTCGCCGCGGTCCCAGACGATGATGCCGCCGGCGCCGTAGTTCCCCTTGGGGATGATCCCCTCGAAGTCGCCGTACTCCATTGGGTGATCCTCGACGCGCACGGCGAGCCGCTTGTCGGCCATGTCGTACGAGGGCCCTTTCGGTACCGCCCACGACTTGAGCACACCGTCCATCTCCATGCGAAGGTCGAAATGGAGATGACTGGCGTCGTGCTTGTGCACGACGAAGAGGCGCCCGGGGATGACCGAGACCGTACCAACCGGCTCCGGCGACCTGTCGGCGGACCGCTTGGCGCGGTACGTCGCCAGGCTATCCGTTACGGGCGCCGGGGTTTCTTCGGGTCGCGCGCGGTCACCTTGCTGTGGCATCTTCGTCTGTCACTCGCCTGCCAGGGTGCCGCGTCCCCCCGCCCGGACGCGCTGCGCCAGTACGCCGAGCGTCGTCGACGCGCTCGAACCGCACGCCTCCCCCCTTCTGGTCGCCGCCATGCCGCCACGTTCCATCGCCAACGCCACCATCTCGTTCGGGCTCGTCTCGGTCCCCGTGAATCTCTACTCGTCCGCCGAGTCGAAGACGAGCGTGTCGTTCAACATGTTGCACAAGAAGTGTGGGGGCCGGCTGAAGCAGCAGTACATCTGCCCCAAGGACAACAACGAAGTGGTCGACCGCGCCGAGACGGTCAAGGGGTACGAGTTCGCGAAGGACCAGTACGTCGTCTTCTCCGCGGAGGAGATCAAGGCGGTGGAAGAGAAGGCGACGAACATGATTGACGTGATCGAGTTCATCCCCCTCGCCCAGGTCCAGCGCGAGTACCTCGAGAAAGTCTACTACCTCGGTCCCGACAAGGGGGGCGACCGCGCCTATCGGCTCCTGTGTGAGGCGCTGATGCAGACGGGGCGCGCTGCCCTGGGCCAGTACGCGGCGCGCGGCAAGCAGAACCTCATCCTCATCCGCCCGGTGAACGGCATCCTTGCCATGGAATGCCTTCATTACGCGGATGAAGTACGGTCGACGAACGAGGTGCCGGTGCCCGAGGGCGAGGTGAAGCCGCTCGAGCTGCAGTTGGCGAAGCAGCTCATCGAGGCAGCGTCGAACGATGCCTTCGAGCCGAGCAAGTACCGCGACACGGTGCGCGACCGCGTGATGGAGACGATCCAGCGCAAAGTGGACGGCCAGGACATCACGACCGACGTCGCGACGGACGGCGGCAGCAAGGTGCTCGACCTGATGGAAGCGCTGAAGGCGAGCCTGGCCGGCATGCAGAAGGGCGGGGAGGCCGAGGCGAAGGTGAAGGTCTCGTGAAGCTCCTCGCCGGCACGAGCGGCTACGCGTTCAAGGAGTGGAAGGGGAACTTCTATCCCTCCGACCTGAAGGATGACGGAATGCTCGGCTACTACGCCGGCAAGTTTCCGACGGTGGAGATCAACAACACGTTCTATCGCCTCCCCAAGGAGAACGTGTTGCTCGACTGGGCGTCGCAGGTGCCCGAGCCGTTCACCTTCGCGATCAAGGCGAGCCAGCGCATCACGCACCATGCGCGGCTCAAGCCCGAGTCGGTGGGCGCCGTGGAGTTCCTGATGAAGAACATCGGCGCGCTCGGTGAGCGACTGGGACCGGTGCTCTTCCAGCTTCCGCCGAACCTCAAGAAGGATCTGCCTCGGCTGCGCGAGTTTCTCGGCTCACTTCCCCTCGAACGGCGGTTCACGATCGAGTTCCGGCACGAGAGCTGGTTCGAGGACGAGGTGTTCGACGTGCTGCGCGAGCGTGACATCGCGCTGTGCATCACGGAGCAGCCGGAGTTCGCGTCGCCGGTCGTCTCGACGGCGACGTGGGGCTATGCGCGTCTGCACAAGCTGGACTACGACGAGCCCGCCCTCCTGTCATGGGCCGAGAAGATCAAGGCGCTCCCGTGGAAGGAGGCGTACGTCTTCTTCAAGCACGATGAGGGCGAAGGGTCGGGCCCACCGGCGGTGAGCACGTTCACGCGGGCCTGCGACGCCGCCTGATCCAGCGAAGTTTCGCCGCGTGCCGCCTCATCAAGCAGTCGCTCTGTCAATCGGGACGTTTCTCGCCATCGTGAGCGGGCAGGTCGCGCTCGCGCGACGCGCCCGACCGATCATCACGCTGATAGTGGGCGTAGTCGCCGTACTTGCCATGACGGGGGTGGCGTTCGCGTCGATCGGTGGGTTTCACGGGTTCTACGGGCTGCCGGACGCTATCGCGCGAAAGCTCTTGGTCACCAGCGCGAGCCTGTATGGCGTCATCGTGGTCGCAATCACCGCTGCGGCGCTGTGGTTGGCGCGGCGCAACCCTCTGCCACGCGCGTCGGCGCATTGGGCCATGACCGCTGCGGCCGGCATGTTCATCTGCGCCGTGGCGTGGTACGCGAAGCCGGTCTGGGCGTTCGACGTGATGAGCTCCACAGACGATGGAGCCGGCACGCACGGTGTGATGCACCCCACGCCGGAAGAGCGCATGGCGATCGCGCAAACGCTGCCCCCTTGCTCACCACCCGATCTCGCCGTTCCCACGCTTCCGGCGTGGCGTTGGCAGACCATCAGTCCGGTCGCCGCGCAGCTACCGATGCCGGCCGAGATGCGCGAGGAGCCGAACGAGGTTCCCGACGACCCCGACATCCAGCAGTGGACGCTCGAGCGATGGGGCAACATCGTGCTGGAGCGTGACGACGAGGCGCAGCAATCCTCCGGGTTCATCATCGGTAGCGGTGCTGGAACCGTGGTCGAACCACCGTGCGCGCTGCGCGTCGGCTCGAGCCTCGTGCCGGTCGCGCGTACCGCGTCGACGGTGCGGCGTCGGGGAGTGGCCGGTACCGACTCGATGTTCACGGCGACGACGGACGTTCCTGTCGCGCTGCCCGATACCCAGCTCGGCGTCGGCATCACGGCGCGAACGAGGGCAGGACGGGACACGCTGCTGTCGATTCTTGCCGCGATGCAGTTCGTCGGCCGTGAGCAGCGCCGCTGACGTCACCAGGGTTGTTGGATCTCTTCGCTACCGCACGTACGAGTCTGCCCGCGTCTCTCGGTCCTGGTCCTCCTCGCCCACGGACAGGCCTTTCGCGAGCCTCTGGATCGTATCGCAGATCTGGGCGACGGCGAGAAAGGAATCCATGCTGAACGGCCAGAGCTCGACGACGAAGGGGAAGGCCGACTCGTGGTCCGACGATTGGCGCGGCTGATCGTTCGACACCGTAGCGATCAGCCGCGGGAAGAGCGGGCCGAGAGTGCGAAACGCATCGGCGTGCGCGGCAACGACCTCGCACTGATCCAGCAGCGAGTCCACCCGCGCGGCCTCCTCCGGATCCTCCGCTCGCCGAGGTACGAGCGAAATCAGTCGCTCTCCATCGGGGCCGAGGCGCTCGATCGTCAGCTTCGGCGCGCTCGGTAGGCGCATGATCGCGTCACGCGCCTCGAACAAGAACGGCAGGGTGCGACGGAGCTCCGGGGAGTGTGCGCGTATGCAGAAGCTCAGCCACGTCGACCACTCTCGCGCGAGCTCCTCACCAAGCGATGGATCGACCTCGCCGTTCTGGGCGATGCGACAGCCGGCGGACATGTAGCGATCGGCGAGTCCCGCCTCACGCACTTCGCGACGGATGTCGGCCGGCGCGGGCAGTCTGCCGACGCGCGCACGCTCATCGATGAGACCCGCCGCGGCGAAAGGGAGGATGAAGTCGGCGCGCGCGGCGAGCCGCAGATCGGCCTCGAGTCGTTCCTCTTCCTCGGACCCAAAGTCGAAGCTGGCACTGCGAAATGACTGCGCTGCGGGAGGCCAACAGCTGTCGAACGCCTGCTGGATGGATTCGGTGAACCGATCCGGAGTAGCGGCCTCGCTCATGGATCTTTCCCCAACACGAAGTCGTGAGCGAGCTGGCTCGGTGCGCGGACTATCGTGAAGTGATTGCCCGCGGTCAGCTCGTAGTTCTCGTCCTGGGCATAGTTGCCCTGAATGACGACGTGATCGTCGCTGCCGTGAGAGGTGTGCTCGACGTACAGCCCGCAGGCATTCGCGGCAACGGGGGTCTTCCCCAGTCGATTGTTGACCTGGCTCTCGAGGCCCTTGAGGTGATTGGATCCCTCCTTGAGATCCATGATGGCCGAGAACCCACCTCTGCGAACCAGCTGGAGCGCCGAGAAGAATGACTCCGTGCCGACATACTTCATGAGCCAGGGGAGCTTGGAGCCAAGAAGCGCTGGCGCGAGGAGTAGCTGCTCGACCTTCCAGTCCGGTGGCGCCGCAAGATCGCGCTTCCCAGCGACGTGGTTCGTGCGCTCGGCCAGCCCGCCGCGCGCGACGACCGCACCCAACGAGTGTGCGACGATGTCGATGGTCTTGTAGCTCGGCGTCGGTCGTGTACTGGGAAAGGTGCGATGTCCGAATGCCGACGAATCGCCGTCGATCAGGCCGTTCACGGCTTCGCGGAAGCGAAGCGTGGCGCGCTGGACCGTCGTTCCCAGGCTCGGGTAGTCGAACCAGAACACGTCGGTGCGAGCCATCTCGGGCTGCTCGATCGCGTGGCGGAAGGGCACCCAGACATCCCAGCTGCTCGCCAGCCCGTGCACGAAGATCAACGCTCGCTCGGCTGGCTCGTAGCTCCATCGCGCGAAGAGGTACGCCCGCTCCGGCGCCTCCCACACCTTGAACGACGCGGTTCGGATGATGTCCATGGCTCGCGAGTCCGATCGTCTGTGCCCTTTCGGCGCTGTGATGTCGCTCGACCAGGCATGCGGTCGGAGCGAACGCGGCTAATCTGCGAGGTCGAGCGGCCTTCGCCAGCCGGGCTCGGCCGAGTGCATGAGACGACCGTTCCAAGGGTTCAGCGGCACCCCGTGGGCGCACACTTGCGATGAGTGCGAGCGATGACCTGCGCAGACGGCTGACGAGGAGAAGGGCATGGCGAACGAGCGTCCACCAGGACGAGGGCGTGCTGACGGAGTGTTTCCCACGCGGAAGCCGGGCTCGAACGACGGCGTCGGCCCCCCAGATGGAAAAGAGCCGCCGCCGCGCATGCCGCGACGCACCTGGCTCTCCTTCCTCATCATCCTGCTCATCAACGTCGCGATCGTTCGGTTTCTCTTTCCGAGTCGCGGCGCGCCCGAGATAGTGCCGTACACACTGTTCCGCGAGCAGGTCGCCGCGCGCAACGTGCAGGCGATCTACAGTCGAGGCTCCAGCATAACGGGGCGCTTCGTCAAACCGATCACCTATCCGCGCGACACCACCGGCGGGGGCCAACCGGCTCCCGTCACCGACTTCTCCACTGAGGTCCCCGCCTTCACCGACCCGGAGCTCCAGGCACTGCTCATCAACAACGGGGTCGAGATCAGCGCCAAGCCGATCCAGCAGGAGGGCGGCTGGCTCGGCCTCCTCTCGAGCTTCGCTCCGACGCTCTTCATCGTCGCGCTCTACATCTGGCTCTTCCGTCGCGCCGCGGCGGCGGGTGGCGGGCTGGGAGGGATGCTCGGCGCCGTCGGCAAGAGCACGGCGCGCCGATACGACCAGTCCGCCGAAGGCAGGGTCACCTTCGAGGACGTCGCGGGAATCGACGAGGCGGAGAACGAGCTCGTGGAGATCGTCGACTTCCTCCGCGATCCGAAGAAGTACACGCGCCTTGGCGGCACGGCGCCGAAGGGCGTGCTGCTCGTCGGCGCGCCGGGGACGGGCAAGACGCTGCTCGCGCGTGCCGTCGCCGGTGAAGCGGGAGTGCCCTTCTTCTCGATGAGCGGCGCCGAGTTCGTGGAGATGATCGTCGGTGTCGGCGCGGCGCGCGTGCGCGACCTCTTCGCGCAGGCACGTCAGCATGCCCCGGCAATCATCTTCGTCGACGAGCTGGACTCCATCGGCCGGGCGCGAGGTCAGATCGCGCTCGGTGGTTCGAGCGAACAGGAGCAGACGCTCAATCAGATCCTCACCGAGATGGACGGCTTCTCGAGCCGACAGGGGATCATCGTGCTCGCGGCGACCAACCAGCCCGACGTGCTCGATCGCGCGCTGCTACGCCCGGGCCGGTTCGACCGACGCGTCGTCGTCAATCTTCCCGACCGCAACGGACGCGAGGCGATCCTCAAGGTTCACACACGTCTCGTTCCTCTCGCTCCCGACGCGAACCTCGGTGAGGTCGCTGCGGCGACGCCGGGCCTGGCCGGCGCCGACCTGCGCAATCTCGTGAACGAGGCCGCACTACTCGCGGCGCGCCGCGAGCAGAACGGCGTCCGTCAGGTGGACTTCCTCGACGCGCTGGAGAAGATCGTGCTGGGCCCCGAGCGGCCGCTGCTCATGAGCCGGCAGGATCGCGAGCGCATCGCGTATCACGAGGGAGGGCACGCCATTCTCGGGCTCCTCGTGCCCGGCGCGGATCCGGTGCACCGCGTCACGATCGTTCCGCGCGGCCAGGCG
>DASVNI010000419.1:0-18205 GCA_036383935.1 Gemmatimonadaceae bacterium | reverse complement strand
CCTGACTGCTGTCGGTGTAGTACACACAGGGGACGTTCGCCTCGACGTGGCGGCGCACGACGGAGAATTCGGCCGAGGCCGGCGCGATCCGGCGTGGATCGACGACGAGGATGTCGCAGAGGTCGCCGGCGCTGACATCCTGGAGCGTGCATAGGAGCGCCGCGTTTGCCGTGGCCCGCGAGAGACGATCGGCGAAGACGCGCTCGAGCGCGACGCCGATCGCCGCACGCCGCACCTCGCCAGTCGGTACAGTCGGCACCGACTCCGCCCTGGGGACAGTGGAGTCGGTCATGCCAGACACGCCGCTATCTCGTTGGCATGCTGGTCGCGCATCGCGCTGACGTGCGCGGCGACATCGGGGGCGATCTCGGCAGGACGAGAGAGCGGTGGCGGATCGGAGAGACTGCCGATCAGCTCTTCCGTCTTGAAAATCTCGTATCCAAGCCCGCATTCGCGCGCGAGCTGGTACGCCTCATCGAAGGCTGCACGCGCGCGCGACAGGTCGCCGAGCTTCTCCCATCCACGGCCTGCGGTCAGGAAGAAGTCGATGCGTATGTCGATCTCGAGCGGCTGACTGTCGAGGTAGCGGTGAATCTGCTCGAATTCGCGCCGCTCCATTCGGCGCGCATGAATGTTCATCAGACCGAGCGCTGCGTGTCGGCGCAGGCCGGAATACGGAGCGAGCAGCATCATCTCGAATGCAGCGCGTGCTGCGTCCAGATCACCGAGGACGACGAACGCTACGCCAATGAGGTCGAGCGCACCGAAGGTGGCGCTTGGATGGTAGCGACCATCGAGAAGGCCGTCCGCGATGCGTAGCGTCTCGTGCGTGCGGCCTACACGACCGTGTGCCGCTGCGATGTTGTGGAGAAAATTGCCTTCGGCACGGAGCGAGGGGTGATGCTGGAGCTGTCTGAGACGTTTCTCGGCCTCACGCAGACCCAGGGCAATGTTGCCCGAATACATCGTACGGGAGAGATGTACGATGCCGGCGAGCGCGATGTACTCGACGTCGCCGGCAGCACGCGCGCGCAGCGCGAGGAGCAGGGGCATGTAGCTGCTCGCCTCGCGCGCATATCGTCCTCGCACGAGCGTCATGCCCTGGTAGTACGCGGCTTCCAGGCGATCGCGGGGCTGACACGCCGGGGTCCACAGCTGATCCAGCACATCGAACGCCGCCAGAGTCGCCGGGAGACTGTTTTCCCGATACAGCGCTTCTCCATACGCAACCAGCGCTGAGCAGACCGCAGCGCGATGTGGTTTGTCGGAGTCGAGCGCGCCGAGGAGACCGCGGAGCGCAGCGAGCTCCAGGTCGTCGGGCGCGAACGTCCCATTCGCGAGCGCATGCTCCAGCGCATTCTTCGCCACCCGCACCCGCGGCACCCAGTCCGGATCATCGACGATCCGGCAGCAGTCACGGATCAGATGAAAGCCGACGAGCAACCTCCGTTGGAGGCGCTCGTCGCCCACGCCAAAGGCGGCGGAGAGGAATGCTTGCTCCTGCTGGTCCATGCGAGAGGGCGGAGGGGCCGCTCGGCCCGCACGAATCGGGGGCCGTTTTCGGTGCTCAGATTTTGCTCGAACGAGTGCAAGGCGCAAGCCGCATCGTCGGATGGCCAGAAATGCCCCGGTTCGTCCAATAGCGGGTCTAGCCACCATTTCGTGACAACGCATTATGAGCGCGCTGCTGTGGGGCTGATCCGCCACCCCGATCACTCCCGCGCATCGAGCACTCCCGCAGTCCGCCCCACCGCTTCAACAGCTCCATCTATCGCTCGGCGTACGCGGCCCACTCCGTTCCGACGTCGGAACGGCGCACGCGTCGAAGCCCGTATGACGCGCACATGTCAGTCAGCCTCTCGGCCGACCAACGAGGCGTCGGCTGCACCGAGAAGTCCGACCTTTCGTTCCCGAGCGCGGCCTACCGCCGCGTCCTCGCGCAATTGGAGCGGTTCGCGCGGGACGGCTCCGCCACGATTCTGCTCGAGGGCGACTCGGGCACGGGCAAGACCACCCTCGCCCGCTTCATCCACGCGCGCTCCCCCCGCGCCACGCGACCGTTCCAACAGGTCGTCCTCTCGACGATCGAAGATCCACTCGCCGGCTCCGAGCTGTTCGGGCACATCACCGGCGCATATACCGATGCGCGCTACACACGCTCCGGCCAGTTCGCCTCGGCGAATGGCGGGACGGTCTTCCTCGACGAGATCGGGAAGGCCTCACTCGCGGTGCAGTACAAGCTCCTCCACGTCGTGGAGCGCGGCGAGTTTCGCCCCATTGGCTCCGATCGCGACATGCGCGTCGACGTGCGGCTCATCGTGGCGACGAACGTGTCGCTCGAGCAGGAGGTCGAGCGGGGTCGCTTCCTTCCCGATCTACACGCGCGGCTCTGTGCCTTCCGCGTACGCGTGCCGACGCTGCGGGAACGGCGCGCCGACATCCCGTTGCTCGCGACGCAATCGCTCGCCGCGCATGCACGTCGCGCGGGCTCCGATGCGCCGCCGTGTATCCATCCGGAGTTGATGGACGCACTCCAGCGCGCCGACTGGCCCAACAACCTCCGGCAGCTCGACTCGGCGATGCATCGCATCCTCGTCGATGCGCAGGGCGCACCGGAGCTCACGCTGGCCCACTGCGAGGATGAGAGCCTCGGGCTGCATCGCTTCGCCGAGTCCGCGCGCACCTTGACGCCCGAGCGGATCGCCGATGCGATCGAGCGCGAAGGGTCGATCAGCGCCGCCGCGCGCGCACTCAACGTCGATCGAACGACGCTGCATCGGCACCGACGTCGCATCGAGCGTGAAGCGCCGGCAAGCCTGAGCGGGGAGCAGAGCGACGTCGCATGACATGAAGGTGTGGCGCTACATGTCGCAACGCGCACTTCCCCTGTTGCGCCACAGCCGACGCGACGTCGCGTGAAGGTCCTTCGCGCAACAATGACAACGAGTTAGCATCGCGACGAGCTCTGGTCCGTGCGTTGCCTTAGAGATGGGCAATGACACCGACCACCCAAGGCCCCGAGGTGCCGCGTGCCGTGGTGCTCGCACCAGGGCTCACGCGCGACTTCCTGCTGCACCACCGGATCTGTCCCGTCGAGTGGGCGGACGACGGCACGCTGGTCGTCGCCTCCGCGCCGGCCGCGCTACCCGGCGGTATCGAGGAGCTCGCGTTCGCGTACGCTTGTCCTGCCATCGCGCGTGACACGCCCGACGCCGATGTCGTGCGGCACATCGAGCGGCTCACGACCAGCGCCGAGCGCTCGATCGAGCTCGCGCGCGCCGCGACAGGGGATGACGATCTCGCCTCGGATGTCCGCGATCTGGCGAACCAGCCTCCAGTCATCCGATACGTGAACCTGCTCGTGCGCGACGCATACGACGCCGCGGCGAGCGACATTCATCTGGAGGCGACGCGCAACGGTTTGTCCGCGCGCTTTCGGCTCGACGGTGTGCTCGCGCCGGCGCCGGAGCCGCCACCGACGCTGCATCACGCCGTCGTCTCGCGCATCAAGCTCCTCGCGGAGCTCGACATCTCCGAGCGGCGCCGGCCCCAGGACGGGCGCATCCGCGTGCGACTCGAAGCGCGCGAGCTCGACCTCCGCGTGTCCACCGTGCCGACGATGTACGGCGAGAGCGTCGTGCTCCGACTGCTCGATCGCGGCGGTCGCCCCGTCGCTCTCACGGAGCTGGGGATGGGCGGTACCGTGTACGAGCACGTCACGCGCCTCGCGCGCCGCCCGCACGGCATGCTACTCGTCACCGGCCCGACGGGAAGCGGTAAGACGACCACGCTCTACGCCGCGCTCCAGGGACGTGACGCGCCGGCCGAGAAGATCATCACCGTCGAAGATCCGATCGAGTATCAGCTCGGTGGGATCACGCAGGTCCCCGTACACCGTCAGGCCGGAGTGACGTTCGGCTCCGCGCTGCGCGCCATCCTGCGTCAGGATCCCGACGTCATCATGGTCGGTGAGATGCGCGATCAGGAGACCGCGGAGATCGCGGTGCAGGCGGCAATGACGGGACACCTCGTCTTCAGCACGCTCCACACGAACGACGCCGTTGGCGCGATCCCACGTCTGCTCGACCTCGGCGTTCCTGACTACCTCGTCGCGGCAACGGTCGAGGGCGTGCTCGCGCAACGGCTCGTGCGGCGAATCTGCGAAGACTGCATCACCGCCTACAATCCCGACCCCGGTCAGGTCGCCGCACTCGCCGGTCGACCCGTCGGGCGCACTGCACTCCGTCGCGGCGCGGGGTGCTCAACCTGTCGCGGTACCGGATTTCGTGGGCGCCTCGGCCTCTTCGAGCTCCTCCTCGTCACCGACGCGGTCAAAGACGCGATCGCCGGTGGAAAGCCGCGCGCCGAGCTGCGCGCCGCAGCGATCGGCGCCGGCATGGTACCGCTGCGCGAGGACGGCTGGCAGAAGGTGCAGGCAGGGCTCACCACGGTGGAGGAGGTGTTCCGTGTCGTTCAGGATTGATCGGCGGGCGCACCGTGTCGCTCGGCGCGCCGCGTTCACGCTCATCGAGCTGCTCGTCGTCATCGCCATCATCGCCACGCTCGCGGCAGTCGTCGCGCCGTCCTTGTTCGGCAACGTCGGCGAGGCGCGCCGCAGTTCGGCCAAGAGCCAGATCGAGATCCTGGCGCTCGCGCTCGATGCGTACAAGCTGGACAACGAGGAATTTCCGACGACGCAGCAAGGGCTCGACGCGCTGCGCTCCGTACCGACTGGCGGCACACCGGCAGTGAACTGGAAGGGGCCGTACCTCCGGCAGAACGTTCCGCTCGACCCCTGGCGGCGGCCGTACGTGTACATGTCGCCTGGGCAGTCCAATTCCACGGGATACGATCTCTATACGCTGGGGAAGGACGGCAGGCCGGGTGGCACGGGTGAGGATGCCGACATCACCTCGTGGAACGGGCCGGTGGGCGCGGTGGGCTCGCCAGCTCCCGTCGGTCCATGAGCGCCACGCGCACTCACGAGCAGACGCCCACCGCCGGCGAGGGCGCGGGTAGCGTCTTTCGCTATCGCGCCGCCCACTCCGACGGCGTCGTGCGCGCCGGCCGCATCGACGCGGCCAACGTCAGCGCAGCACGTCGACAGCTCATCGACCAGGGACTCTTCCCAATCGAAGTCGAGCTCGCGGGCGCCGTAAGGATGCAGCAAGCGTCGATTCCAGTGCGTGAGCTCGCGCTCGGGCTGCGCGTGCTCGGAGATCTCCTGGACGCAGGGCTTCCCGTATCGCGCGCATTGCGCGCATTCGAGGACCTCGCACCGCCAAGCTGGCGCGTGGCGATCCCACACCTCCAACAGCGCGTCCGGGAGGGTGCGAGCCTCGCCACCGCGCTGGGCACTGCACCGATCGCCATCCCGCCGGTCGTCGTCGGTATCGCGCAGGCGGGCGAAGCGGGGGGTGCGGCTGGGCCGGCAGTACGGCGCGCGGCGGATCTCATGGAGTCGAGCGCAGCCACGCGCGCCGCCCTGCAGGCGGCCCTCACGTATCCGGCGATCCTCGCCGTCGCGGGCGTTGCGTCGATCGCGATCCTCGTCGGCGTCGTACTGCCGAGGTTCGCCGACATCCTATCGGACCTGAATCAGGAGCTGCCAACCGCGACGCGGATCGTGCTCGGTGCATCGCAAGTCGCGCGTGCAGCGGCGTTGCCCGGGGGCGCGCTGCTCGCGGCTGGCGTCGTCGTGTGGAAGGCGTGGGTCGCCACGGATGGGGGTCGATCGCGTTGGCACGAGCTTCTTCGAAACCTGCCGTTGATCGGCACGGCGCGCCGCTCGGCTGCCACCTCTCGCGCGGCGCTCTCGCTCTCCGCGTTGCTCGAAAGCGGCGTTCCGGTGATCGACGCGCTGCGCTTCTCCGCTCGCTCCGCCGGAGACGCGGCAATGGAACGCCGACTCGGGCTCGCAAGTGTCGACATCGCAGCCGGACGGTCTCTCTCGGCCGCGTTCATCGCGAGCGACGCCCTCACGCCGACCGCGGTGCAGCTCCTTCGTGCCGGCGAGGAGACGGGCCGCGTCAGCGACCTGCTCGCGCACGCGGCGAAGCTCGAGCAGGAGCGCAGTGAGCGCATCACGAAGACGTTCGTTCGCGCCCTTGAGCCCATGCTGATCTTCGGCTTTGCGACCGTCGTGGCGCTCGTCGCCGCTGCTCTGCTGCAAGCAGTGTACTCGGTGCGGCCGACCACATGACGTCACGCACCCACTCCTGTGAATGGTGGCAGGGAGGCCAGCGTCGGCTCCGCCGCGGCGTCACGCTGATCGAGCTGCTCGTCGTGGTCGTCGTGCTCGGGCTCGTCTCGAGCGTCGCCGCACTCGCGCTCCCTGGCAAAGTCGTTCCGCCCGATGATACGCCGCACCGCATCGCCAACGCTCGCACTCTGGCGTTGCGGACGGGGCGTCCAGTGTCCGTCGCCCTGCAGCTCGACACCGTCTTCTCGCTGGCGACGGCGATGCCGGATGGTACCGTGCTCGCAAACTCTGCAGCGCGCATCGACCGGCTCACCGGCCAGCCCCGCCCGCCCATCGACTCCGCGGCGATGGTGGGACGGTGAGCGCGATGCGGCGTGGCATGCTGATGCTGGAGGTCATGCTCGGCATTGCCATCCTTGGCATCGCGGGCGTCGCACTCGTGACCCTGCTGACGGAGACGCTGGCAACGGCGAGCCGCGGCCGCGCCGCCGAGCGCGAGGTGCTCGGCGCAGCGCAGCTCCTCGATCGCGCGACACTCTGGAGCAACGGCGAACTCGCGATGCGGCTCGGCCGGGCCCGCGTCGGCGCGTGGGACCTCGAGATCGCGGCTCCGCGCGCGAGACTGTACACGCTCACCGTGCTCGATACGCTCACGAGGGTGGTCGTGCTTCGCACGACCGTCTATCGCCCGGCGCCGGCCAATGGCAACTGAGCGCCGCGGCATGACCGTCATCGAGCTCATGGTCGGGCTCGCGATCGCCGGCATGCTGCTTCTGATCGGGCGTGCACTGTTCGGGCAGATCGACGATGCAGGCACAGCGCTCGGACGTTCGGCACGCGCCACCGACGAGCGGTCGAACGCGACGCGCACGTTGTTCGCCCTCACCCGTCAGGCGGACGTGCGCCCCGATTCGCTGAGCCGATTCGTTGGGGACTCGACGAGCGCCAGCTTCCGCAGCCTGTGCGAGCAGCCCGGCGGCTGGCTCGAGCCATGTGGCGTCACGGTGGCAATCGACATGACGCCCGACAGTACTTCGCTCGTCGGGACGCTCTCGACGGGTGAGGTGCTCCGCTTCGCGCGGCGGCCGGGTGCGGGCACATTGCGCTATCTCGACGTGAGCGGGCCGCGGGAGCTATGGGTCAGGCAGTGGGGCAGCAGTATCGTGCCGCCGGCGGCGATGGCGCTCGTCACTCCGGGTGACACGATGTTCCTGCCGGTGGCGGGCCGGTGATGCATTCTCGTGCCCACCGTGGGGGCTTCGCGCTCGGCGCCGTCCTCTGGCTCCTCACCGTCTGCACCATTCTCGCGACGGCATTGGTGCTGCGTGGCCGTTCCGCCTACGAAGCAACGCGGAATCGTGCCAACGCGGAGCGCGCCTACTGGATCGTCGAGGGGTGCGTCGCCGAAATGCGCGAAGCACTCGACGCGACACTCGCGAGGACGTCGCCGACCGCGCTGCCGGCAGTATGGCGCACGCTCGACGTCGCTGTCACGCTGTCGCTCCCGCCACAGCTGGAGTGCCGAGCGACGCTGCAAGCAGTGGGCAGCAGGATCGACGTGAACTCGGCCAGCGACACTCTGCTACGCAAGTACTTCGGCGAGACGGAGATCTCCACTGTGGCGGACGCGCTCGCCGATGCAATCATCGACTGGCGTGACGCGGACGAGCTCCCGAGGCCGAGCGGAGCGGAGCGCGCATGGTATACGGCGAACCAGCGTCCGGCACCGCGCAACGGTTCGCTCGTGTCGGTGGAGGAGCTGACACTCATACGCGGGCTCGAGGCACGTCCCGACCTCACCGCCAATCTCACCGTGGAACCCTCGCGCATCTGCCTCACCACTGCGCCGGCATCCGTCCTCGCGGCCCTCCCCGGTTTCACCGCCGCCACGGTGACCCAGGTGCTCACCGACCGGGCGAATGGCGCCTGGATCGGCGATCTCAACGTACTCCGCGGTCGCGTGAGCCCAGCGTCGGCGGACTCGATCCTCACCCACTTCCAGGAGCTCTCGCTCATCACGACCATCGAACCAGACGGCTGGATTCTCACGGTGACGGCGAGTGCCGGCAGCCCTGCGATTGCCGTCGCGACGGAGCTGCGGCTCGATCGGTATGCGAACCGGCTCCTCGTGGTGCGGAGGCGAACACAATGAGATCGGCCGCGCGCTCGATCCGTCAGGTGTTCGCCAGACCGACGAGCATCGGCATCGGTGTCTCGCGCAACGAGATTCGCATCGCGGGAGTAAACCGCTCGGGGGTACTCATCTGGTATCGCTCCTTCGCGCGCAACCGATCCGAGGAATCGCTGGCTGCGGTCGTCGAGAAGGCACTCGCAGAACGTCCGCTGGTCCTGCGAGGTCGCGTCCGAGTGGCTTGCGTCGTTGGTACCCTAGAAGCGCAGCTCCGTCCATTGCACGGATTGCCGCGCCTGCACTCGGAGGCGGAGCAGATCGCCGTCGTCGCTGAAAGCCTCGATCGCTTCTTCGTAGGCGCGGGCGGGCAGCTGCGGCTCTCGGCGCCAATTCGTGTCGGCGACGCATTCTGGGTGGCGGCAATCGATCACAACGTGATGCGCGACCTCGCCCAGGCGTGTCACGCGCAGCACGTGCGACTGGTCGGAGTTGCGCCAGTTGCCGCCGCACTCGGCCATCTCGCCGATCCAGACGCGAACACTGACGGGTCGAAGGACGGAGCGCACCTGCACCTCGCCGACGACGGTGCCCGGCTACACGTGGTGTACGACTCATCGGGAATGCCGCGCAGGATCTGGCGGGAGCGCGCGGTCACCGGTACTCCCTCACTCGGAGGAGCAGTCCGCCTACCCGACCGGATCGAGCCTGCGTTTGCCGACGCATACGCCGCGACGCGCCTGCATTCCTCCGATTCGTTCGTTCTCGGTGAGCATGCCGACGCGGTGCGACGCGCGACCTTCGCGCGACGACGCGCGCAGTTGTGGATCGCCATCGCAGTGGCGGGGCTCGTCGCGGCCGCCTGGGCCCCAGGCGCGCTGGCGAGCCGGCGCGCCAATCGCGCGCGCGCGCAACTCAGCGCGTTGAGTCGGAAGCAGCACGAGCTGCGCACCCTACAGTCGACGCTCGCAACCTCCACAGCGACCTTGGGAAGCGTAGCCTCTTTCGAGCGCTCTCGGCACTCTGCGACGCTCCTCCTCGCCGAACTCGCGATGGCGCTGCCGGAGTCGACCGCCATTACAGCGTTCCACGCGGACTCGCTCGGCGGCACTCTGACAGTGCTCGCACCGCGCGCAGCGGGCGCACTCGAGGCCATCTCGGACATTCCCCTCATGAGTCGCGTGCAGATGGCTGGCCCAGTGATGCGCGAGATCGTCACCGGAGTGGAGCTCGAGCGCGCGTCGCTCCGATTCACGTACGTGCGTGGCTCGCGAGGGACCCGATGACCGGGGCCCTCGCTCTCTCGCCGCGCGACCGACGCACGCTCATCGGCGGCGCGCTCGGCATGGCCCTCATCATCGTGGGGTCGCGCGTGCTCCCGCGCTGGCGCGAGTGGGATCAGCAGGCGCGAGGCAGCGCCGCTGTGCTGACGACGGAAGTCGCATCGCTCCAGGCACAGCTTCGGTTGCTGCCGGCGCTGCGCGACAGCGCACGGATACACACGGCGCGCGCGCGTGCTGTGCGCGAACGACTGATCGAGGCGCCCACCGTGGGTGCCGCAGGTGCCGCGCTCGCCACTCGCGTCTCTGACATCGCGGACGACCTTGGCATCAAGGTCAGTGCGGTCCAGATCAGACCCGATACGCTCTTCCGGTCCGGCTACGCGCGCGTCGCCGTCACGCTCACTGCCGCGGGAGACGTGACACATCTCTCCGATCTGCTGGAGACGATCGAGATCAGTGATGCGCGACTGGCGGTCCGAGAGCTCACTGTTACCCCGGCCGACGTGCTCGTTACCGACGAGCGCCCCGAGACGCTCCGTTTCCAGGTTCTCGTCGAGGCGCTCGCCGTGAAGTCACCCGACTCCACGAGCGTGGACTCCACCACGAGCCGGCGGCGGGCGTCGCGGCCAGGAGCAACATGACCATGCAACGTCGCGAAGCGATCACCCTCGCTGTGGCCGTGCTCTCGCTGCTTGCAGCCGCAGCGCGCATCGGTGCCGTCGGAGAAGCAGCCGCCGAGCACGCGTCCGTGGTCGTCACCGCCAATGCGCGCGCCGCAATGGTGAGTGACGACTCGCTCGGGACCGCCGCGGGCAACACCGCGGCGAACGACCCCTTCCGGCTCGTGAACCGGCCATCGGAGGTGCGCTACGACGCGCGAGTGGAAAGTGGGATTGGCGGGCCTACGGCAATCGCACCGCCGGTGCGGCCTCTACTTGTCCTCAAGGCAATCGTCGGCGGCCCGCCCTGGCAGGCGATCGTCGACGGAATCCCGGGGCAGCCAGCCGGCACCATCGTCCGTTCCGGCGTCACGTTCGACAAGCTCACGGTGCGCAGCGTCGGCAAGGATACCGTCGTGATCAAGGCACCCGATACCACCTGGAGGCTCACTCTCACGCAGAACCGCCCATGACGCACGCCTCACTGGCGGGCGGCGACAGCCGAGTGCCGACACGCTTCGCCTTCGTGCTGCGTCGAGTGGCACTCGTCGCGTGCGCGTCGTTGGCCGCGCGCACCGCTGGCGCGCAGCGCGCTGCCGGAGACAAGGACAGCGTCACGGTGAGGTTGGTGAACACCGAGCTGCGCGCAGCGGTGCAGCTCGTGGCTCAGTACCTCGATCGCCCCGTTCTGTTCAGCGGACCCGGTGGCCCGATGGTCACGCTCGAGACTCCTCGTCCCCTGCCGCGCGCCGACGTACCGCGGCTGCTCCAGAGTCTTCTGGACTCGCAAAACTACGAGCTCGTGAACGACACCATCGGCCGCGTGTACCGCGCGCGGCCGAAGGAGGCACCAAAGCCGCCGCAGCCCGACCAGATGCAGATGAGCCCGAGCGCCATGCCACGCGGCGCTGGCAACATCGAGCTGTTTGTGCTGCCGCTCAAGCATGCGCGCGCTGCGGACGTCGCGAACACCGTGAACGCGCTCTACGGCAAGGGCGTCGCGCGAACTGACGCGAGCCGACGTCCGACCCTCGGCGACGAGCTGCGGCAGAACCAGATCCCGCCGCTCGGTATGCAGACGCAGCCCTACCAGAGCCAGCCGCCCGTTGTCGTCACGGCGCAGAGCCCCAACACCACGATCACCGGCGGTGGCTTCACCGGCGAGGTCACCATCGTACCCGACGCCCGTGCCAACAATCTCCTCGTGCGCGCCAATCGCACCGACTACGCACTGATCGAGAGCGTGGTCCGGCAGCTCGACACGCGACCGCTCCAGGTGATGATCGAGGTGCTCATCGCCGAGGTGCAGCGGGGGCAATCCACCGGTCTGGGCACCAATACCGATGTTGGCGAGACCATGATCTCGAAGACCCTCGGCACGGTTGCCACCGGCAGCATCTCAGGCGCCGGAGACGCGGGACTCGGCGCCTTCGCCATCAAGGTGATGAAGATAGGCGGCATCAACCTCGACGCGACGCTGCAGAACATGGCGGGAAAGAACCACGTGGCCATCGTGAGCCGCCCCGTGGTGCTCACGGCGAACAACCAGGAGGCAGAGATCGTCGTCGGCACCCAGCGCCCCTTCGTCCAGGTGTCGCGCTCGCTGCCGACCGATCAGGCCATCCGTGACCAGGTCGTGCAGTACAAGGATGTCGGAACCAAGCTCACCGTGCGCCCGTCCATCAGCGTGGACGGGTCGGTGGAGCTCGAGGTGAAACAGGAAGTGAGCAGCGCAACCACCGAGACCGCGTTCAACGCTCCGGTGATCTCGACGCGCTCCGTGCAGACCCAGCTTCTCATCAAAGACGGGCAGACCGTCGTGCTGGGCGGGCTGCGCGACAGGCAGAAGGACGAGAGCTCGCGCGGTATCCCCGGACTGTCCAGCATCCCGATCATCGGTGCGCTGTTCGGTCACGTCAGCCGCCAGACCACCGAGACAGAGCTGTTCATCTTCCTCACTCCGCGCGTGATCCGCTCCGACGAGGATGCGGCCCAGATCAGCAATCCCCTCGAGCAGCGCTCGCTGCAGCTCGCCCCATGAGCACCGTATCAGGTCCCTCGTCGCGCGCCGAGATCGCCCTCGGCGCTCTCCTCGGTGACTCCGAGGTGATGCGCACCGTGCGCGAGCTCACGCTCGCTGTCGCGCCGACGATGCTCCCCGTGATGATTCTCGGCCCCACCGGTGTGGGGAAGGAGCTCGTCGCACGCGCCGTGCACGCGCTGAGCGGCCGGCCGGGGGCGCTCGTATGCTTCAATGCCGCGGCGGTGAGCGACTCGATGTTCGAGGCGACGATGTTCGGCCACGTGCGGGGCGCGTTCACTGGCGCGGTATCCGATCACCCCGGATATCTCGCCGAGGCGGACCGCGGCTCGCTCTTCCTCGACGAGGTGGCGAGCATGGGAACCTCCGTGCAGGCCAAGCTTCTGCGCGCGATCGAGACAGGCGAGTACCGCGCCGTTGGGGCGCGCGCGAACGCGCGGAGCCAGTTCCGGCTCGTGAGTGCGGCGAACGAGGACATGACAGCGCTCGCACGCGAACGTCGCTTCCGCGACGATCTGCTGCATCGACTCGCCGGAGTCGTGATCGAGGTCCCGTCTCTGGCCGAGCGACGCGACGACATTCCGTTCCTGGCGCGCCACTTCCTCGGGATGGACGGCAATGGCCATGTGACGCTCGACGAAGACGCGGCCAACCTCCTTCGCGACCGACACTGGCCGGGGAACGTGCGCGAGCTGCGTCATGTGATGTCGCTCGTGGCAGCGCTGTGTGGCACGCGCGTGACGGCGACGGGGCTGCGTCGTGCGCTCGGATTGCGACTACAGCCCGACTTCTCGCTCGTTTGTGACGCACCCGAGCGGCGCGAGCTGACCGATGCGTTGGAGCGGAACCGGTGGGACACCGATCGCACGGCGGACGAGCTGGGAATCCACCGGACGACACTCTATAGAAGAATGAAACGATATCGGCTCACCGTGCCAGAGTCGGTGGAGCGGAGCATCGATTTCATCGGGTGATGCGCAGGACGCATCACCTTTTTGCATCGCGCGACGCACCGCGAGTAGCGCACATGTGCGCACCTGTAGCGCTACTGGATGCGCTGCAGCGAGGAGCCTTGCAGCGCAACGCTACGGCTGACAACGAGTTGGAACACGGCGGCATCTGGTACAACCGGTGCCTTCGGCGGAGCAACGATTCACCTCTCCCCATCTCCGTGGCGCTCCCAATGACGGCTTCTCGCACTCCTCGCTCGGCATTCGACACATCGCGCGGCACTGTCCTTCGTTGGTCCGTCGCACTCGTGCTGGTCGTGAGCGCGTTGTTCAGCTCTGCCACGTCGGCGCTAGCGCAATCCCCGCCATCGTGGACGCCATCGAGCCGAACACTCATCGTGGCGCCGACGGTGGAGGGCAACACGACCTTCCAGGTGAGGAACAACAGCGGCGCGAGCACGCGCTTCACCTTCGTGATCGATTGCGGAACGGCGCCGGTATCGGACTGCCGGACGAATCCGAGCGCCGGGAAATTCGTGACGGTCGCGAACGCCGCATCGACGACGGTAACGGTTTATGGCACCGGTGCCTCGCCGGGTCAGGGAGTCATGACCGTCACGGTGTTGGACGACGGGGGGCTGCAGAGCAGCGCGACCGTGAATGTCACAACCACCGGTCCGGGCGTCGCCGTCACACCGGACGGAGCGTTGCAATCATGGCCGGCGAACACGACGACGGGACCGTCTCAGAACTTCAGTGTCAAGAACACCGGTACCGACGGAGTAACGCGGACGTTCACTGTTTCCGGAACTTGCCAGGCACCCGCTGTCTGCGCCACCTACTCCAACTCCACCTCTCCTCTCGCACCCGGAGCATCCCAGACGTTCACAGTGCCGTTCGGCACTGGCAACACCGGTGGCATGGGCAGGGTGAACTTCACCGCCACCTCCGGCACCGTGACGGATGCCGGATACATCGACGTCGACGTCTCGCCACCACCCCCGCCCAATGCGCCGTCCTTCGTCACTCCGCCCACGAGCGTCAACGCCGTCGTGGGTGTGACGTCGAACGTTCCCCTCACGGTGCGGAACAACAATGCAACGGGCACGAGCGCTCAACTGAGGTTCTCGGTGAGTTGCTCGAACCAGACGTGGGTCGCCTGCAACTCAAATCCAGCCGCCGGTCAGCTGGTACCGGTCGGCGGGCAGCAAACGACGACGGTGACGGCGAACTTTCAGCCGAGCGGCGCCGGAACGTCTACGATCACGATGCACGTGGACGACATGACCAATGGGACGTCCAATGATCTGACGTTCACCGTCGTGACGGTTGGCCAGCCGAAAGTGACGGTGACGCCGAAAGGCCAGAGCACGAGCCAGTCCACCAACGTCACGCAGCTCGTGCAGCCGTTCGATGTGACGAACAGCGGCACGCTCCCCCCCGGGACGATCACCAGTTACGACGTAACAATCGGATGCACCGCGCCTGCGACCTGTACCGGGTCGACGCAACGAATCAGCCTCGATAGTGGCTTGGTGCAGCGGTTCAACGTCAACTACGGCACTGGGGCGACCGCAGGCACCGGGAGCGTCACCGTCAGTGCCGTGACCGTCGGCGGAACCCCGAGCGATCAGGCAGCGCTGAGCGTTGTCGTCACTGCACCTCCGGCATCCGCACCGACGTTCACGGTGGCTCCGACTTCGGTGAACATGATCGTTGGCGTGCAACAGACCACTCAGGTCACCGCGAGAAACAATAAGACGACTCCATCGACCGCCCCCCTGCAGTTCTCGATCGACTGCGGCTCCATCACGTTTCTCTCGCAGTGCTCGATCAACCCCGGCGTTGGTCAGCCGACGACTGTCCCGACGAATGGAACCGTCAACGCAACGGTCACATTCATCGCGACCGCCCCGGGCACTGGCAACGTCAGCGTGACGATCACTGACATCAATTCCGGGTTGGCCACGACGAAGACGTTCAGCATCACCGCCGTGCCGGGAACGCTCACGCTCAGCCCCAAGGGCACGACGGTCATCCAGAATTCATGGACCTCGCCCTCGCCGACCCAGGTGTGGGACGTCGTATGGACCGGCGGCACCGCGCCGTTCACGGTCACGAAATCGTGCTCCGGCTCTGGCACGTATGTCACCTGCACGCCTAGCGTGACGACGGTGACGATTCCGAAGGGGAATTCGACGCTCAGCATGTCGTTCGACACCCATGGGCCACCTCCCAACACGGGAAGCTGGGTTCAGCTCGACGTCTCGGGCCAGGGTGTCAGCGACAATGCGCGGGTGTTCATGGACATACGGGCCCCGGGCGTGTCAGTCGCTCCGACGAGCGGGACGTATAGTCCGCCAACGGGGATTCCGACGTCTGTCACGTTCACCGTGACGAACACGAGTCAAGGTCCATCGACTTATACGCTCTCGACGAGCTGTCCTTCGCTGAACAACAACTGCCCGCCCGCGGCGCCACAATTGTCATTCCAGGGGCTCGAGGGGAAGGACGTGACGGTCTCCTTCACGCCCGGACAGGCGGGCGTCACGCAGAACATTACGCTCACCGCGTCCACGGTGGGTGCGTCAGCGAGCGGGCAGTACACCATCACGCCGACGAACCTGATCATTCAGCCGCCTTCCTCCGACACCGGTGTTCTGGTCACACCGAAGAATTCGGCTCCGATCCAGGTGGCGGCCAACAACGGTGCGGCATCCTACTCCTTCACCGTGCAGAATCTGGCGCCGACAGGAGCGCCGACGAAAACGTTCAAGCTGATCGCCAGTTGCACGGGAGCGGCGGTCTGTAACTACCGCGGCACCGCGGATCTGGGCGGACAGAAGTCCACGAATATCCTCGTCCCCTATTCCACGAACGCGAGCGCGAAGACGGGTACGGTGCAGCTGAGCGCTGCGTCAGGCGTCGCTGACGCCGCCATCCTCAATCTGAACATCACCCTTCCCACCACGAAGCCATTCGTCGTCGCGTCGCGCTCGGCCAACCTGAACGGGTCGGTGGCACGCGATGCATGTCTCGACATGCCGCTCCCTCGAGGCGGGGCGTCGTACGAGTGCGGTGACCTGCGGGTTGCGTATCCGCTGCCTCCCGTCACCACGATGAACAAGACGAGGCAGCCCAGGCTCCTCTTCCTCAGTAGTACAGCGAACGCCACGGCCGTGATCGAGGCCGACGTGACGATCGTCCAGGCAGGATATTCGCCGACGCAGCTGACCCCCAAGCTCACTCTGAACGGCGTAACGCAGACCCTGTCGCCGATCGCGTGGACCTCTTCGTGCACGAGCGGCACACTACCGACCTGCCGTATCACCATCCCGGTCGACGGAGTCGCACAAAGCTTGGTGACCGGCGTGTATCCGTACACGCTGCAGCTCGACGCCACGGTCAACAGCGTGACGACCAGCGTCTCGGACAACGGCACCGTGACCATCGTCAACCGGGTCGACAGTCCGTACGGCCGAGGATGGTGGCTCGAAGGGGTCGAGCAGATTCTGAGCATGCCGGGCGCGACGACCAAGCTCTGGGTCGGCGGTGACGGCAGCACCCGCGTCTTCACGCCGACGCCCGGCAAGTCTGGCGAATACACCGTCGTCAATCCGCTCGACGGGCCAGATACGCTCCTCTACGACGTCGCAACGAACAAATACCAGCGTCGGCTCTCGAACGGTGCATACACCGAGTTCGATGGGACCGGGCTTCACATCGGCACGGTGAACGCGCTCGGGCACCGCACGACGTTCGGGTATACCAGCGGCGCGGTCAGTCTCATCACCGTCCCGACGCCGAACAACGTCGCTGGTCCCCAGTACCAGCTCACTTACACGACCGTCGCCGGCAAGCCGATGCTCGCTGAAGTACACCTCGTCGGCACACCGACCATTGTCGACCAGCCGGTCTACGTCACCGCACCTACGGGGTGGGTCGAGTCGCTGCGCTTCCTGGCGAGCACCAACACGGAGACGATGCTCACCTCGTATGCGTACGAACCCATCGTCACGAATCCGGCGGCGACGCGGACGCTGCGCCGCATCACCACCATGCAGCCGGGCAGCCTGAGTCTGTACTTCACGCTCGGCAAACTGACTAAGGAGTGTGACGCACCGCTGACGGAAAATATCTGCACCAGCTTCAGCCCGTCCGACACTGTGGGCCGCACCCAGGGGGCGCCGATCCAGAACGCATACACCTCCATCGACGGGCCGCTCCAGGCGCCCTTCTACGACGTCACGCGCTTCTATGTGAATCGGTTCGGTGCGCCGGACAGCGTCATCAACGCCATTGCGCAAAAGACGAAGATACTCCGGACGGGTCCGTTCCCCCTGCTTGCCACCCAGGTCATTGAGAACAACAACTTCACGACCGAGACGATCTACAACGACCGCGCTTTGCCGGACATCGTGCGGACGATCTCGCCAGCGCCGTACCCGAGCGGAGGCCCCGTCTCGACGATGTTCTTCAAATGGAATGGCAAGTGGGACCTCGCCGACGTGACCACGATGCCCACGGGCGAGTGGACCACGCGTAGCTATGACATGCTCGGGGCTTTTCCGAAGCTGCTATACCAAGAGGATGGCCGCGGAGCGACGAGCCGCGTCAACTTCACCATTGACCCGACAACGAAGTTGCTACAGGAAGCTGTGCTCCCCGGGCGTACAAAAGGGACGAAATACGCGTACGACGGGTTCGGTAATCTGTGGACGACAACAACCGCGAACGGGTACGTCACGACGATCACGCGTGATGAGATCGGGCGCCCGAAGCAGGTCGATTCCCCGGTCGAGAGTGGACTCATTCGTACGGACGAGACGAGCTACAACGCGCGTGGGTTGGTCTCTGTACAGAAGTCGACGGGTCCCGCGATGAACAACGAAGCCATCCAGATTGTCACGGCGACGAACGATTACACAACGGCAGGACAGCT
>DASVNI010000418.1:0-17817 GCA_036383935.1 Gemmatimonadaceae bacterium | reverse complement strand
GAGGGAGGAGCGATCACAACGGCGGACATGCGGAACTCCGACCGGAGGTGCGAAGCGCCGGAGGGAGGAGCGATCACAACGGCGGACATGCGGAACTCCGACCGGAGGTGCGAAGCGCCGGAGGGAGGAGCGATGATTTGTCAGGTGAACCCGAACGGACACCGTGTCTCGTTCGGGTTTTTTGTCGAACGGAGGCGAGGTCGATGAACGCGCACGCCCTGGGGATCCTCGAGTATCCGCGGTTGCTCGAGCTGGTCGCCGGCTTTGCCGCATCCGCGCCCGGCGCGGCACGCGTGCGCGCGCTCGCGCCGTCGTCCGATCTCGCGTGGCTCGAGGCGGAACACCGCCGTGTGGGCGCCGTGCGCGGGCTGCTCGGCGGCGACCTGCCGTGGCATCCCGAGCCCGTGCCCGAGCTCGACGACGCGCTCGCGCGGCTGCGCGTCGTCGGCATCATGTGGAGCGCGCCCGAGCTGCTCGCGGGCGCGATCCTGCTGCGCTCCGCACGTCGCACGCGCGAGGCGCTGCGCGACGAGCGCCGTCCGGCGGTGCTCCGAGCGGTGCTCGCGCCCTTTGTCGAACGGATGGTCGTCGCCAAGTCCGAGGAAGAAGCGATCGAGCATGCAATCGGCGAGGACGGCCTCGTACGCGACGAGGCGTCGCCGGCGCTGCGACGCATCCGACGCGAGCTGCGCGCGTCGCACGGTGAGCTGATTCGCATCCTCGAGCGTGTGATGGGCAGCCTCGAGTCGCATCACCGTGCACCGGACATGTCCGTCACGGTGCGCGAGGGGCGCTACGTGATCCCCGTGCGGCGCGAGGGCGTCCGGCAAGTCGGCGGTATCGTGCACGGCGCTTCGGGCACCGGAGGCACGCTGTTCGTCGAGCCGCCAGCCGCGATCGAGTACGGCAACCGTATTCGCGAGCTGGAAAGCGAGGAGCTGGAAGAGGTCGAGCGCATCCTGCGCGAGCTCACCGATCGGCTCCGTCCGCATCGCGACGCGATGATGGACAGCCTCGACGCGCTCGCCGAGCTCGACTCGTTGTACGCGCGCGCCCGTTACGCCGTGAAGTTCCAGTGCACGCCGGCGACGCTCGTCCCCGCGCGTGCCGGCTTCGAGATCCATGTCGGTCGTCATCCGCTTCTGCTCGCGAAGGGGATCGACGTCGTGCCGTTCGACCTCGCGCTCCTCGCGGAGGAGCGTACGCTGCTCGTGTCCGGCCCGAACACGGGAGGGAAGACCGTGCTGCTCAAGGCGGTCGGACTCCTCTCGGCGATGAGCCAGTCCGGCATTCCGGCGCCGGTGGGTGCCGAGAGTCGAGTGCCGGTGTTCGACGACGTGCTCGCCGACATCGGCGACGAGCAGTCGATCGAGGCGAGTCTCTCCACGTTCAGCGCGCACCTCAAGAACCTCAGCGAGATCCTCCGCCTCGCGACGCGCGATTCCCTCGTCCTCATCGACGAGCTGGGGTCGGGTACCGATCCGCAGGAAGGGGCGGCGCTCGGCTGGGCCATCCTCGAGTCGCTCACGACACGGGGCGCCACCACGCTCGCCTCCACGCACCTCGGCCAGCTCAAGGAGCTCGCGACGCAGGTGCCGGCGGTGGTCAACGCGTCGCTGCAGTTCGACGCCGTCGAGCTGGCGCCGACGTATCGCCTCATCAAGGGCGTGCCCGGCCGCTCGTACGGTATCAGCATCGCGCGGCGGCTCGCCCTTCCGTCCGATGTCGTCGCGCGCGCCGAGGAGCGCATCCCGCAGGGCGAGCGCGACATGGCGGCGCTGATCGAGCGGCTCGAGCGCAAGGAGAAGGAGCTGGAGGAGCGCGAGCGCGAAGCCGCCGCCATGCAGGACGACGCGCGCGAGCGCATCGCGAACGTCGGCCGCCGCGAGCACAACGTGCGCGAGCGCGAGCGCACGGTCGAGAAGGAGAGCCGGAAGGAAGCGCGGAAGTACGTGCTTGAGGCGCGCGCCGAGATCGAGCGCACGATCAAGGAGCTCAGGAAGAAGGGCGCCGAAGCGGCAGACGAGGCGATCGAGGAGATGGGGCGCGATGCGCGTCGTCGCGCCGAAGATCTGGCGGCCAAGCAGGCGAACGTGCTCGATCGCCTTGACGCCGAGGAGCGCGCCGTGGAGCGGAAGCGCGGTCGTGTCGCGCCCGCGGAGCGTGGGCCGGTGGCCGTGAACGACGCCGTCGAAGTTGGGACGCTCGGCGGCAAGGTCGGGCGCGTGCTCGACATTCGCGGCAAGGAGGCGGTGGTGGCGGTGGGATCGCTCAAGCTCACCGTTCCCCTCGCGACGTTGAAGCGCACCGACGCGCCCCAGGAGAAGGCGGTCAGCTACATCGGTGACGCGCCCGAGGTGTTCGCCAGCACGGAGATCAACCTGCTCGGCCTGCGCGCCGAGGAGGCAGAGAGTGCTGTCCTGCAGGCGCTCGACAGTGCCGTGCGCGCGGATCTGAAGAGCCTCCGCATCATCCACGGCAAGGGAACGGGCGCTCTTCGCGAAGTCGTCAACGAGATGCTGCGCAAGGACACGCGGGTCCGCGAGTTCCACATGGGTGCGTGGAACGAGGGCGGCGCCGGCGTCACCGTCGCGGTGTTCGCGTGATTCCGGACGAGACGGTCGAGCGAGTTCGCGAGAGCGCCGACATCGTCGCCGTGATCGGCGAGTACGTCGAGCTGAAGCGTCAGGGCACCGACTATCGCGGGCCCTGTCCCTTCCATCAGGGGACGCACCGCAACTTCTCCGTCTCGCCGAAGAAGGCGATGTACTACTGCTTCGTGTGTCACGAAGGCGGCGACGTCTTCAACTTCCTCACGAAGCGGCTCGGCGTCGACTGGCCCACGGCCGTGAAGATGGTGGCGGAGAAGTCGGGCATCGAAGTCGTCGAGACGCAGAGCCGGCGCGCCGAACAGAAGGACGAGCGCGATCCCCTGTGGGAGATCAACGGCGTGGCGGCGGAATACTTCCGCCGCATGCTCTGGGAGGACGACCTCGGGCGCGACGCACGCGCGTACCTCGAAGAGCGTGGAGTGAGCCGCCAGCTCGCCGACCGCGTCGGACTGGGCTTCGCCCCACGCGAGATTGGACTGCTGCGCGGCCATCTCACGACACTCGGCTTCGACGAAGAACGCATGATCGCGGCCGGCCTCGTCGTCGTACCGGAAGAGGGAGTCGAGCCGCGCCCGCGCTTCCGCGGCCGGCTGATGTTCCCGATCTACGACATCTCGAATCGCATCGTCGGCTTCGGCGGACGGTTGCTCGGGCCTGGAGAACCCAAGTACCTCAACTCGGCCGAGTCCACGATCTTCAGCAAGGGTCGTCTGCTGTACGGATTGAACTGGGCGAAGCAGGCGGCGCGGCGCGACGAGCGCATGCTCGTCGTCGAAGGCTACTTCGATGCGCTGCGTCTGATCGACGCCGGTGTCGAGTCGGTCGTCGCGCCGATGGGGACCGCGCTCACGGAAGAGCAGGCGAAGCTCATTCGCCGCTACACCGACCGCGTGTTCCTCCTCTACGACTCGGACAAGGCGGGACTCAAGGCGACCTTTCGCTCGGGCGATGAGCTGCTGCGCCAGGGCGCCGCAGTGCAGGTGGTGACGCTGCCCGAAGGCGAGGATCCCGACAGCTTCGTGCGCGCGCATGGCGCTCGCGGCCTCGAGACACAGCTCGCGTCGTCCATCGACGTGTTCGAGCGCAAGATCCAGATTCTCGAGCGCGGCGGCTGGTTCGCCGATCTCCGGCGCAAGCGGCAGGCGCTCGATCGACTGCTGCCGACGTTGCGCGCCACGACCGACCCGCTCACCCGCGATCTGTATCTCGGCCACGCGAGCGCGGCGGCCGGTGTGTCGCGGGAGATGCTCGAGCGCGAGCTGGCGCTCGCTCCGCGCTCCCGAACGGCCCGTCCACCGGTCTCAGGCGCACCCGAGCGCCCCGACGCGCGAGAGCAGCGGGGGCAGCCGGCTCCTGCGCCGGACGTTCGCCGCGTCCGCAAAGCCGACCGCCGCAAAGTCTCTGGTGAACGTGCGCTCGGGGCGGAGCGCGAGCTCGTTCGCGTCCTGTTGCACAGAGCAGCGTACCTGGAGCAGGTAGTGGAGCGAGTTGGCGCGGACGACTTCCGTGACCCCGAGCTGGGACGCATCTTCGCGGCGATGGTCGCACTCGGCGCAGACGCCGGCCCGGAGGCACTGGCCGAGCACCTCGACCAGGATTCCGTCGAGGCGATGCAGGAGCTTCTGGACGAACCGGGCGGACTCGACCACGCCGATGAGATCGTGTCCGGGAGTCTCGCTCTCCTGCACGAGCGCCAGCTCGCCGAGCGGATGAGCGAGATCGATCGCGAGCTGCCGCTGGCGAATTCGGAGGAGAAGGATCAGCTGACTCGCGAGAAGATGAGCCTGACGGCCGAGCTGCGTCGGTTGGGCGGCCGTTCGTGGAAGCAGTTTCGATAGTTTCCCGACCCCTGCGTTATCATCCACTCCTGACTCTGGTTCACCCTGTCGACCGATACCTCGGAAGCCATGCACCCCGACGTCCAATCGCTGCTCGCCGTTCAACGCGATGATCTGGAGATCTACGGGCTTGAGTCGAAGCTCGCATCGCTCGCGCCCAGGCTCGACGCGCTCGAGAGGGAGCGCACACGCGCCGCGCAGGAGCTCGAGCGGGCCAATACGGCCGTGCAGGTCGAGGAGGCACGACACCGCGACGTCATGCATCGCGTCGACTCCAACCGGCAGCTCGTGGAGCGGAGCCAGCGCGCATACGAGAGCGTGACGACGCCGCGCGAGGCCAACGCGGCGATGGTCCAGCTCGAGCAGACCAAGCGGATGGTCGACGACAGCGAGCGCGATGCGGCGCAGATCAACGGACGCATCGTCGAGATGCGCCGCCATGTCGGCGACCTGCAGTCGGCGCTGGCCGACGTCGAGCACCGCCAGTCCGACGCGCGCACCGCGCTCGATGCCGAGCGCGCCGAGATCGAGAGCCAGATCGCCCAGGCTCGCGAGAAGCGCGATGCCAAGGCGCAATCGGTGCCTCGCGCCATGCTCGCCAAGTACGACAAGGTCCGTTCTCGCCGCCGCGCCGAAACGGTGTTCCCCCTTCGTGGACCGTCGTGCAGCGCGTGCGACACCGCCATCCCGACCCAGCGCCGTGCGGCGATGGCGGCGACCGGAGCCCTCGAGATGTGCGAGGGGTGTGGCGCGTTGCTCTATGCGGGAGAATGACGACGCGCTGACCGTTGTTCGTCCGTCGCGCCAGACCTAGCTTCAACGCATGACCGCGTCCGCTCTCCCAGCGCGTCCCCGCGCCCGCTGGATCCTCCCGGACGCTCCGGATCCGGACGTCGTGCGAGCACTGTGCGACGAGCTCCAGCTGCCGGAGCCGATCTGCCGGTTGCTCGTCGCACGCGGCCACGCCCCCGCCGAGCAGGCCAAGCGATATCTCCGGCCACGTCTCGAGCAGCTCCTTCCCCCCGAGCAGCTCCTCGATCTCGATCGCGCCGTCGAGCGGCTCGTGCGTGCCATTCGCGGTGGCGAGACCATACTCGTCCACGGCGACTACGACGTGGACGGCATCTCGTCCACGACGCTCCTCACGCGCGCCTTCCGGGCGCTCGGCGGGAAAGTCGTTCCCTTCATCCCGCGTCGCCTGCTCGACGGCTACGACCTCACCGACGCCGGCGTGCGCGCCGCACGCGAGACGGGCGCCACGGTCGTCGTCACCTGCGACTGCGGAACGAGCGCCATCGCACCGGTGCGCGCGCTGCAGGCCGAAGGGATCGACGTCATCATCAGCGACCACCACCTTCCTGGTGGCGATCTGCCGAACGCGTACGCGATTCTCAACCCCAAGCGTCCTGGCTGCAGCTCGGAGGACAAGGACCTCGCTGCCGTCGGCGTCGCGTTCAAGCTCGCGCTGGCCGTCACGCGCGCGCTGGGCGGCAATGAGAACGTCGTCTACGGGATGCTCGATCTCGTCGCGCTCGCGACCATCGCCGACATCGCGCCACTGCGTGGTGAGAACCGGGTCTTCGCGCGCTACGGGCTCAAGATGCTCGCCGAGACGAAGAATCTCGGTCTGCGCGCCCTCATCCGGTCGGCTGGGCTGGAAGGGAAGCCACTCACGGCGGGGCGCATCGGCTACATCCTCGCGCCGCGCCTCAACGCGGTCGGCCGGCTCGGCCACGCCCTCAGAGGAGTGGATCTGCTCACGTCGGAGAACGAGCACGACGCCAACTCGATCGCGCGGGAGCTCGAGGAGCTCAACGTCAAGCGCCAGGAGATCGATCGCGCCACGCTCGAGCAGGTCCGCAAGCGCGTGCTCGCTCTCGATCTCGAGGACACGTACGGGATCGTCCTCGCCGAGGATGGCTGGCATCCGGGAGTCATCGGCATCGTCGCGTCGCGCATCGTCGAGGAGTTCGGCCGTCCGACCGTTCTCATCGGCCTCGAGGGCGACGAAGGAAAGGGATCGGGGCGGTCCATCTCGCGCTTCGACCTGCACGCGGGAATCGGCAAATGCCGGCACCTGCTCAAGCGCTTCGGCGGCCATCGAAGCGCGGCAGGCGTGACCATCGCGCGCGACCAGGTGAACGAGTTCGCACGTTGCTTCAACGAAGCCGCGCGCGCCGCGCTCACCCCCGAGGATCTCGTTCCAGAGCTCCGCATCGATCTCGAGGTCGCGCTCTCGGACCTCACCCCTGGCTTCGAGTCCCTTCTCCGGCATCTCGAGCCGTGCGGTGTGGGCAACCCATCCCCCATGCTCTTCACGCGCGGCGTTCGTCTCGCCGCGCCGCCAAGAGTCGTGGGGCAGGGAGGGCTCAAGCTTCGCCTGCAGACCGACAACGGGCCGCTCGAGGCGATCGGCTGGTCGCTCGGCGCGCGCATCGGTGAGCTCGATCTCTCTCGCCCGTTCGACATCGCGTATCGGCTCGAGCGCGACGAGTTCCAGGGCGTGTCGCGCCTCCAGGCGAAGCTCGCCGACTTCCGCACCTGATCGATGCGCATCGTGGCGGGACGATGGCGCGGGCGTACCATCGCCGCGCCGACTGGCCGGCAAGTCCGGCCCACCGCTGACCGCGTGCGCGAGGCCTGGATGAGCATCGTTGGCCCACTCCTCCCCGACGCCAAGGTTCTGGACCTCTTCGCCGGCTCCGGTGCACTCGGCATCGAGGCCGTGTCGCGCGGCGCCGCAATCGCCGATCTCGTCGAGAACGCGCCGGCGAGCCTGCGCGCCATCCAGAGCAACATCGAGACGCTGGGGGCAGGCGACTCGGTGCGCGTCCATCGCAAGGATGCTCTTCGCTTCGTCGACGGGTTGGAGGTGGGCGCGTACGACGTCGCCTTCGCCGACCCGCCGTACGACCTCGGCCTGGCGACCGCGCTGGCCGAACGCTGGCTCGCCGTTCCCTTTGCGAGCGTACTGGGCATCGAGCACCGGCGCGGCGAGCAGCTGCCCGGCAACGGCGACCGCCGTCAGTACGGCCAGACGGCGATCACCTTCTTCCGTCGTCCCTGAAGACGACGCACCTGTCCGATTGCCTTTTCGGCGATCGCTGTCGATCCTTCCCCGCGTGCCGAACTCGAGAATCGCCATCTACGCCGGGAGCTTCGATCCCATCACACGTGGGCACGAAGATCTCATGCACCGCAGCCTGGAGTACGTCGACCGGCTCATCGTGGCCGTGGCAACGAACTCCTCCAAGCAACCCCTCTTCACCATCGACGAGCGGGTCTCCCTCATCCGTGCCACGGTCGAAGACGAGCCGCGCATCGAGGTCCGCTCCTTCGGCGGCCTCCTCGTCGACTTCGCCCGCGAGGTCGGCGCCAGCCTCCTGATCCGCGGGCTCCGCGCCGTCAGCGATTTCGAGTACGAGTATCAGATGGCGCTCATGAACCGCCATCTCTCGCCGCGTCTCGAGACCGTGTTCATGGTCCCGTCGCTCGACACGACCTACATCAGCGCGAGCCTCGTGCGCGAGGTGGCGCGCTACGGTGGCGAGGTACGCGATCTCGTACATCCGCGCGTCGCCGAAGCGCTGCGCGCGAAGGTGGCTGCCGCGAAGTGAGCTTCCTCGATTCAGTCCGGGAGCGCGCAAAGGCGCACCGGCGCCGCATCGTCCTCCCCGAAGCCGACGACTCGCGTGTCGTCGAGGCCGCACGGGCCCTCGCCGAGGCGGGAGTCGTCGAGCCCGTGCTCATCGGGCCCGTGTCGGGCGCGGCTCCCTGCGAGGTCATCGACCCGAAGGTTGGTGGCCTCACCGATCGCGTTGCCCAACTGGTGCTCGAGCGCCGCGCGGCCAAGGGGATGACCGAGGCCCAGGCCGCGACGCTCTCGCGCTCTCCGCTCATCATCGCCGACGCGCTGGTGCGATGGGGGCTAGTGGACGGCTGCGTCGCCGGCGCGGTGCACACCACTGCCGACGTCATTCGCGCCGCGATCTGGCTCGTCGGCCCGGCGCCCGGCGTGAAGACGGTCTCGAGCGCGTTCTACATGGACCTTCGGCCTTTCCGGTCGGACGAGGCCGAGGTCCTCACCTTCGCCGACTGCGCCGTGGTGTGCTATCCAACCGCCGAGCAGCTGGCGGACATCGCGCTCGCGGCGGCGCGCGATCGGCGGCGCATCGTCGGCGACGAGCCGCGCGTCGCGTTACTTTCGTTCGGCACTCGGGGGAGCGGCACGGGCCCGAGTGTCGATCTCGTCCGCGACGCGCTCGTTCTGATCCGGGAAAGATCGCCCGAGCTCGCCGTGGACGGAGAATTGCAAGGGGACGCTGCGCTCGTGGCGGAGGTGGCGGCCCGAAAGGCCCCCGACAGCTCCGTCGGCGGGAGGGCGAACGTGCTGGTCTTCCCTTCGCTCGATGCAGGGAACATCGCTTACAAGCTGGTCCAGCGGTTGGCGTTCGCCCGAGCGGTCGGGCCGATCCTTCAGGGAATGGGGCGGCCGTGCAACGATCTCTCGCGTGGAGCCTCCTCTGACGACATCTTCAATGTGGCCGCCATCACCGCACTGCAGGCGGGCGATGTGGGCGCCACGGCACTGAACGAGTTCCGCCAGGAGACAGGCACATGAGCTTCACGATCAAGAAAGAGGGTGAGATTGTCGTAGTTGACGTTGAAGGCCAGCTCATCGTCGGCAACCGACAGGAGCTCAAGCAGAAAGTGCTCGACGAGCTCGAGCGCGGAGAGAAGAAGTTCCTCATCGACTTCGCGCAGACCGGCTACATCGACAGCTCCGGGCTGGGCGTGCTCGTCTCGCTCTCCAAGAAGATCCGCGAGCAGGGTGGCGAGCTCCGTCTCGCGAACCTCAACGACGACCTCAAGACGCTGTTCGAGCTCACGAAGCTCGACACGCTCTTCCAGATTTCCGACACGCGCGACCGCGCGCTCGCGAGCTTCTGATTTTCTTCGCGCGGCCCGCCGAATGGCGGGCCGCGCACCGTCGCCCCTGGCGCGACGCCTCCTACCCGCGCCGCCCCCGCCCTCTCCATGGCTGCGTTACTTCCACCCGGCGCCGGCCTGCGCGTTTCGCTCGAAGTCGTCATCCCCAGTGACGTCGCCTATATCGAGCGTGTCGTCGATCTCGTGCGCCATCCGTGCGCCGAGCTCGCGTACAACGCGCACCAGCTGGCGCTCAATGTCCCCGTCGCGCTGAGCGAGGCGATCTCGAACGCCATTCTCCGCGCCAACAATGAGGATCCGATCAAGCGGGTCCTCGTGCGCGCCGAGATCGACACGCGCCAGCTCGTCGTCGACGTGATGGACGAGGGCGAGCCCTTCAATCTGGAGGAGCACACCCTCGACGCCACCGACCCCGAGAACCTCGAGCGCGAAGACGGTCGCGGTCTGTTCCTCATGCGCGCCCTCATGGATCGCGTCGAGCGCTTCGACGCGAATGGCGCCGCACCCGGTGGCAATGTCGTTCGACTGACGCTGGCGCGCGCATGAGCGAGCTCGGCGAGGTCCTCGCCGCATTTCACGACGCGACAGGATGCGACGCATCCGTGTGGCGTCGGGATGGCGGCGTCAAAGGCCCGCTCCGCTTCATCGCCGGTACGCGCCGCGCCGACCCGCCGCCCCCCGAGCTGCTCCCTCCGCTCGGCGTCGTGCGCGACGAGGCCACCGAGCGCGGACGCCTCGTCGTCGTCCCCATCGCCGGTCCGCGCCCCGCGTGGCTCGTGCTCGGACCATGTCCCATCGAACGGCGCGAGATCGACAGCTACCTCAAGTTTCTGCGGCCCGTGGTGGCGCAATATCTCCAGAACACGCTCGAGGTAGAGCACGCGGCCAACGAGCTCGCCGAGCGCTACGAGGAGATCAACCTCCTCTACTCGATCAGCGAGATCCTCGGTCGCACGGTGTCACTCGACGAGGCTGCCGCCACCATTCTGCGCGAGGTCAGCGAGACGGTCGGTGCGCGCCGCGCCTCCATCCTCGTGCACGACCCGGAGGCGCACGCGCTCGACGTGATCGCGCGGCTCGGCGGCGAGGAGGTGGCCACGGCGCCCATCTCGCTCGACGACGAATGCAGCGTGAGCGCCCACGTCTTCCGCACGCTGCATTCGATCATCGCCGAGGAAGGGCAGATGCCCTGCAAGGCGGAAGAGGGATTCCGGAAGGGCGCCATGCTCACTGTGCCGATCCTCTGGACCACCCAGGACGGCAGCGAGCCCCTCGGCGTCGTCAACCTTTCCGATCGACGCTCGGGGCAGGACTTCACCGCCGGCGACCAGAAGCTGGTCACCGCCATCGCGTCGCAGATCGGCGCCGCGATCCAGAACGCTCGGCTCGTGCGCCAGTCGATCGAGCAGCAGCGTCTCCAGCAGGAGATGCAGCTCGCGCACGACCTGCAGATGAAGCTCCTCCCCGACGCCGAGCACGTTGCGCCGGAAGCCAGCGTCGCGGCGCGCGTCATTCCCGCCGAGGACGTCGGGGGCGACTTCTACAACCTGTATCGATTGTCGGGCGGCCGGATCGGCGTGATGATCGGCGACGTCTCCGGACACGGCTATCAGGCAGCGCTCATCATGGCGCTCACCATGAGCGCGTCGGCCATCCACGCGCAGGGGACCGACGATCCGGCCGAGATGCTCCGCCGACTCTATCAATCGGTGAAGGAGGAGCTGAGCACGACGGAGATGTTCGTCTCGGCGCTGTACGCCGTCGTGGATCGGGATCAGGGCATCCTTCGCTACGGCAACACCGGCCACCCGCACGCCTTCGTCGTCACGCGTGCCGGCGACGTCGAGCGCCTCTTCGCGGGCGGACCGCCGCTCGGCATGTCCGACGACGCGCCGCGCTCCGAGATTCGGCAGTGGGACGTCGGCGGCGATCTCCTCGTGCTCTTCACCGACGGCGTCACCGACGCGCGCAACGCCGAAGGGATCCGGCTCGGCGAGGAGCCCGTGCTCGACTGCGTGATGCAGCATCGCGACGAGGAGCCCGCCGAGATCGCGTCGCGCGTCTTCGCCCTGCTCGACCACTACACCGCCGACACGCCGACGCGCGACGATCTCACGCTCGTCATTCTCAAGAGCTGAGTCGATGGCGTCCGACGAGGGCGCGGGGTCACGTCGCGCCGCCTTTCCACCAACACGCAAGAGTCTCGGTCAGCACTTCCTGACCGACCGGCGAATCCTCACACGCATCGCGGACGCTCTTCACCTGCAGGGCGACGAGACCGTCCTCGAGATCGGACCGGGGCGCGGCGCGCTCACCGATCTCCTCGCCGAGCGCGCCGGTCGACTCGTTGCGATCGAGTACGATCGCGCCCTCGCGGCGATGCTGCGGGAGCGCTACGCCCGGCGCTCCAATGTGCTGATCGCCGAGACCGACGTCCTCGAGGTGTCGCTCGGCGAGCTCGCCGCCGGTCCGTACGTGCTCGTCGGCAACGTGCCCTACTACATCACGACGCCGATCCTCTTCCATGCGCTGGTGCCCCCGCGCGCCGACCGCGCCGTCTATCTGGTGCAGCGCGAAGTCGCGCAACGTCTGAGCGCGCGTCCGGGCAGCAAGGAGTACGGCGCGCTCACCGTGAACGTCGCGGCCGTGGCGCGCGCGGAGACGCTGTTCGGCGTGCCGGCAGGTGCCTTCTCTCCGCCGCCGAAGGTGGAGAGCGCCGTCGTCCGTATCACCCCACTTGTACACCCATTGGTCGCACCAGAAGAGGAGCGACCATTCCGTACGCTCGTGCAGGGCGCCTTCGGCATGCGTCGCAAGCAGATGCGCCGCGTCGTGCGAAGTCTCTACGCGCTCGATGCCGAGCGGGCCGACGAGCTGCTCACCGCCGCCCGCATCGAACCCGCCGACAGGCCGGAAGTGCTGAGCGTCGAACAGTTCGTCGCGCTGTTGCGTGAAGCGAGGAAGCGCTGAGCGTCGCTATTCGCGGTTGCTCAGCGCGAAGGAGAGCCCTTCGAGCTCCATCGCCATGTTCACCGCCTTCACGGTGACATCGGCGGGCGCGTGAAGCTGCACCGGGGCGAAGTTGAGCACCGCCTTGATCCCCGTTCGCACTATCCGGTCGAGCACGTCCTGCGCACCGTCGCCCGGAATGGCGATCACGGCGATCTCCGGCTGCTCGCGCGCCACGTCGCTCTCGAAGTGGCTCATCTCGCGGATCTCGATCCCCTCGAGGGTACGCCCGACCTTCTCGGGATTCGAGTCGTACACGGCGAGGATGTTGAAGCCGCGCTGGCGGAATCCCCGGTACTGGGCGAGGGCGGCGCCGATCTTACCGGCGCCGATGATCACCACCCGCCACTCGCGCCCAAGTCCCAGGATCTCGCGGAGTGCCGTGGACAGCTCGGGAACGGAGTAGCCGAGCCCCCGCTTCCCGAACGATCCGAAGAAGGAGAGGTCCTTCCGCACCTGGGCCGACGTCGTTCCGCCGCGTCGTGCCAGCTCCTCGCTGGAAACGGTCGTGGACCCCCGGACCTCGAATTCCTCGAGGAAACGCAGGTAGATCGAGAGGCGGCGGACGGTTGATTCTGCGATGCGCTTCACGATAGCGACGAGCCTTGTGAATTCGTTCACAAACTAGCGGCCTCCTCAAACCCGCACCAGACGGCCGCGCCACGCCTGCGAGTACGTACCCCGCTCGAGGCGGCAGGAGGTGGAGGAACGGGTTATCTTCGGGTCCTATGACGGTGAACGTCACCTCTGAGATCGGCCGACTGCGCTCGGTCCTGGTCCATACTCCGGGTAGCGAGCTCCTCGGCGTGACGCCGACGACGCGCGAGGACTACCTGTACGACGACCTCCCTGACGCCGACCTGGCGTGCAAGGAGCATCGTCGGTTCACGGCCGTCCTCGAGCGCTTCTGCCAGGTGTACGAGGTCCGGGACCTCCTCGCCCAGGTGCTGGAGAACCGCGAGGTGCGCGACCTCCTCGTCCGCGAGACGATGCACATCGTTCCGCGCGAGCCCCTCGCCCGCGAGATCGAGGCGCTGCCGCCGGCCGAGCTCGTGACCATGCTGATCGAAGGCCGCGTGGAAACGCCGGGGCCGCTAGCGAGCACCCTTCGCGAATTCGGCTACGAGCTGCCGCCCCTCCCGAATCTGTTCTTCACCCGGGACACGGCGATGAACGTCGGCCGGCACGCGCTCATCGGCTCGATGCGCTACGGCGTCCGGTGGCCGGAAGAGCTCATCATGAAGGCGCTCTTCATGTACCACCCGCTGCTGCGCAACGACGGCATCCTGTACGACGGCTCGGTCGAGCGCCGACTGAACTACACCCTCGAAGGCGGCGACGTCCACGCGCTGCGTGAAGACCTCGTCCTCATCGGCTTCAGCGAGCGCTCGAGCCCCGGCGCGATCGATCATCTCGCCGAGCTGCTCTTCGCGCGGACGAAGGTCACGGACATCATCGTGGTCGTCATGCCGAAGGAGGACACGGCGATCCATCTCGACATGATCTTCACGCAGGTGGATCGGGAGCTGTGCGTCTGCTTTCCGCCGCATTTCGTCGGCGCCGAGCGCCTCAGTGTGCTGCACTGGCACAAGGGCGAGACGACACTTCGCGAGAAGCCCGACATCTTCACCGCGCTCGCCGAGTGCGGCATGCCGATGACGCCGATCTTCTGTGGCGGCGAGCGGCGCGTGGTGCAGGAGCGTGAGCAGTGGGCCTCGGGGTGCAACTTCGTCGCGATGCGACCAGGCCTCGTGCTCTCGTATGCGCGCAATACCGGAACGCTTGGTGAGATGGAACGCGCGGGATTTCGCGTCGTACCGGGCGTGAACTTTCTCACCGGTGACATGCGCATCGCGGACGACGAGCGCGCCGTGATCACCTTCGAGGGGGCCGAGCTGGTTCGTGGCGGCGGCGGGCCCCACTGCATGACGTGTCCCGTGCAGCGCGACGAGTGAGCGAAGTCGATCCGATGAGCGGCACGCGACTCGCGCCGTTCACACCGGCGGGTGTGTCCACGCATCCCGAACGCACGCTGCTCGCGGACCGTGCGGCGGACTATCTCCGGGGCGGCCCTGCGTCATCACGGTCGCTCATCGCGAGCGTGTGCCAGCTCTCCGTGCTGCCGGATGCGGTTGCCGAGCACATGGCGCTCTCATTGTTGGGCGGCCATCCGCGCTTCGCGCGTGCCGTGGACGGTACCTGGCGACTCTCGGAGCCGGCCGCGCCCGCGTGGCGCGCGCACACCGCCGACACGGAGCCCCTTCTCTCGTCGCTCAGCTTCGCCGTGGTCGACGTCGAGACGACGGGGACGCGCGCCGAGGGAGGCGACCGTATCACCGAGATCGCGGTCGTGACGGTCCGCGACGGGGAGATCGCCGACGTCTACGAGACGCTCGTGAATCCCGAAAGATCGATCCCGTCGTTCATCACGCGGCTCACGAACATCTCCTGGGAGATGGTCCGCGACAAGGCGCCATTCCGCGACGTGTGCGACGACGTGCTCCGCGTGCTGGATGGCCACGTGTTCGTCGCGCACAACGCCGGGTTCGACTGGCGGTTCGTGAGCGCCGAGGTGGCGCGGGCGCGCGGGCGTGAGCTCACGGGGCGCCGCCTGTGCACCGTGCGACTCGCGCGGCGGCTCCTGCCTCAGCTTCGCTCGCGGTCGCTCGACTGGGTCGCACGCCACTACGCCATCGAGATCCCTGCTGGACAGCGCCATCGCGCTGCCGGCGATGCGCTCGCGACGGCACACTGCCTCCTGCGCCTTCTCGACGACGCACGTGATCGCGGCTGCGAGCGATGGTCCGAGCTCGAGCTTTTCCTCGCGCGGACGCCAGTGCGGAAGAAGCGTGGGCGCCGCGCGCCTGCGATGCCTCGTCCCGTCGGTCGGGACACGACGGCGTGACGGCGACCGGCTAGACTCAGAGGCATGCCTCTTCTCCCTCTCGTGCAGTCCCGCACCGTCGGCTCGCTGCGCGTGCATGCGCTGCAGGCCGGCCTGCAGCAGCTCGACGGCGGCGCGATGTTCGGCGTCGTCCCCAAGACGCTCTGGGAACGGAAGATCCCCGCCGACGAGAAGAACCGGATCCCGCTCGGCATGCGCTGTCTCCTCGTCGAGCATCCTGATGCGCTCGTGCTGATCGACACCGGTCTCGGCGACAAGGAGACCGAGAAGTTCCTCGGCATCTACGGCGTCGAGAACGGCCCGATCGGTGGCGTCGGCCCTACACAGCTCGAGAGCGCGCTGAACGAAGCGGGATTCTCCGCCGCCGACGTCGGCCTCGTGATCAACTCGCATCTGCACTTCGATCACGCCGGTGGGAACACGCGCCGCGGCGAGGATGGCGCGCCGGTACTGGCCTTTCCGAATGCGCGCTACGTCGTGCGGCGCGGAGAATGGGAGTGGGCGCATCGGACCAACGAGCGCACCTCCGCGAGCTACTTCGCGCACAACTACGATCCGGTGCAGACCGCCGGCCGTCTCGAGCTCGTGGATGAGGACATCGAGCTGCTCTCCGGCATCTCGCTGCGCCGCACGCCGGGGCACACCCCGCATCATCAGGGCATCGTCGTCGAGTCGGGGAACGAGCGCCTGTTCTACCTCGCCGACGTCGCGCCGACGGCGGCGCACGTGCCGCTGCCATGGATCATGGGCTACGACGTGGAGCCACTCGTCACCCTCGAGAGCAAGCGTCGGCTCTGGACCGAGGCGGTCAGCGATCGCTGGACGGTGATGTTCGAGCACGATGCGGTGCACGCTTTCGGACGCATCGTCCAGGACGGGAAGGGTTACTCCTGCGACGTCTCCTCAGTCTGACGCGCAGTCCCACAACCTCGAAGACATGAAGACGATCGCGGTCTCCGTGCTCTCGCTCGTCCTGTCGTCCGCCGCAGCCCGCGCACGACCGTCGCGCTTCAAGCCGCTGTGGTCGAGGACCATCCGCGTTTCTCGTATCGCGGCATGCACCTCGACGTCTCGCGGCACTTCTTCTCCGTCGAGGAGGTGAAGCGATACATCGACGTGACGGCGGCCTACAAGCTCAACAACTTTCACTGGCACCTCACCGACGACAACGGTTGGCGCGTCGAGATCAAGCGGTATCCGAAGCTGACGCAGGTCGGAGGGTTCCGCGCCCAGACGACGATCGGCCACTACTTCGATCGGAACCCGCAGTGGTACGACGCGACGCGTCACGGCGGCTTCTACACGCAGGACGAGATTCGCGATGTGGTGCGCTATGCCGCCGCGCGTCACATCAACATCGTCCCGGAGATCGAGATGCCGGGGCACGCCACGGCAGCGATCGCCGCGTATCCGGAGCTCGGCTGCGAGCCCGACAAGCCGCTGCGCGTCGCCGAGACGTTCGGCGTCTGGACCACCGTCTTCTGCCCCACGGAGGCGACGTTCACCTTCCTCGACAACGTCCTGTCAGAGGTCGTCGAGCTCTTTCCGAGTCCGTACATCCACGTTGGCGGCGACGAGACGCCGAAGGATGCATGGAAGCGCTCCGCCTTCGCGCAACAGCTGATCCGTGACAAGCAGTTGAAGGACGAGCACGGGCTGCAGAGCTACTTCGTGCAGCGGATCGAGTCGTTTCTCGCCACGAAGGGCCGCCGCATCATCGGTTGGGACGAGATCCTCGAGGGGGCCTCGCCCCGAACGCCACGGTGATGAGCTGGCGCGGAGAGGAGGGTGGCATCGCCGCCGCGCGCGAGAAGCACGATGTGATCATGGCGTCGTCGCGGAACCACCTGTACTTCAACGACCGGCCGACAGCGCGCACCGACGTCGAGGCACGGCGTGCCGCCGAGTCACTTCGCGATCTCTACGCCTACGATCCCGTGCCGTCGGTCCTCACTCCTGACGAGGCGGCGCACGTGAAGGGAGTGACGGGCGCGATCTGGACGGAATACGTCCGGACTCCGGCCCGGCTGGAGTACACGCTGCTCCCGCGCATGCTCGCGCTCTCCGAGATCGCGTGGACGCCGGTCGCGCGAAAGGATTTCGCACGCTTCACCGAGCGGCAGCTCCCACGGCAGCTCGCCCGCCTCGACGCGGCAGGGTACGAGTATCGCGTGCCTCCCGCGATCGGACCCGTCGACACCCTCATGAAGGGCGGTCGGTTCACGGTGGCGCTCCAGTCGCCGGTCGAAGGCGCGCGCATCTACTGGACGATCGACGGCTACCCCACCAGCGAGACCGATGAGCTGTACGCCGCGCCCTTCACCTTCGACATCCCGGAGGGCCAGCAGCGCGAGTTGCAGACGGTCGTCGTGACGCCGACGAACCGGAAGAGCAGGGTGACGCGGACGGTGCTGTACAATCGACCGAGCCGCCTGCGCGCGCGGAGGCGCCTCGTTCGGTGTCGTCTACTTCGGGCAGGTTGCCCTCGACCTCGACGGGTCCT
>DASVNI010000417.1:0-2165 GCA_036383935.1 Gemmatimonadaceae bacterium | reverse complement strand
CTCATCGAGCTGCCGAAGGGTCGCCTGCAGGCGTTCTCCATCGCCTGGGATTCACGCCCGAAGCGTGAGCACGGCCAGCGCTGGTTCCACCTCCGCGGCGGCGAGCGCGTGACCCACACCGACGAGCTGCACTGGTCGCAGCCGTCGCAGAACTGGAACTACATGTGCGCGGACTGCCACTCCACCGGTCTGCGGAAGAACTACGACCGCAGCTCCGACCAGTTCCGTACGAGCTGGGCCGAAGTGAGCGTGGGATGCGAGGCGTGTCATGGTCCGGGCTCGCGACACCTCGAGTGGGCGAAGGCTCAACGCGCGAAGTACCCGCAGCAGGCCGATTCCACGAAGGGGCTGACCGCACCCCTCGACGAACGGCGCGGCGTGCGCTGGACGCCCGTCGCGGCGACGGGGAACGCGCAGCGCTCGCACCCGCGTGTGACCGATCGCGAGATCGAGACCTGCGCACAGTGTCACTCGCGACGCACGCAGATCGCCGACGGCTACGTGGCCGGCAAGCCATTCCTCGACTACTATCGCCCCGCCCTGCTCAGCCGGCCGCTCTACCATGCCGATGGGCAGCAGCGCGACGAGGTGTACGACTGGGGGTCGTTTCTGCAGAGCCGCATGTACGCGAAGGGCGTGACGTGCAGCGACTGCCACAATCCGCACAGCGGAAAGCTGAAGGCGGACGGCAACGCGGTCTGCGCGACCTGTCACCTGCCGGCGAAGTACGACGCTCCGCAACACACGCATCATCAGGTCGGGAGCGTCGGCGCTACCTGTGTCGGCTGCCACATGCCGACGACGACGTACATGGTCGTCGATCCACGCCACGACCACAGCCTGCGCATCCCGCGTCCTGCGCTCTCGGTGAAGCTGGGCACACCCAACGCGTGCACGTCATGTCACACGACGCGCGACGCGAAGTGGGCCGCCGCCAAGGCCGAGGAGTGGTACGGCCCCGAGCCGGCGCCTGGTCCCCACGAGCGCGTCGCGGCGACCTTCGCCGCGGTCGACGCGAATGCCATCGATGCGCAGGCACAGCTCCGGGCGCTGGCCAGCGACCCCGCGCAATCACGCATCGCGCGCGCGACCGCGTTGGCGGAGCTGACGCCTCCTCCGGGCGGCCCCTCGCTCGATGCTCTGCGCGTCGCGTTGAACGACTCCAGTGCCCTCGTCCGCTTCGGTGCGCTGCAGGCCGCCGACGGGCTTCCTCCTCAGCAACGGCTGGCCCTCGTCCAACCGTTGCTCTCCGATCCACTGCGTGCCATCCGCATCGAGGCGGTGCGGCAGCTCGCCGGCGTGCCCGTCGAGCAATTGAGTCCGGATCGACAGTACGCCTTCCGCAGCGCCGCGACCGAGTTCGTCGAGACGCAGCGCTTCAACGCCGACCGTTCGGAAGCCCGCGTCGCGCTCGGCACCTTCTACGCCGAGCGAGGGGATGCGCCCGCGGCGGAGAGCGAGCTGCTCTCGGCGATTCGGCTCATGCCCTCCTCGATTCCCGCGTACGTCAACCTCGCCGACGTGTATCGGACGCTGGGGCGTGACGCAGAGGGAGAGAGCGTCCTGCGCTCGGGGCTGCAGCGTGCGCCGCAGAGTGGCGCGCTGCACTACGCGCTCGGTTTGGTGCTGACGCGTCTCCAGCGCGGCGACTCGGCGTTGCGCGAATTCTCCCGCGCCGCCGGCCTCGAGCCCGGCAACGCACGCTTCGCCTACGTGAACGCGATCGCGCTGCACTCGAGCGGCAAGTCGGACGCCGCGATCGCCCAGCTCCGTGCCGCGCTGCAGCTGCATCCGGTCGACGGCGACATCATCGCGGCGTTGGCCGATTTCTATCGCCAACGCGGCGACAGCGTGCAGGCGACGCGCTACTCCGACCGGCTCCGCACGCTCTCGGCGAATCGATAGTTCGTCGAGCAACTGCAACGGCCACTCCCAGTGGTCTGAACTGCCACTCCCAGTAGGTAGTACCGAGTACCTGGGACTCGGACTGGCATACGAGCTCCCGGAAGCCTCGCAGGTCGCTCTATTTGGGGTCAGAGCCCGGGCTCTGACCCCTTTCGCGCCAAGGGGTCAGACACCTGCGGTATCTGACCCCAGTGTCTGACTCCAGGATCTGACCCCAGGATCTGACCCGCATTCCGGGAGACCGTATGCCAGTCTCGGTA
>DASVNI010000416.1:0-8515 GCA_036383935.1 Gemmatimonadaceae bacterium | reverse complement strand
GACTCTGACCCCACTGACTCTGACCCCACTGACTCTGACCCCACTGACTCTGACCCCACTGACTCTGACCCCACTGACTCTGACCCCACTGACTCTGACCCCGCTCGGGATCAGGCGATCTGCTCCCCCGACGACGAGGCGATCGGGTGCTCGCTCGTCCCGATGCCGTACTCGGACCGGAGGACGGCCTCGATGCGCCCCCAGACGGTCCGCATCAGCTGGTGCCGGCGGTCGTAGGTCAACCCCGTCGTCTCCACCGCCTCGAGGAAGTGGACGTGCACCGTGGCCGACCGCACCTTGAAGGTCCCCTTCGGCATCACCTCGCGTGCACCGTACACCAGCACGGGCACCACGGGCGCCTGGGCCGCGATGGCGAGCACGAACGGCCCCTTCTTGAAGGGGCGCAGCGAGTAGTCGCGTCCGCGCGTCCCCTCCGGGAAGACGACGACGTTCTTCCCCGCCGTCACCACCTTCGCCGCGTCCTGGTAGCTCTCGAACGCGGCCTTCCGGTTCTCGCGGGCGAGGAACACGACCCCGGCGGCTTCGGCACCGTATCCGAAAATGGGCAGCTTCCGCAGCTCCGCCTTGGCGATGAAGGTGTAGCGCGGCAGCACGGACGCGATGGAGAACACGTCGAACCAGCTCACGTGGTTGCACGCGTAGACCGCGCCACGTCCCTCCAGGATCCGCTCGGGATTGTGGACGACGACCTTCACGCCGGCGGCGACGCACATCGACTTGGCCCAGGTGCGCATGCACCACTGCGCCAGGCTGTGTTCCCCCTCGTTGAGGCCGAGCAGGCGGCCGATGACGGCGATTGGCGCGAGGAAGATGGTCGCGAACCATACCGAAGCGACTGTCAGGATGGTGCGCATCTATGAAAAGTGATCGTGGCCCTTCTGGAATTCAACGCGCACGGCGCTGCCGCGCTCGCGCACGCCTTCCCCTTGCGTCACGCGTCCGATCGCGGTGATCGGCAGCCCGAAGCGCTCGTGGAAGGCCCCGACGTCGGGGATCAGATTTGGCGGGAATGCGACGAGCAGCTCGTACTCTTCGCCGCTCCACGAGGCGGCGGCGGCGCTCACGCCGCTGACGCACGGATAGCGCGACGGATCGAGCTCGATCGCCACGCCGCTCGCTGCGGCAAGATGTCCCGCATCGGCGAGCAGCCCGTCGGAGATGTCGATCGCGGCGCTCGCTCCACGCTCGGCGAGCCAGCGCGCCTCGTCGATCCGCGGGCGCGGCCCGGCGAACCGTTCACGGTGATCCGTGCGTGGCGTCGCGCCGGTGAGCAGCGCCTGCAGCGCGGTCACCGGGCCGCCGAGCTGCCCGGTCACGTACAGGATGTCGCCGGCGTGTGCACCCGCCCGTGTCAGTGGGGTTACTGCGGATCCCAGTACCGTAATGGTGAGCGACAGTACGTCGCCGCGCGCGAGGTTGCCGCCGACGATCGGGCAGCGCGTCCGCGACGCCATCTCGCCGACGCCGCGCGCGACCTCCTCGATCTCTGGAAGCCACGACTGCGGCAACGTCAGCGCGAGCAGCAATCCGACGGGAGTGGCGGCCATCGCCGCGAGATCGCTGATCGCCGCGGCCGCGGCGCGCGCGCCGATCTCCCGCGGCGTGAGCCACTCGCGGCGGAAGTGCACGCCCTCGATCGACGCGTCCGTGCTCGCGATGAGGCGGTGCCCATTGGGCACGGTGAGTATGGCGGCGTCGTCGCCGATTCCATGTGCGTGCGGCCCCCACACGCCGAGCATCGAGCGGATGATGTCGAACTCGCGGCGCCCTCCGAGCTCGACGTGTCCGTTCTCGTCGGGCACGGTCATGGGAGCTCCTCGCCGACTCGCGGCAGCTCGGCGAGGATGGGCGGACGTGCAACATCCGGCTGCAGCGACCAGACCGCCGGCAGCGACACGAGCACGTCGTCGAGCGTGTAGCCGCGCACCTGGCGCGCACTCACCGCCGCCGCCGCACGTCCATGCGCGAAGGCGGCCAGTGCTCCCGCCGACACCGCATCGCCGCCGGTGTGCGCGAGCAGCGTCGCCGCGATCCCGCCCAGTATGTCGCCCGCACCCCCGGTCGCGAGCACGGGCGTTCCCTCCGCCACGATGTGCACCGTGCCCGTCGCACCGGCGACGGTCGTCGGCACGCCCTTGAGCAGCACGGCCGCTCCCGCCTCGGCGGCGAGGCGCGCCGGATGATCGAATCGTTCGGCCAGCACCGACTCCACGTCGAGGCCGACGAGGCGACCAAATTCCGCCGGGTGCGGTGTGAGCAAGGCGGCGCGCTTTCCGATCGTGCGCGCGAGCGAGGGGATATCGCGCGCGAACGCGTTGAGCGCATCGGCGTCGAGCACCACCGGGCCCTCGAACACGTCGAGCAGCCGTTCGACCATCGCGCGCGCGCCCTTCGAGCCCAGCCCCGGTCCGATGAGCATCGCGTCGGCCCAGTTCGCGAGGGCGTCGACTTCCGGATCTTCCGTCGGCCACACGGCACCCAGCGCGGCCGGCTCGGCCTCCTGCACCGCCTGCAGCGACGCGGGGGAGACGACGCACTTCACCAGCCCCGCGCCGCTGCGTAGCGCGGAGCGCGCCGCAAGCACGCTGGCCCCCGCCATCCCGGGCGCGCCGCCGACGATGGCGATCTTCGCGCGCGTGCCTTTGTGCGCATCCGCGGCGATGCGCGGGAGCGTGTTGCTGAACCACGTCGCGCTGGCAAGCTGCATCGCCGACGCGGCGTTGCGCGCGTGCGCGCCGAGTCCGATGTCCACCACGACGATCTCGCCGCACGCGCCGCGCGCGATGAGATGCCCCCGTTTGACGGTGCCGAAGGTGATGGTCAGCGCGGCGCGCAGTGGCCCGACCTGTTGTCCCGTGCTCGCATCGAGCCCGGTAGGGAGGTCGAGCGAGACGATCGTCGCGCCGCGCTTCTCCAGCTCGCACAGCTTCTCGACGGCGAGCGCGATGTCGCCGCGCAGCGCGCCGTCCGCGGTGAAGCCGGTGCCGAGCAGCGCGTCTATGGCAACGTCCTCGCCTCCGGCGAGGACGTCGTCGATCTCGCGCGTCGTGGCGACACCAGCCGCGATCGCGACTTCGCGCTCGGCGATCGCGTCCGGCGTGCGCGCGGCGACACACTCGACGACGCGCACGCGCACGCCCGCCGCGTGCAGCGCATGCGCGACGACCCATCCGTCGCCGCCGTTGTTGCCCGCGCCTGTCGCGACGATCACGCCCTGCTCGACGACGTAGCCGAGGCGACTTACGAGCTCCGCGGCCACCGCCGCTCCGGCGCGCTGCATCAGTGCGCGGGATGGAATTCCGCTCGCGATCGCCGCGGCGTCGCAGGCGGCCGCGGTCGCCGCATCGACGACGGCGACGGATGAATAGGCCGTGCTCACAGGTCGGTTCCGCCGGGATCAGAGCCCTTGGGCTCTGACCCCACGGAGGCTTGGGCGAAGCGGCCCACGTGCACTACTTCTGGGAGGCGCCGACGCTGCGTCCGTACCCCAGCTCGCCGTTGTCGATCCGGACGTTGAACCCGCACTCGGGATTGCTGCACACCCATGCCTTGAAGGTGATGGGGGCTCCGTCGCGGCCGTAGTCGCTCAGCGGCAGGAGCGTACCCGCGCCACACTTGCGGCAGACGGGAAGCTCGGACGGCAGGTTCATCTTGCTGCGTCGATCTGCTCGCTCAGACGAACTGAGCGCACCAGGGATAATCGCGCTCGAACGCCTGGTCGAAGTCGAATACTTCCGCGAACTCGTCGCGCGAGTCCGTGGGCTGACTCATGAGCAGCTCGAGCTCGACCAGCGTGAACACGACGTCGCCGATGTCGCTCGAAGTGTGGATCCCCCAGTTCTCGAGGACGAGCCGCGCCAGCACGCCGAAGCGATCGAGCGCCAGGTCGCGGCACGCGAGCGCGAGCTCGCGGCCACTGATGTGGCGCCGTTCGGGAAGACGCTGCTGGCAGAACTCCAACGCGCCCAGCACGAACAGGTAGGCGCGCTCATCGAAGCGCTGCTCGCGCATGCGGATGCGATCCATGATGCCGTCGCGGAAGGCGAGCTCGGGCACGGCTGCTGAAGACTCCTCGTGAAGCGGTACGGCTGAGCGCCGCGGACGCGGCGCGCTATGAGAAACCTAGTGTTCGGCGCCGAGGCGTGAACGGAGGTGACCGTCAGCCTCGGCGTCGGGCTGGTGCAGTATGGGGCCCGGGGCCGTCGGGCACAACTCCGACCCCGGGTGTGCCACTAGCGGTGGGCGGCCTGAGGCGCCGGGTACAACGGGAACGCGTTGGCCAACGCGCGGACCTCTTCCTTCACCCTCGCGGCGACGCCGGCGTCTTCGGCCGACATCAACACCTGATCGATCAGGTCGGCGATCCGCTCCATCTCCGCCTCGCGCATGCCGCGCGTCGTCACCGCGGGCGTGCCGATGCGGATGCCGCTCGTGACGAAGGGCGACTGCGTCTCCTTCGGCACCGTGTTCTTGTTCACCGTGATGGCGGCGAGATCGAGTGCCTTCTCCGCCACCTTGCCCGTGAGCCCCTTGTTCCGCAGATCGACCAGCATGAGGTGGTTGTCCGTCCCACCCGACACGAGCTGGTAGCCGCGCGAGACGAGCCCCTTCGCCAGTGCCTGCGCGTTCGCGACGATTTGTCTGGTGTACAGTTTGAAACCGGGATCCAGGGCTTCCTTGAGCGCGACCGCCTTCGCGGCGATCACGTGCTCGAGCGGGCCGCCCTGCGTACCCGGGAAGGTTGCCTTGTTCACCGCGGCGATGTGCTCGGTCTTGCAGAGGATCATTCCGCCACGCGGGCCGCGCAGCGTCTTGTGCGTCGTCGTCGTGACGACGTCGGCGTGCGGCACGGGCGACGGATACACGCCCGTCGCGGCGAGACCGGCGAAGTGCGCCATGTCCACCATGAATATCGCGCCGATCTCCTTCGCGATCTCGGCGAACGCGGCAAAGTCGATCACGCGCGGATACGCGCTGTAGCCCGCGATGATCATCTTCGGCCGGTGCGTGCGCGCCTGGCTGCGCACGGAATCCATGTCGATGTAGCCGTCGTCGTTCAGACCGTACGACACCGCCTTGTACAGCAGTCCGGAGAAGTTCACCGGCGAGCCGTGCGTGAGGTGCCCGCCCTGCGACAGGTCCATGCCGAGGAAGGTGTCACCCGGCTTGAGGAAGGCGAGGAAGACGGCCGCATTCGCCTGCGCGCCCGAATGTGGCTGCACGTTCGCGTGATCGGCGCCGAAGAGCTGCTTCGCACGGTCGATCGCGAGCTGCTCGACCTTGTCGACCACCTCGCAGCCGCCGTAGTAGCGCTTTCCGGGGAGCCCCTCGGCGTACTTGTTCGTGAGCGGGGAGCCCATCGCCTCGAGCACGGCGGGCGACACGAAGTTCTCGCTCGCGATCAGCTCGATCCCCTCGTTCTGGCGGGCGATCTCGTCTTCGATCAGGCCGGCGATCTCCGGATCGCCTTCGCGCAGCGCCTCGCCCGGCGGACAGCGCTCCCAGGTGGACCAGGACGACATCAGGGCTTCTCCTCGGTTGAAGTATCCGTCTCGGCGTCACGCTCGATCTTCGCGATGCGGCGCGCATGGCGGCCGCCGGCGAATGGGGTGTCGAGCCACGCCTTCAATATCGCCTTTCCTTCCTCGGTCCCGACGAACCGCGCCGGCAGGACGAGCACGTTCGCGTCGTTGTGCTCGCGCGCCAGCGCGGCGATCTCCGGCGTCCACGCGACCGCCGCCCTGACATGGGGGTAGCGGTTGGCCGTGTACGACATGCCGAGGCCGGTTCCACACAATAACACCCCCCGCTCGGCCTCGCCGCTGGAGACCCGCGCCGCGAGCGGATGCGCGTAGTCCGCGTAGTCGATGGAGGCGTCCGAGGCCGGCCCGAGATCGTCGACGTCGTAGCCGAGCGATTTCAGCTCGGCCTCGAGCGCTTCCTTGAGCTCGAAGCCGGCGTGGTCGGAGGCGATGAGGACTTTCCTGGGATCGGAGGTCATTTCGACGGACTGTTAACGGTTTACGGTTTTCGGTTGACGTTAGCGAACAGTCAACGGTTTTCGGTTCTCTGTTCAGGTTAGCGAGCAGGAACGGCGACGGCGTAACTCGTTTGGTGTGCACGCTGAAAACCGATCACCGTTCACAGCGCGCGCGACGCGCGCGCGTCAAACAGCTCCCTCGCGATCACTATTCGCTGGATCTCGGAAGTGCCTTCATAGATCTCGGTGACTTTCGCGTCGCGGAAGAAGCGCTCGACGGGATAGTCCTTCACGTAGCCGTAGCCGCCGAACAGCTGGACGGCCTGCGTCGTGACCCACATCGCCGTCTCGCTCGCGAGGAGCTTGCTCATCGAGCCGTAGAGCGTCGTCGAGCCGCCGTGGTCCTTGAGCGTGGCGGTGGCGTGCAGGATCGCGCGCGACGATGCGATGCGTGAACCCATGTCGGCGAGCTTGAACTGGATCGCCTGGAAGTCGCGGATCGGCACGCCGAACTGGTGGCGCTGGGCCGTGTAGTCGAGCGCATGCTCCAGCGCGGCGCGCGCGATCCCCAGCGCCTGCGCGGCGATGCCGAGTCGTCCGTTGTCGAGCGAGCGCATGGCGTAGATGAACCCCTGCCCTTCCTCGCCGAGCAGATTCGCCGCCGGCACGCGGAAGCCGTCGAAGTTGAGCTGCACCGTCGGCGACGCACGCAGCCCCATCTTGTCTTCCTTCTTCCCGACGTGGAATCCCGGCAGATCCGGTGTGACGAGGAAAGCCGAGATGCCGCGCGAGCGATGCTTCGGGTCGAGCGGCGACGAGCGCGCGATGACGACGATGACGTCGGCCTCGCTCCCGGTCGTGACCCAGCTCTTCGTCCCCGTGAGCACCCAGTCGTCGCCGTCGCGTTCGGCTCGGCAGCGGAGCGATGCAGCGTCGGAGCCCGCCTCCGGCTCGCTGAGTGCGAACGCGCCGATCTTCTCGCCACGCGCCATCGGCCGGAGAAAGCGCTCCTTCTGCTCTCCATTGCCGAAGTGGAGGATCATCTGCGTGGGGAGCGAGTTGTGCACGCTCATCATCACGGCGGTGGACGCATCCGCGACGGCGATCTCCTCGAGCGCGAGGAGATAGGTCAGCGTGTCGAGCCCCAGCCCGTCGTACTCCTCGGGGATGAGCATGCCGAGGAAGCCGAGCGAGCCGAGCTTCGCCGCCACGCTGCGATCGAACCGCGCCTCGCGATCCCACGTGGCCGCGTTCGGCGCGAGCTCCTCACGCGCGAAGGTGCGCGCGAGCTCGACGATCTCCCGCTGCTCGTCCGTCAGTGCTGTCAGCATTCAGTACGCGTGAAATCCTCGCCCGGACTTCCGCCCGAGCCATCCCGCAGCCACGTACTTCCGCAGCAACGGGGCCGGACGGTACTTCGGGTCGCCGAGTCCGTCGTGCATCACCTCGAGGATCGCCAGGCAGGTGTCGAGCCCGATCAGATCCGCCAGCGCGAGCGGGCCGAGGGGATGGTTCATCCCGAGCTTCATCACCGTATCGATCGCCTCGGCCGAACCGACGCCTTCCTGGAGGCAGAACACCGCCTCGTTGATCATCGGCATGAGGATCCGGTTGGCGACGAAGCCGGGGAAGTCGTTCACCTCCACGGGCGTCTTCCCCACCGCACGGCTCCACTCCATCACGCGGCGCGTCGTCTCGTCCGACGTCGCGAGCCCGCGGATGATCTCGACGAGCTCCATCACCGGCACGGGATTCATGAAGTGCATCCCGATCACCGACTCGGGGCGCTGCGTGCGCGCCGCGATCTCCGTGATGGAGATCGACGACGTGTTCGTCGCGAGCACGGCACCGTGGTTGGCGAGCTTGTCGATTTCGGCGAAGATCTTGAACTTGAGCTCGCGATTCTCCGTCGCCGCTTCGACGACGAGCGCCGCACCCGTCACGGCGTGGAGCGACGTGTGCGTGCTCACGCGCTCGAGGATCGCCGCCCGCTCGCTCTCCGGGATCGTGCCCTTCTTGATCTGACGGTCGAGATTCTTCTCGATCGTCGCGCGGCCCCGCGCGAGCGCCCCTTCGGCGACGTCGATCATGGTGACCGGAAAGCCTGCCTGCGCGAAGACGTGGGCGATCCCGTTGCCCATCTGTCCGGCGCCAATCACCGCGATGCGATCGCTCACGTCGTCACGACTCCTCGCGGCCAGGCCGCGGCTGGTTCAGCTCCTCGCGGCCGAGCCGCGAACGGTGAAGCTCCTCGCGGCGAAGCCGCGCACGGTAAAGATAGAAAAGCCCGGCGAGCATCCCTACGGCGGCGGCCACGCCTCCCTCCGGCCCCCACGCGCCTCCCGTCGCCCACGCGGGGCCACTGCTCACCATGCGATAGTCCGGCGCGTCGAACGCGAGGCCGCTGACCGACGCGTGAAAGGGGACGGCCATGATCCAGTTCCACGCGGCGTGCGCGGCCCACGCGGCATACAGGCTGTCGAACGCGAGCCGCACGGCGGCGAGGAACACGCC
>DASVNI010000415.1:0-2806 GCA_036383935.1 Gemmatimonadaceae bacterium | reverse complement strand
CACCCCCTCGGTCGCCGCTTCCGGAGGAAGCGGCTTCCGCGGCGCGAGGATCGCGGGTACCGAATCGTTCGGCGCCACGGTCTGCGCGACCGCCGCTGGCAGAGGCGCGAGCAGCGCGACGAGAAGGAAGGCGCGCGCGCTGCATCCACGCGAGGGCACCGGCGAGTTGGTCGGGAGGCTTCGCGAGGGCATCGCACATTTTCGCCCGCGCGCCTCCCCGCAGCAAGGCTGACGGTAATGGCGCCCGACGCTCGTTGCCCTCCTGTTACCCCTCAGCCGGGCCGGCTCGCGCCAAGGTCGCTATGCGGCCGGCCGCCAGCACCACACCGACCAGTCGTCGCTGGCGTGTGATTCGACCTCGTACTTCAACCCGATGGAGTGCAGCACGTCGAACAGCGGCACCGGCTTGAAGATCGCGCGCAGATGCATGACCTGATCGTCGCCAAGCGCGCGCGCGGCGGTCATGATGCGCGAGAACGGCTCGCGACCGTTGCGCAGGTCGTCGCGTACGTCGACGTCGACGACCTCTCGTTCCGACGGTCTCATCATCGAATGGGATCTCCCAGGGTGATGCGTGCAATCTGACTGAGCAACAGTGCGACGCCGACCACGAACAGCACCGCTCCGCAACGCGTGACGTGCACCGAGCCGGCCGCGATTCCCGCGGCGAGAAGGGTGACGCCGAGCGCCATCGCGCCGAGCTGCACCGCGGCGACACGCGCCGAGAAGGTCTGTGCGACGCTCGGCCAGTCGCCTCCGCTCGGCTTGTCGCCGTAGCGCACGGTCCAGGCGAGCATCGGCGCGATCTTGTAGAAGTAGCCGATGACGAGGAGCACGATGCCGCCGAGCAGCCCGACGACGAGGTAGACGGTGGCGAGCTGGCGATGCGACGCTCCCGCCGCGAGCACCGCCGGCCCGATGCCCGCCGAGATGCCGAGGAAGCTGAGCGCGACCGCGACGTAGCGCATCCCGATGTCGAGGTTGGGGCGAATGCGCGCCCGGAAGAGGGACACCACCTGCCAGAGGTAGCAGGCCACGCCGGCGTCCAGCAGCACGGTGCCCGCCCACTCGATGGACGAGACGTTGGCGACGAGCCCTGCCGACAGCACGATCACTCCCGTCGTGAGCAGGACCAGTGCGCGCTTCGTCCATCGCATGTTCGCGCCGTGCGCGAGCAGGAACATCGGCAGCAGGCGGTGCGACACACCGACGATCATCGTCAACGCCCATCCGACGATCGCGACGTGCAGATGCGCCGAGAGCACGCGCACGCGCGCCTCGGCGAGGAAGCCGGTGTGCAGGTTGTGCAGCAGCACGATCCCGACGCCGAGCGTCGAGACGAGGAAGCAGAGCGCGATCGCCATCGCGAACCAATCGACGTGGCGGGCGCGGGCGCGCGGCAGGGTAGCCGCGACATTTCCCGCGCCGAGCAGGATGCCGGTGCCGACGAGCGCGATCCCGCCGTGGTGCAGCATCGTGTCGTGCGTGGCGACGCCGGCCGCGAACAGGCCGACGCCCGGCGCGAAGCTCCAGAAGCTCAGATGCCCGACCCGCACCGAACGCATCGGCGCGCCCAGCCCCACGGGGAGGAGCTGATGGAGCGCGCCGAAGATCATCGTCGTCAGCCACCCGAGTGTGAAGAGATGCGTGATGCCGGCGACGTGCGGCGACGGATACGCGCCGATCGCGAGCTCGGGGGCGATCCACACGAGCCCCAGCGCACCGGCGGCGAGATAGAACGTCGCCGCGCCGAAGTGCGCGCCGACGAGCGCGAGCGACGCCAGCACCGGACGCGGTGCGGGCGGTGCGATGGGAGGCGCGAGTGTGGACGCGGTCATGCGCTCGCCTTCGCGGTCGCCGCGTCGAACGCGGACGCGGCGTCGACGTGTCGCCAACCGAGACGCTCCGCCACGCCGCGCGCGATCCGGTGGAACGCCTGTGCCGTGGGGCCGGTGGGACGCGCCACCAGCGTCGGCGTGCCATTGTCGCCCTCCATCACGATCGTCGGATCGAAGGGGATCGAGCCGAGGAGGGGGATGCCAAGCTCGGTCGATATCGTGCAGCCGGACCCGAATCCGAACGCGCCGCGCATGTTCTCCACCACGCCGAGCACCGGCACCTCGAGGGTGCGGAACATCTCGGCGGCTTTGCGCGCCTCCGCCGCGGCGACGCGCGCCGGCTGCGTGACGACCACTGCGCCGGACACCTCGACCGCCTGCACGAGACTGACCGGGATGTCCCCCGTGCCCGGCGGCAGGTCGACGACGAGCACGTCGAGATCCGGCCACGCCACGCCGCGCGAGAACTGCTTCACCGCTTTGGAGACTTTCGGACCGCGCCAGATCGCCGGCGATCCCTCGCCGAGGAAGAAGCCGAAGCTGATCATCGGCAGCCCGTGTGCCTCGAGCGGGAGGATGATCTTGTCGGGCGTCATGCGCACGCGCTCCGCACCGTCCTCGATGCCGAGGAGGATCGGCAGGCTCGGACCGTAGATGTCCGCGTCCATCAGGCCGACGCGCAGCCCCTCGCGCGCCAGCGCGAGCGCGAGGTTGATCGCGACGGTGCTCTTCCCCACCCCCCCCTTCCCCGCGCCGACGGCGACCACGTGGCGCACCGTGTTCAGGCGCACCTGATCGGCCCACGGATCGGGGGTGCCCGCACGCACCGGCACCGCGGTCGACGGGCGCGGCGGCACGACCGCCACCTGCACGCTCGCTGCGCCGAGCGCGCCGACCGCCGCGTTGATCGACTCGTCCAGCGCGCGCAGCACGCCGGGATCGCGCGTGTGCAGGCCGAGCGTGACGAT
>DASVNI010000414.1:0-2111 GCA_036383935.1 Gemmatimonadaceae bacterium | reverse complement strand
GGGCGACGGCGCGAGCCGTCGCGCAACGCTTCGACGTGAAGGTACTGGAGCTGGACACCGCCGAGCTGGAAGATCCTCGGTACGCCGCCAACCCGAGCAACCGGTGCTACTACTGTAAGACCGAGCTCTGGAGCCGGCTCGTCCCCGTCGCGCGCTCTCGCGGGTTCACTACCGTGATCGATGGGACGAATGCCGACGACGTGAGCGACTACCGACCCGGCGCCCAGGCGGCGCGTGAGCATCACGTCGCCAGTCCGCTGGCGGAGCTGGGCTTCACGAAGCTTCACATCCGGCACGCCTCACGGGCGCTCGGCATTCCGACCTGGCAGCAGCCGTCGTCGCCGTGCCTCTCTTCGCGGCTGCCATACGGTACCGAGGTCACGCGCGGGCGGCTCCGTCAGATCGAGCTGGCCGAAGCGGCGCTGCGCGGACTCGGCATCCAGGGGGATCTGCGCGTGCGATTCCACGACGATCTCGCGCGCGTCGAGCTTGCGCCGGCCGAGCTCTCCGCGTGGCTCGATCCCGAGCGCATGGCGCAGCTGACGGATGCGGTGTCGGACGCTGGGTTCGCGCGCGTTGCCATCGACCTTCGAGGGTTCCGTTCGGGCTCGCTGAACGTGCTTCATGGTGTGAGCTCCGCGCGATGACCACCGAGTCGCGTGGAGATCGATCGTCGCGTAATGCCGCCGCGCTCGCAGCGGCCGTCGCGAAGCTCGGGATCGATTGCGCGCTCGAGACACGTGGAGGGCTCGCGCTGCTCCTGCCAACACCGGATGGCGTGGCTGCGCTTCAGGTCGACGAGACGAGACGTACCATACTCAAGCTGGCGAAGGAGCACGGATTCACGCACGTGGCGATCGAGCTGCCGAGCGAGCGCCGGAAATCCAGCACGCCGGCGACCGATGCGTCTCTTCTTCGCGATTGAGCTTCCCGACGATGTACAGGAGCGACTCGACGAAGCGACGACGAGCCTCCGCGCCGAGGCGCCCGAGCTGGCGTGGATCGATCGGGAGAAGCGTCACCTCACACTGAAGTTCCTCGGCGACGTCGCCGACGATGCGTTGCCGCGTCTGACGGCAGCGGCCGATCACGCGACGGCGACGCACGGGCCGCTGGAGATGTCGGTGCACGAGGTAGGGGCGTTTCCGAACTTTCGACGGGCACGCGTCGTATGGATCGGGGTAGAGCAGGAACGCAGGCTGGAGCTGCTGCATCACGATCTCGAGGTCGCGTGCGAGAGCGCCGGGTTCGAGGTGGAGGGGCGACCATTCCGGCCGCACATCACGCTGGCGCGCGTTCGCAGTCCCTTGCCCGTTGACCGCATGAAGGCGTTCGCGCGCGTGGCGCGGTCGGTGCGAATGCGTGCAACCGTGCCGGTGGAGCGCATCACGCTGTTCGAGAGTATTCTGGCGCCGCCCGGCGCACGCTATCGTCGCGTACATTCGGCAACACTCGGAGGACGCTGACCCATGGGTTGCATCGCCCGACTTGGCTGTCTGATCCTGCTGGTCTGTCTCGCCATCGGCGCCTGGTTCACGCGCGACCAATGGCTGCACAAGATCACCGGGAAGCCGGCGGTGACCAGTACGGCGCCCCAGTGGCAGCCGCTCACCCCCGAGGCTTCGGACGCCGGCAAGAAGAAGCTGGACGAACTCGCCAAGCCCTCAGGCCCCGTATTCACCAACCTCTCGGCGAGCGAGGTTGCGTCCTACGTGTTCCAGACGGTCGCACGTACCATCCCGGCGAAGGCCGACAGTGCAGAGGCGGCGGTGATCGGGGATGCGCTCTTCGTGCGCGCCATCGTTCCCGTTCGCGAGATCGCAGGGACGGGGGTGCTCGGCCCGCTGGCGGGGCTACTCAACGACCGCGAGCGACTTCAGCTCGGCGGCGCCTTTCACGTGATACGGCCGGGCCTCAGCGAGTTCGAGGTGCGGGAGATCAAGTTGCGCGACTTCAAGGTCCCGACTGGTGCGATCCCGCGCCTCGTACGTCAGCTTTCGCACGGCGAACGCCCCGAGGGGATCTCACCGAATGCACTGCCCGTGACGACGCCTCGTTCGCTGGCCGACGTCCGCATCGCGAACGGTAAGGTGACGCTTTACAAGACGACG
>DASVNI010000413.1:0-3306 GCA_036383935.1 Gemmatimonadaceae bacterium | reverse complement strand
ACACCGTCGCTCCGACTTGGCGGAACGACGCTCGCTGCATCCAGAAAACGCGCGCCACACGCCTCCGCCACCGTCGCATACGCCGACGCCAGCCCGCGGTTGGACTCCTCGGCGCCGCGGTAGAACAGCGCCATGAACGGCGACAGGTTGCCCAGATGCGGTGGCGATACCAGAAGAATCCGCGGGGCTGCGGACGCCGGACCAGCGGCAGACTTCGCGATGTCCCAGAGCATGTTGGTGACACCGAACGCGATCTTGTCGACGCTGAGATGATGCATCGGTGCGCAATCGTTCGTGCCAAGCATGATGATCACCCAGTCGAGAGGCGCATGCGATTCGAGCAACGGATGAAGGAGCTCGCGGCCATTGCGATGGGGCTGCGCCCAGGACTCGGTGGCTACGGTGCGTCCGCCGAGCCCCTCCTCGACGACGCGATACTCGCCGCCGAGCCGGGCCTGGAGCACACCGGGCCAGCGCTGCTCGAAGGGGAATCGCGTTCCATCGACGGCGTTGCGCCCCCAGGTGATGGAATCACCGTAGCAGAGTAGGATTTTCATCAGCGCTTGTCGGTGTAAGCGGCAGCCGCACCGACGAGGGCCGCGCCGAGGATCACGACGGACGCAACGAACCACCGTACGGTGATCCGGTACTCGGATACTTCCTCGTCCTCGACGCGCAGGGCTCGCACGAGCGCGACGACCTGCAGCACGAGCGCGAGGGTCAGCCCTATGGTGGCAACGAGTGACTTCCTCGTCCAACTCCCGCTCGCCTCGAAGCTCCAGAATCGGAGGAATGCCAGGTTGAAGCCGAGCATCACGGTGATCGCCGTGATGAAGCCCTGCCGGTATCCCTGAGGAAGGCTCACTTTGCGAGCAGGAAGTTGCGCACCTCCCGAACGACCTGCGCTTCTTCCACGACATAGACGTAGTGATTCGCGTTCGGGATCTCGACGACGCGCGAGCCCTTCACCTCCGAACGGAACCGCTGAATCGCGCCGTCGGTCCACGTCGCCAGCGCGGCGATGTTACGGTCGAACTCCGCCTGCTCGGCGGGCTTCAGCGACCAGTAGTAGGGCATGCGGTACGGCGGCGTGATCCGATTGAAGATGCCGAGCGCCGGCGCGTGGATGCGCTCGTACACGGCGGGCTGCAGCCCCGCGATCAGGTTGCCCGGGATCTCGGGTGGCGAGACGGGCCCGGTGACTGTCCCCGACGGATCCCTCCGAACCATGTTGCAGATGGCGCTGAGCGTCTTGCGGTATCCATCGTCGCGCGCCGACGCCGCGGCGACGCGCTGCACCGACATCAGATCCGGCGCCGTACCCGCTCGGCGGCTGGCTCGAGCGCCCGAACCCTCGGCGCGTGATGCCGATGACGTGGAAGCGATCGGTGAACTGGAACGCGAACTCGTCGTAGGCGTGCGCGTTGTCGCCGCTGCCGGTGAGCAGCACCATCGGTTCTCCCGTGCCGCCCCAGTCCAGCACCTCCAGGCGGACACCGGGTGCGACCGTGACGAATGTCACTTTGTGTGGAGAGGTGTCGAAGCAGCTGACGTCGTTCATTGCCGCGTCGTCCAACGCGTCACTCGTCGACGCCACACGCGTCACCCGCGCGCTCGGCGCGTAGCGAGGCTCAGTCACGGCGACCGCCCCGAACAGAGTGCCCAGCGCTGTCAGCCACGCACTCGCCCTTCTCACCAGCATGCTCCCCTACCCTCCGGCGGCGAGATCGAGGGAGCAGGCCCCATGCCGACTTCAATGCGCTGCACCTCACAGCGTGGCCAGGGTTCACCGACAATCGTCTACGACACGGGAAGCCGCGACCACAGCGCCGCGGCTATACTCCAACGGGCGGCGCACTCGACCGAGGTTGCTGTCCAGCCTGGCCAGCAGGCCCTCCCTGCCGTCGTCCCCCAGAGGTGATTGATGAAACGATCCAACCGCATCGCAGCGGTGGCCGCGACGTCGGTAGCGGTCGTGCTCGTGCTGCTCGCCCTGTTGCCACTCGTCTTCGGCGAGCGGATCGCCCAGCGCGTTCAGGTGGAAGTGAACCGCAACGTGAACGCGCGCGTGAGCTGGCGCTCCGCCAGCCTCTCGTTCTTCCGGAGCTTCCCCAACCTCAGCCTCTCGCTCGACGACCTCTCGATCGCCGGGGCGCCGGGGGGCCGCTTCCAGCAGGACACGCTCGCCGCGATCCCACACCTCCGGGTGGTCCTGAACCTGGGGAGCGTGATCCGGAGCGTGACGGGCGGCGGCGGCACGCAGCTCGTGATCAGGGGCATCCAGCTCGACCGTCCGCGTCTTTCGCTGATCGCGCTCGAAGACGGCTCCGTGAACTGGGACATCACGAAGAAGCTCGAGACGGCCCCCGCGAAGAGCTCGGCGCCGTTCGCCGTGAGCCTCCACAACTTCGAGCTCAGCGACGCGCGGATCGTGTTCGACAACCGCCAATCGAAGCTCAAGGCGACACTGGCGGGCTACAATCAGTTGCTCAGCGGCGACTTCAGTCAGGACCGTGTCACGCTTCAGAGCCGAGGCAGCATCGACACGGCCAGCGTCGTCTTCGTCGGCGTGCCGTACCTGAGCCGCGTGAAGGTAGCACTCACGGCCGACGTGAACGCCGACTTCGTCGCGAAGACGTACGCCTTCGAGAATACGGAGCTCAATCTCAACGACCTGAAGCTCGGCGTGACCGGATCGGCGAAGACCGTTGGCAAGCGGCTCGGCCTCGACCTCGCCTTCAAGGCGCCCAGCACCAGCTTCCGCAGCATCCTGTCGCTCGTGCCGGTGGTGTACGCCCGCGACTTCGACAAGGTGCACACGTCGGGGACCATCGCCGTGGATGGCAAGGTGAAGGGCGAGTACGGCGACGGCGCCTTCCCGTCGTTCGCGGTCAACGCGAAGGTGAACGACGCCGCCTTCAAGTACGACGATCTCCCGCTCGCGGCGCGCTCCATCTTCCTCGACCTCGCGCTCACCAACCCCGGCGGCAGCGCCGACAACACGGTTGCGCAGGTCGATCGCTTCCGCGTCGTGGTCGGCAACAATCCGATCGAGGCGCGCATGGTGATGCGGACGCCGGTGTCCGACCCTGACGTGGGTGCGAGCGTCGCCGGCACGCTGGATCTCACCGACCTGAAACGCACCATCAAGCTCGAGGGGATCGATTCACTCACTGGCAGAGTCGTCGCCAACGCGGCGATGCGGACGCGCATGTCGGCGGTGCAGAAGAAGCAGTACGACAGGATGGCCGCCAGCGGCACCGTGGACGTGAGCAACCTCACCGTGAAGGGGAAGGCGCTGCCGCA
>DASVNI010000412.1:0-2116 GCA_036383935.1 Gemmatimonadaceae bacterium | reverse complement strand
CCCCGGACCCGCACGATTCCGCGACGATGAAGTGCCCACCGCCCGCAGGCCGAGACTACACGCGGTTCCTGAACGCGAAGGGATTGCAGGGTGCGCGGATCGGCATCCCGCGCGCCTTCTTCTATGAGAAGTCGAGCGCCGGCAGCAAGACGCCGCGCGGCGGCCTCACCGACGTGCAGAGGAAGGTGATGGACGAAGCGATCGCCGTGCTGAAGGCGCAGGGCGCGGTGATCGTGGACCCGGCGGACATCCCCAGCATCACCGCGACGGACTCCGCCGAGAACTACCTCAGCTGGGGCGTGTGCGGTGGGCTGGACAACGCGAAAGGGCTCGACGCGACCTGCTCGGTCGTGTTCAAGTACGGCATGAAGCGCGACTTCAACGTCTGGCTCGCGTCGCTGGGCGACCGCGCGCCGGTGAAGACGCTGGCCGAGCTGCGCGCCTGGAACATCGCGCATCAGCGGGCGGGGGCGATCAAGTATGGCCAGGCGCTCCTCGACATCTCCGACGAGATGAACGTGCAGGCCGATCGCGAGCGCTACGAAGCGGATCGCCGGAAAGACATCCGCCTCGCCGGCACGAATGGTCTCGAAGCCGACCTCAAAGCGAACCGGTTGGACGCGCTGCTCTTCCCCGGGGTGAGCAGCGCATCGATCGCGGCGCGTCCGGGCTATCCGACCGTGACGGTGCCGTGGGCGTTCGTGCCGGTGCCGCCGGGCGAAGGGCCGACCGCCTTGCCGGCGGGCTTCGATCCGAAGCCGCAGCCGTTCAACGTGAGCTTCACGGGAACGGCGTGCAGCGAGCCGAAGCTGATCGAGATCGCCTATGCGTTCGAGCAGGCGACTAAGCGGCGCGTCGCGCCTCCACTCTTTCCGTAGCGGCGGTACCGGACCACCACGTCCACCGCGCGAGCACGAGCACGAGCGCGGCCGTCGTGTACATGACCTGGAGCACGAGCCACGCGCGCCGGAGCCGCTCGTCGCTCCCTGGAGTACCGGCACTCACCTGCTCCCAGAAGAACAACGGCGCGTTCACGGACGCGTGGGCGACGACGACCGTGAACAGGCCTGAGCGCGCCTGCGTCCACAGCCAGGTGAAGAGGACGCTCAGCCCAATGACGAACAACAGGAACATGCTCGCCGTCGCGATCCCGCTGAAATACAGTTGCGCGTGCCACACGCCCCAGATCACCCCGGTGCCCAGCGCTGCGCGCAGCCGACTGGTTCGCGCCGCGAGCTGTGGGAGCAGCCAACCTCGCCACCCGAGCTCCTCGCCGACCGCCACGATGGCGACCTGCAGCGCGAAGTGCGCAGCGAGCAGCCCCGCGTGTGCACGGACGACACGCGACATCTCCGCCGGACTCACCCCGGCAGCGCGCAGCGCGACCACGACCGCGACTCCGCTCGCCAGGAAGACCGCGGCGGCTACCCAGACGTCGTTCCGCGATGGCAGCAGGCGGCGCAGCAGGACCGCCACCCCGCCGGCGTCAGCGGTGCGCGCCAGCAGCAGCGCCGCGAGCGCCGGCCCGAAGACCACGAGGATGCGCGGCAGATAGGCGCGCAGGAGCTCATGGCGCGGCGCAATCGTCGCCATGCCAATGAAAAGCACGGGCCCACCGACGAGATACGAGATCCCGAACGTGAGCAGGACGAACGCCGCGATGGGGTGCGCGCCGACCCAGCTTCGAAGGGAACGCGTCATTCCATAAGCTGGTGGCCGTCTCGACTGTTCGCCAAATTGGTGTCTCACGAGACAGAGGCGTGATCCAATGTCGCGAACGATTCCAGCTGCGCATGCACGCGTCCACTCGAACGAGATCACTCGGCTCGAGTCCCAATTGCGCGCCGCGTTCGAGGGGCCGGCGTGGCATGGCCCCGCCGTCCTCGAGCTGCTGCGCGACGTGACGCCCGTCGAAGCGGCGGCGCGTCCCATCGCCGGCGCGCACACCATCTGGGAGCTCGTCCTGCATCTCACGGCGACGTACGACCTCGTGCTCGATCGGCTGCGCGGCGCTCCGAGAAAGCTCACCCCCGCCGAGGACTGGCCCGCGATGGCGAAGCCTACGGACGCCAACTGGCAGGAGGCGATAGCGGCGTTGCGCGGACGGAGTGAGGCG
>DASVNI010000411.1:0-2928 GCA_036383935.1 Gemmatimonadaceae bacterium | reverse complement strand
CCAGTCGGTCGCGCACCTTCGCGGCGAGTGCGGGATCGTTCTGGAGCATCGCCTGCGCTACGGCCGGCGACGGCAGGTCGGAGCGCGACGGCGTCTGCTGGGCCGAAAGCGACGCGGCCGGGAGGGAACACAGCAGAGCCGCCGCGAGCGGCAGCAGGGATCGAGAAGTGTTCATGGCGTCCGGAGGGTGGTGCTGCTCGGTCGCGAGCGGGCGGTCCCTACGGGCCGGCGGTGGGAAAGTCGGCTACGGCGTTGCGCGGGACCGGAAGCGCTCGTGTTCGCGCGGTTGACGACACGAGCTCGCTTCCGTCACTATGGATGAGACGGCTAGCCCACGACGCGCCTAGAACGCGAGCCGCAGACCGATCCCCCGCCCGTGGCTGACCGACGGCGCGACGAGGCTGACGCGACGCCCCTCGAGCGGAACCCGCTGCCAGCGCTCCGAAGGCATGCCCGCGACGAGACCGAGAACTCCTCCGACGGCACCGAGGAAGCCTCCCCCATACACGGCGCCCGTGAGACGATCACAGTACCCCCCTCCCCCGGGCGAACAATGGGCGATGGCGGCCCCTCCAGCCGCGCCGACGCCAGCCCCGACCAGCAACCCCGCTCCCGCATACCACAGGTGGTCCTGCTTGCCGCGGCTGACGTCGAGTCGCGTCACCTGACCGAGTGGCAGGCGGGCGGGCTCCATTCGGTCCGGCAGGCGCACCTCGAGGGTATCAGCCGTGAGCGCCACGAGCGTACCGGTGCGCGTGCCCTCGCCCGGATGGGAAAATCTCACACGGCTCCCGGCCTTGAGGGTCTGTCCGGAAACCAGCTGCGGGAGCATGAGCGCCCCGACAACGAGGGCTGCGATCTGTCGACGCATGGCATCACCTGGGGGAAAGGGGTGATGCCAATCTCCTTCTACGCCGAGTCCTCAACGATCGAGCATCGTACGTAGGCGCGAACGAAGATGACGTAGGAGTCAGCCATCCGTACTGTCTTGGCCGCCCTTCCTAGGGCGCCGCTGGTGTCGGTGTCGCTGGTGCGGCCGGTGCGGCCGGTGCCGCGGGCGCTCCGGGACGCGACCAGCGCGATCGGAACGTCGCAGGGCGTGCGCGCTCGGCGAGCAGATGCGCGTAGTGCGCCACGATGCGCGGTCGGAGGTTCTCCGGCGTGTCGGTCGGCTCGGTCCGGAAGGCGGCATATCGCTGCGTCTCACCCGTGACCTCGAGCCACCACCAGCACGTGCCGGGCGTGGCCGGCGAGGAGGCGCTGCGACAGGTGAGGGTGCGGCCGTCGTCCTCGAATTGCAGGAAGTCCATTTTCGCTCCTGAAGGAGTTCGACGCGCCGATCGCGCCGACCAACAAAAAAGGGCCCGGACAGTGCCGGACCCGTCTGGTCGTTCGATTGAATCGGATTCGTCTGCACAAATTGAAGCAGACGTCGTGCTGCGATGCCGATTCTCGCGTCTCATTAAAGCTAGCCGGCGGTCCACGCCCCAACAACGCCCGTGGGCACCAATCGGCGCGACAAGGCTGATGCGCCAGGAAGGCCCTGTCAGAAGAGCCGACCCGAGAAGATCAGGAAGCCGAAGCACACGCAGTGAAACGTCACCACGCGCGCCAGCATTGGCGGCAGCGCGCGTCGACCCGGCCCTTTTCGCTGCGACAGCATCAGATAGCCGACCATCAGCGTCGCGTGGTACAGCCCGTACACGACGTAGCGTGACTCGAGCCCGTGCCACAGACCCATCAGCGCGAAGGCGAGCCAGCTGCCCAGATATCCCGCCACCTTCGGATCGGCGAACCACTTCCCCTTCGCCGCCGTCATCACGAACCGCCCGTAGATGTGATCGCGCAGCCAGGTCGACAGCGTGATGTGCCAGCGGTTCCAGAAGTCGGCGATGTTCTGCGCCCAGAAGGGTCGGTCGAAGTTCTCGGGGATGTGGACGCCGAGCACGTATCCGGTACCAATCGCGAAGGCGCTGTAGCCGGCGAAGTCGAAGAAGAGATGCAGGCTGTAGCCGTACATGTACGCCACGGTCCCCACCGCGCTCGTCGCATCCCTCGCGGGGCTCAGCCAGTACTTCTCGATCAGCGGGGCCAGCACGAACGCGTACAGCATGCCGCGAAAGATTCGCTCGACGGCGGCATCGCAGTCCTGAAGAAACTGCGCCCTGCTCCGCGGCGCTTCGTAGTCCTTGCGAAAGCGGCGAAAGCGATCGATCGGGCCGGCGGAGATGGACGGGAAGAAGACCAGATACGAGAAGTATTCCGACGGAGACAGCTCCTTCACGAGCCCGTCCTGGATCGCGAAGGTGACGTCGAGCGCGCGGAAGGTGGCGTACGAGATGCCGAGAAACCCCACCACCCCACGCGACCCCGGCGCGAGCTTCTCGAGCGCGAGCGGCGCGAGGCCGAGCAGCACGGCCGTATAGAAGACTGGCTGTCGCTTGCCGGCGCGGCGCATCCGCACGAACGCGCGCGCCACGAAGAACTGCAGCACGACGAATCCCAGCACACGCGCGATCGACCGCGTCGACGCAGGCCATCCGCCGTCGGTCACGAGCCCGAACTGGAGGACCACCATGACCAGCGTCGCTGGCAGGATGAATCGCCGCGGCGGCACGCCGAGCACCCCGCAGATGACGACGGGGACGGCGAGGTAGAGAAGGAGTCCGAAGTAAAGGAAATCGCCGAACGGGATCACGAATGCGTCGCCTGCACTCGTGCTGCAAGCGCGCGTCGGTCCGTCTTTCCATTCGGCGTGAGAGGCAGCTGCTCGACGACATGCACCTTGCGCGGCAGCATGTAGGTGGGGATCTGCACGGCGAGCTCCTTTCGGATGCTCGCACCGATCTCGAGCGGGCTCGCGGCAGGTGCAGGTCCCTCGACTTGCAGCCGTTCCGCATCCCCGCATCCCCTCATCCCCTCATCCCC
>DASVNI010000410.1:0-2750 GCA_036383935.1 Gemmatimonadaceae bacterium | reverse complement strand
CGGCGTCGGCACCGTCGGGCGCATCGTCGCCGCAGGCGATCCTAGTGCACGCCTCGCGGTGACTCTCGTATGGGGCCCTGGCGCGGCGGATCGTCAGACGATCCAGCTCGCGCCGCTCGCGACGCAGTGGACGACGCAACGGTTGAAGTTCGCGGCCCATCCAGCGAGCACGGACTCGGCGCGCCTCGAGATCACGGGAACGGGACGCGGTGCGTTCCGCGTCGGCGCCGTCTCGCTCATGCCGGCGGACAACGTGCAGGGATTCCGACGCGAGGTCGTCACTGCCCTCGCCAGGCTGCACTCGGGCGTCTACCGCTTTCCGGGTGGGAACTTCGTCTCCGGCCCGTACGACTGGCGCGACGCGATCGGCGATCCCGATCGGCGTGCGCCGCGCTGGGATCCCGTGTGGAGCGCGCTGCAGCCGAACGACTTCGGCCTCGACGAGTTCATGACGCTCTGCGGGCTGCTCGACGTCGCGCCGTACATCACGGTGAACGCCGGGTTCGGCGACGCGTTCTCCGCTGCGCAGGAGGTGGAGTACGCGAACGGCGCGGCGACGACGCCGATGGGACGGCTGCGCGCCGCCAACGGACACGCCAAGCCGTACGCGATCAAGTACTGGGGGATCGGCAACGAGATGTGGGGCGACTGGCAGTACGGCTACATGGCGCTCGATCAGTGGATCTCGAAGCAGGGTCAGTTCGCGCGCGCGATGCGCAAGGTCGATCCCAGCATCCTGCTCATCGCACCCGGCGCGATGCCGGATGCGATGACCGGATCCGGGATGGCGAAGAAGCTCACCGCGCAGGTGGTCGCCGAAGAGATGGGGAAGGCCGACTGGAGCGCGGCACTGCTCTCACGCTCGATCGACGACTTCGAGATCCTGAGCCAGCACTTCTACGTCTATGGCGGCACGCACTACGATCTCGAGCAGGGGAAGCAGGTACCGGACGATTCGTCGTTGTCGTTCGTGGAATGGTCGCGCAAGCCGGCCAACATGGTGCGCGTGGACTACGAGCACTTCCAGACGTATCGCGAGAAGATCCCGGCGATGAAGCGGAAGCCGATCACCGTGGCGCTCGACGAGTGGGCGTACACGGGATCGCCGCCGGGCTCCTTCAAGAACGTGCCGGCGTACGCGTGGGCATTGAACGAGCTGTTCCGCCACAGCGACGTGTTCTCGATGGGCGGCTTCACCTTCGCCGGCTCGACGCTGAGCGCGTCGCGCACCGACGCGGTGCTGAATCCGATCGGGCTGATGTTCCAGCTCTATCGCGACCACTTCGGCACGATTCCACTCGGCGTCACCGGCAGCTCGCCGCAGCCAGTGCGCACGGGACGCGTGGGGGGCGAGATCCCGAACGTGAATGCCGGCAGTCCGACCTATCCGCTCGACGTCGCCGCCGCGCTCACCGCCGACGGCACGACGCTGACGGTGTCGGTCGTCAACCCGTCCGATCGCCCGCAGACGCTGCGGTTCGAGCTGCGCGGCGTCGCGGTGGCAGGTGGCGGGACCGTGTGGCGGATGGCGCCCGGCAGCGCGACGGCGGCGAACCTGGTGGGGCGCGAGCCGCAGGTGCGGGTGGAGCGGTCACCGGCGAGCGCGGCGGAACCGCTCGTGATCCCAGCGATCAGCGTGGGGGTCTACGTGTTCCCGATCAGTGGTGCTCCCTAACGACGGGCATCCTGGCGTCGAGTGGCGAGGACCCCTACACACTCACCGTGGGCATTCCACGTCGGACTGAGTGAACGCGTCGACGTAGACGGGCATGATCTCCGACTGGCTAACGAACCCCTTGATGGCGAACAGCGCCACGACCGAGGGGCGGAAGTCGAAGTCCGTGCGGCCGACTTCCTTGAACGCCCCGTTCTTGAGCGGGCCGGCGGAGTAGAGCAGGCGAAGGTGCGCACCGCGCTTCTCGATGCGCAGCGCCGAGCTCTCGAGATTCTGGCGCACGAGTGACTCGGTGGCGGAGTCCACGACGAAGAGCCGTTGGTGCACGAACTCCTCGGGCTTGCCCGAGCCATGGCCGAGTGACGTGATGGCCTGCACGATGACCTCGCGGGTCTGCGCAAAACCGCCGCTGAAGTCGTTGTAGCCGATGGACAGTCGGGCGCTCCGACCGGTGAGCGTCGTGTCCTCGAGCAGGAGGAGCCCCGCCTGCTGCCAGTTCTGACGCGGGAAGAACGACGTGAAGCGCACGTCGACGTCGAAGCAGTCGGACGACAATGGCCTCGTGAGCAGATTCCGGATGACGGGCTCGCGTCCGGGCTGGGGCCAGTTGTCGCCCTCCAGCGTGAAGAGGGTGAGATGGCCCGGCCGGTCGGCGCGCCGGTTCCAGTAGGTCCAGTCGACGGAATGGACGGACCAGCCGCGGGCGGCGAGCGCGGCGGCGGAGACGTCGTCGAAGTCGTCCGTGAATGGCTCTGTGCGCGCGTGGTGCTGTCGTGATGTCGCGAAGATGAGCGCGAGCACAGCCGCGAGCGCCACGATGCCAGCGCCGATGACGATCCGGACGCGGCGGGGCGCCGAGCGCGCTCGCGCCGCGCGCGTCGGCACCTCGATCGGAGGCGTCTCGTCTGGCGTCTCCGTCAGTGCTTCGCGTGTCGTTCCGGAACTCTCGTTCCGAAGTGAATCCCGATATCGGAACCAGTAGGGATAGTGGCGCTCGCTCGTCCGGCGCCGCACCTCGTCGGTCGGCGGCGCACCAGCGACGTAGCGCGCCAGCGTGTCCAGCGTGGCGACGGAA
>DASVNI010000409.1:0-6747 GCA_036383935.1 Gemmatimonadaceae bacterium | reverse complement strand
TCGTTCATGTCGGAGTGAATCGTCAGCTCAGCGGACGAACCGGAGCACTGCTGCGGTGGCCGCGACGGCGACGGCGAGGAGTGTAGCAGCCGCGACGAGCGCGCTCGACGGGGTGACGACGAGCTCCCGGCGCCACCAGGGCGTGATCATCTGAGGCGCGTGCTGCGGGATCGCCTCCATGATGCGGCCCTGCACGTGCGCGGGCGTCCGCATCCGGCGGCGACGCTCCAGGTCCTCGTTCATTCGCTTCCAGAAGTCCACATCGCGCGACCATTCGGCACGGCGCACGCTGGTCTCCGGCAGTTCACCATCCAGCCAGGAGTGCACCGCGTCGGCGATGGCGCTCGACGGCGGACCCAGCGGAACCTCACGGTCAGCTAGCGGACGCTCCGGGCTGACCGGGCGCTCACGCTTCCTGCCGTCGCCGAGGTCGTCGGATTGAAGGTCGTCGAGCATGTTAGGCGTACTTTTCCTCGAGTAAGGCCTGCAGCGCTTCGCGAGCGCGGTGCACTCGCATCTTCAGCGCGCCGACCGTTGTTCCCAGTAGGTCCGCCATCTCCTCGTACGAGCGTCCCTCGACGTGCTTCATGACGAACGCTTCACGAAGGGAGGCGGGCAACGACGAAAGGGCAACGTCCAGGTCGCTTCTGAGCTCCGTCCGATCCAGCTCTTCTTCCGGCGTCGCATAGCTCGACGGCTGATCATCCTCGTCGTAGCTGAGATGCGAGCGACGGATGTTCTTGAGCCAATCCTTGCAGCCATTCGCGACGATCCGGAATACCCAGGCATCGAACCGACCGCGGACTTCCGCGAGATGCTGGTACGCCTTGATGAACGACAGCTGCAGGATGTCTTCCGCGACATCCGGGCTGCCGGTCATGCAGAGCGCGTGTCGATAGAGCGGATCACTGTAGCGTGTGATCAGCACCGTGAACTCGTCGCGCTCGCCTGCGAGCACGCGCTGGATTACGCGTTGATCCGAGTCGTCCTGATCAACGATCTGTTCGGGCTCCGTCGTTCTCACGACGATAGAGTAACGCGGATTCTGCTTGCCGGACAGGGTGCCTGTCCCACCGTTTACTGCCGCTCGAGTGGCCACGGTGGGTGGACGACGAATCACGTGGAGGCGTAACAGCGGCGTCCGCTGCCTAGGCTCACGAGCCGCTCGCGCGCGCGAATGCGCTCCACCTCTGGCGGCGTACGATCTCCGTGTGCTGGCTGAGTCGCGGCGGGGGAAGGCGGATCGTTCCCGGGACGCTGGGAGGCATCCCCGTCGTCGCTGACGCCTGGCGATCGGCCAACACCTCGGGAACAGAACGTACGAGGCCGGCCGGCACACCCGCGGCTTCGAGGCGCTGGAGCCAGTGCGCGGCGGGAAGTGCAACGAGCCGTCTCGCGATGCTCTCAACGACTCGGCCTCGCTGCGCCAGCCGTCCCGCGTTCGTGGCGAGTGCGGGGTCGTTCGCCAGCTCACTCAGCTCGAGCGCGTTTGCGCAGGCACGCCATTGCGCATCGGAGCCGACGGCGACGATCATCGGCCGGTCCGCGGCGTGGAAGAGTTGGTAGGGGACCAGGTTGGCGTGTGCGTTTCCCCAGCGAGCGGGCTCGCGGCCGCTGACCAGGACGTTCTGCGCCACGTTGACCAGCGCCGCCTCGGCGCTTGCCGCGAGCGCGACCTGGATGCGGCGTCCGACGCCGGTCCGACCGCGCTCGACGAGCGCGGCGAGGATGGCGATGGCAGCATCCTTTCCCGTGAGGACATCAGCGAGGGCGACCCCATGCTTCATCGGCTCGCCCCCCGGCTCGCCGGTGATCGACATCCAGCCACTCTCGGCCTGGACGAGGACGTCGTAACCGGGGCGTTGCGGCTCCTCTCCGAAGCCCACGATGGTGCACCAGACGAGCGTCGGCCGTTCGGCGAGCGCTTGCTCCGCGCCCCAGCCGCGACGCTCGAGCGTGCCGGGCAGGAAGTTGTCGATCACGACGTCGGCTTCACTGGCGAGAGCCCTGAGGAGTGCCAGATCGGCCGGGTCGTCGAGATCGGCGGTGATGCCGAGCTTGTTCCGGTTCACGCTCAGGAAGTAGGCGCTCTCCCCGTGCTCGTCGAACGGCGGCCCCCAGCCACGTGTATCGTCGCCTCCACCCGGGCGCTCGACCTTGATCACGCTGGCTCCCATATCACCCAATATCATTGTACAGAGCGGGCCGGCCAGCACCCGTGTCAGATCGAGCACTCTCACATTGATGAGCATATGCTGGCGCTAATATGTTACGAAAACATGGTGCCTGTCTGCGAAAAGCGCGGCAGATGCCCACTCACGAACGTCGTTCGGATGCCGCTTCGCCTTCGCACGCAGGGTCAGTAAACCTTGCGTAGCTGTCGAAAAATCATATACTTGCCGCCACAAAACCGGGCTGCTCGGCGACCGATTCGAAGGTACCGTGCGCCCGTGTGACCTTCAAACGGGGAGCAGCTCCCCCGGCGCATCGGAACGGAACGGGCACATGGTGGACAACGATTCGACGACGGACGAGGCGAGCCCCGCACCACCGGCCGCCGCCCCGCGCCGTGGACCGGGACACCGCGGCGCCGATATGCGCGACACGGTGGCCGAAATGGCCGAGCGCGCTCAGCTCATCAGCCAGGAGGCGGGCAGCAAAGTCTCCTCGGCGATGAAGGATGTGATCAGCGCTGCGGCCGGGCTTGCTGGCTTCGCCATCGAGAGCGCGCGCGACCTCGTGCAGTACATGGTTCGCCGCGGTCAGATGACGCAGGAAGAGGCGGACAAGCTCATTCGCGAAGCCGAGGAGGCCCACTCCAAGAAGCCGGCGAGCGAGAAGGCCCGCCCGACTGCTTCGAAGATCGCCGCTGAAAAGGCTGCGGTCGAGAAGGCGGCCCGCGACGCGGCTGCGGCAGCCGCCGCGGCGGCAGCTCCTCCGCAGCGTCCTGGCGCATTCTCGCTGCGGACCGGTGGTCCGCGTCCGGCAGTGAAGCCGGCCGCGCCGCCACCGCCGCCGCCCCCGGCCCCGGCCGTGAAGGCGGCCGCCGCGCCGGCAAAGCCCGCCGTGAAGGCCGCCGCCCCGGCGAAGCCTGCGGCAAAGGCGCCGGCAAAGGCAGCAGCCAAGGCGCCCGCCAAGGCCGCGAAGGGATCCGCTTCGAAGCCGGCCAAGCCGGGCGCCAAGGCCGGTGCGAAGTCCGCACCCAAGCCGGCGGCAAAGGGCGCGAAGGCGCCGGCCAAGAAGAAGAAGTAGCGCCGTGCGGCAGCGCGCCGCACGGCTGGTCATGGCCGGCGCGCTGCTGCTGGTGGCGTGCGCCCGTACGGCCGTGACGTATCGCGCGAGCGCCGCGGAGCGCGCGGCCGTCCGAGACGAGATTGGCGCGATGCTGGTCAACTCCGCGGCGAACTGGAACCGCGGGGATCTCGACGCCTTCGTCAGCGACTACCTGCCGGGCGACACCACCACCTTCGTCGGCGGGCGCGGCATCCTCCGCGGTACACCGCCGATCCGCGCTGCGTACGCGCCGCGCTTTGCCCCCGGCGGAGTTCGCGACTCGCTCTCCTTCGTGCTGCTCGACGTCGACCCGCTGGCGCCGGACGTCGTGAACGTGATCGCGAGATACGTCCTCGCTCGCCACGTCGCCGGCCGCGATTCCGTCACCGCCACCGGTCCGACCTCGCTCGTCATGCGTCGCGTTCAGGGACGCTGGCGTATCGTGCACGACCACTCGTCCTGACGCTCGTCGCGTGACTCGCGCCGTCATTGCGCGCGCACCCACGCGGCTCGATCTGGGCGGCGGGTGGACCGATGTGCCGCCGTATCCCGAGCAGGAAGGGGGCGCGGTGTGCGCCGTCGCGATCACGCGCTACGCCACGGCGACGGCAGCGCTCGACGAGCGGATGGCACGCGCCGCCGGTGCGCCCAGAGGCTCACCGGACGCTCTCACGGCGGCCGCGCTTCGCCGCGCGAATCTTCCCGGGAGCGTCGCCAGCGTCGCGGCCGACTACCCGGCGAGTGCAGGGCTGGGTGGTTCCTCGGCGTGCGGGGTCGCACTCGCCGGAGCGCTCGCCATGCTGCGCGGTGAAGCGCTCTCGCAGGGCGAGCTCGCTGCGCTGAGCCGCGCCACGGAGGTCGAGGAGCTGCGCGTCCCCGGTGGCTATCAGGACCACTACGCGGCCGCGTACGGCGGCGCGCTGCTGCTCCGATTCACCGATTGCGTGGGCGTGGAACCTCTCGCGCTGTCGGACGCGACGGCCGAGCAGTTCGTTCGTCGGGGCGTGGTGCTCTACACGGGCGAGTCGCGCGTCTCCGGCGAGATCGTGGCCGCGGTGCGCGACGCGTACGTCGCCGGCGATCCGCGCACGACCGCGGCGCTGGCGCGCATGAAGACGCTGGCGATCGAGATGGCCGACACGCTGCGCGCCGGTGACCTCGACGGACTGGGAGCGCTCCTGCACGAGCACTGGGTGCATCAACGCGCGCTGCATTCGCGCATCACGACGCCGAAGATCGAGACGATCGTCGGGACGGCGCTGCGCTGCGGCGCCATCGGCGTGAAGGCACTCGGCGCCTCCGGAGGCGGGTGCGTGCTCGCGATCGCCGAAGAGGGGCGCGAGGAGGAGCTCGCGGAGGCGCTCGCCCCGCTCGGCGAGCGTCTGCGTTACGACATCGATCGCGACGGATTTCAGATCGTCGCCGTGCTCGATGAATCACATGTCGAGACGTCGCGCGACGAGGGCGGGAGCGACCGATGAGCGACGCGGTGATTCCAGCCGGCGATGCGCGCGCCCTCGCACGTGCGCTCGTGCGAATCGACTCGCGGAATCCGGGGCTCACGGCCGGCGGTGCCGGCGAGTCGGGATGCGTGGCGCTGCTGCGCCGCGTGCTCGACGCCTGGGGGTTTCGCACCGAGGTGTACGATGCGCTGCCGGGCCGGCCCAACCTGCTCGCGCGAGTCGGTGCGCCGGGTGCATCGCGACGACTGATGTTCAGCGGCCACCTCGACGTCGTCGGCGTCGATGGGATGACACATCCTCCGTTCGAAGGAGAGGAACGGGAAGGTCGGCTGTACGCGCGGGGCGCCGCCGACATGAAGGGTGGCGTGGCGGCGATGTGCGCCGCGGCGTGGCGTGCGGCGCAGACACCGCTCGACGGCGAGATCGTCGTGGCACTCACGGCGGACGAGGAGTACGAGAGCGCCGGCACGCGCGTCATGCTGGAGCGCGGCGAACGAGCCGACGCGGCGATCGTCGGCGAGCCGACGCGTCTCGAGATCATGCCGGCGCATCGCGGCTTCGTGTGGATCGAGGTCGAAGTCTCGGGACGCGCGGCGCACGGCAGCCGGTGGGACGTGGGCGTCGACGCGATCCGTCACGCCGGACTGCTGCTGAGCGAGGTGGATCGCATCGATGCGGAGGAGCTGCCGCTTCGGGAGCATCCGCTGCTCAGCCGTGCGTCGGTGCACGCGTCGACGATCGCCGGTGGGATCGGCATGTCGACCTATCCCGATCGGTGCGTCGTGCGCCTCGAGCGCCGGACCCTGCCGGGCGAGCGAGCGGAGGACGTCGTGGCGGAGATCGAGCGCGCGTGCCTGGGCGTGCGCGCACGCCGTCCGAGCTTCGCGGCCGAGGTGCGCATGCTGATGACACAGGGGCCGAGCGACGTCGCGCTCGACGCCCCGATCGCGCGTGAGCTCGCAGGCGCGCTGCGCGCGTGCGACGAGCCCGTACACTTCGCCGGCATGTCGGCCTGGACAGATGCGGCGCTGCTCAACGCGGCGGGCATCCCGGCCATCTGCTTCGGTCCGGGCGACATCTCCCTGGCGCACGCGGCGGAGGAGTACATTCCGCTCGACGAGATCGACCGCGCCGCGTCGGTCCTCGACGTCCTCGCTCGCCGCTGGTGCGGCTGAGCGCTCCGCATCGCTCCCTGCCGCATGCCTCGTCGCCACAAGATCACCCAACTCAACGCCGCGCAGTACGACGCGCTGGAACGGGCCATCGCTGACGGACGTCGGCTCTCGGTCTGGCGCCGCGGCACGGAGTTCGTCGTCATCGTCGATCGACTGCACCTGATCGGCGGGCGGGAGGCGCTCGAAGCGCACCACCCGACCACGGGCGACCAGCTCACGCTGTACATCGACGAGCTCGAAGGCATCGAGGTGGTCCGGTGAGCGCGGAGCGCGAGGCGGGCGACGCCCTGCCCCTCGTCGCGATCTACGCCGACGAGTCGTGCCTCGGGAATGGTCGCCAGGGGGACAACCCAGGCGGCGCCGCCGGAGTGATCGAGCACGTCAACACCGCGACCGAGCGGTTGACGCGCTGGGATTACTGGATCGCCGAGCCGTCGACGACGAACAATCGCATGGCGTTGCGGAGCGCGATCGAGGCGTTTCGCGTCATCGGCCGCAAGGGCGGACGATTCCGCGTGCTGTTCACGAGTGACTCGCAGTATCTCGTGAAGGGGATGACGGAGTGGGTCTACGGCTGGGCGGGCCGCGGATGGCGGCGCAAGGAAGGGGCGATCGAGAACCTCGCGCTCTGGCAGGAGCTCGTGACGGTCGCGGCGCCGCATCGCGTGCAGTGGCAGTGGGTGCGCGGCCACGCCGGTCATCCACAGAACGAGTACGCGAACGACCTCGCCGTACAGGCAGCGAAGGAGCAGTCCTCGTCGGAGGGCGCGCGCACCTCCCGATTCGACGAATGGCTCGAGGCACAACGGCTGCGTAAGCGGGTAATGGTCGAGCCG
>DASVNI010000408.1:0-12465 GCA_036383935.1 Gemmatimonadaceae bacterium | reverse complement strand
CGTGGCGCGTACGGAGCTCGAGGTGGAGCGGGTGACGCGCCGCGCCCGACGCGACCTCCTCGGCCGACCGCGCGTCGAGCTCCATTGCGACCGCGTCACCGTGCGCCGCAACGGCGACGCGCGCACGCGCTTCCAGCTCTGCGTGCATCACCGCCACGGTGCCGCGCAAGGATTCCAGCGCCTGGTCACCGCGCTGGAGCGCGAGCACGATCTCGCCGGCCCTGGCGGCGATCCCCGCGAGCAGGCCGAGCTCCTGCTCCGCTGGATGCGCCCCGCTCCGACGCGACAGCGCTTCGCGAGCGTGGACGAGTCGTCGCCGATCGGCGACGAGATGGAGCCGCCGGAGATGCTCACCCCGGAGCTGAGCCTCCTCGCCTTCCAGCGCCGCGTGCTCGCGATCGCCGAGGACCCGCTCACGCCACTGCGCGAGCGACTGCGCTTCATCGGGATCGTGACCAGCAACCTCGACGAGTTCCACATGGTGCGCATCCCCGAGCTGCGGCAGGCGGCCGCGGACCGATCGGGGGCGGCGCACGAGCGCGGCATCGACGGGCTCACCGCCGGCGACCGCCTCGACCGTGTGGAGCGCGAGATCGCCGCACTCGTGGAAGCGCAGTCCCGTTGCGCGGCCGACTGTCTGCGCGCCGCGAAGGCCCTGGGCACCTCGCTGCTCCGCTGGAGTGACCTCACGGCGGCGGAGCAGCACGCGCTCCGTGCGCGCTGCCGCGACGAGATCTACCCCGCGCTCACGCCGCTCGCGATGACGTTGAGCCCGGGGCATCCGCTCCCTCATCTGCCGCATCTTGGCCTCTCGCTCGCCGTCGTCTTCAGGCAGGCCAACGGCGAGGGCCACCTCGCCGAGCTGGAGCTGCCGAGCGACACGGAACGATTCGTACCGGTGCCGGGCCGCGCGGGCGCCGTCGTACCCGTCGAGGAGGTGCTGCGGGGTAACGTCGACCTGCTCTACCCCAATGCACGCGTCGACGGCGCCTATCTCTTCCGCGTCACGCGCGCGGGCGACCTCGATCTCGACGAGTGCCGCGCCGACGACCTGCTCAGCGCCGTGGCCGAGGCCACCGAGCGGCGGCCGTACAACACAGCCGTTCGACTCGAGGTGGAGCGCGCGATGCCGCACGCCGTCTGCCAGCTCGTGATCGAGAATCTTCGACGAGAAGCGGCGGCCCGTACACCGGATGAAGCGATCGTCGGCGAAGCCCAGGTCGTGAACGGCCTGCTCGACCTTCGCTGCCTCGCCGCACTCCCTCTTCCCGACGATCCCGCGCTCTCCTATCCCGAGCTGCCGGCCTGGTCTACCGTGCCGCCCGACCGGACGATCATGGATTCCATGCTCGAGAGCGACCTGCTCGTCCACCACCCGTTCGACGACTACGAAGCGACGGTCGTGCGCTTTCTGCGTGAGGCCGCGTCGGACGATCGCGTGACGACGATCAAGATCACCCTCTATCGCGCCGGTGACCCGTCGGCCGTCGTGGACGCGTTGCTCGCTGCCGCGCGTGCCGGCAAGAAGGTCGTCGCGCTCGTCGAGCTCAAGGCGCGCTTCGACGAGGAGCACAACGTCGGCTGGGCGCGCGCGCTCGAGGCGGCCGGCGCGCACGTCGTGTACGGCTTCGTCGGCCTCAAGGTGCACGCCAAGATCGCGCTCGTCGTGCGACGCGACGACGGCATCCTGCGCCGGTTCGCCCATGTCGGCACGGGCAACTACAACACGCGCTCGGGTCGGCAGTACACGGACCTCAGCTTCTTCTCGGCGTCGGACGCGGTCACGGCCGACGTCGCCGACCTGTTCAACACGCTCACGGGCTCTTCACGTCCTCCCGAGGGGCTCGCACATGGAGCGCTCGTCGCGCCGGTGCAGCTCCTGCCTTCCGTGCTCGACCTCATCGAGCGTGAGACGCGGAACGCGCGTGCGGGGCGGCCGGCCGGGATCGCGATCAAGGTGAACGGGCTCTCCGACGCCGAGGTGGTTCGCGCGCTCTGTCGCGCGTCGCAGGCGGGGGTGCGCGTCGAGCTCGTCGTGCGCGGCATCTGCACGCTGCGACCCGGTGTGCCCGGAGTGTCGGACGACATTCGCATCGTCTCCGTCGTCGGCCGCTTCCTCGAGCACTCGCGCATCTATCGCTTCGAGAACGCGGGTACCCCGGAGCTGTTCATCGGCTCGTCCGACCTTCGTCCACGCAACCTTCGCCGGCGCGTCGAGCTGCTCGTGCCCGTGCTCGCCGCCTCGCACCGGGCCCAGCTCGAGGGGATCCTCCGTCTCTACCTGAACGACGGCACCGGCTGGGTGCTCGGCGCCGACGGCAGCTACGAGCGATCGTCCACCCAGGGTCCGTCCGCGCAGGTGACGCTGGCCGCCGCGCGCACGCTCACGCCGTCCGCTTCGCGTATTGTCGAACCGATAGCGTGAACACCGCGACGGCGCACACCGCCAGTACGGAAAGGTGGAATGCGATCTGTCGCAGCCCCGCCCCGCGCAGCATGATCCCGCGCATGATCTCGATGTAGTGCATCGTCGGATTCGCCTGCGCGAACCACTGCGCCCAGACCGGCATGCTGCGCACGGGGGTGAACAGCCCGCTCATGAGCAGGTAGACGAGCACGATGAAGAAGGTGACGAACATCGCCTGCTGCTGCGTCTGGACCATCGTCGAGACGAGCAGGCCCACGCTCAGGGCGGCGAGCAGGTAGACGGACGCCGTCGCGAACATGAGTAGCACGCTTCCGCGCATCGGAACGTGGAAGGCGACGCGCGCCACGAACAGGCCGATCGCGAGACCGAGGAGCCCCAGCGACCAGAGGGGAATCAGCTTCGCCGCGATGAACTGCGCGCGCGTGATCGGCGTGACGTTGAGCTGCTCCAGGGTGCCGAGCTCCTTCTCGCGCACGATGTTGAGCGCGGTGAGAAAGGTGCCGACCATCGTCACGAGCTGCACGAGGATTCCCGGCACCATGTAGAACCGGTAGTCGAGCTCCGGGTTGTACCAGCCGCGCGTCCGCACGTCGAGCGTCGGCTGGGCGACGCGCGCCGCCGCCACCGACACCGACGCCCCGGGCAAGGTAGTCGCGAGCTCGCCGGCATAGTCGGAGATGATGCGCTGGGCGTAGCCGAGCGTGACGCCGGCGGCGGCGCCATCCTCGGCGTTCAGCACCAGCTGCACCGAAGCCGCGCGCGTCTGGACGAGGTCGCGCTCGAATGCCGTGGGAATACGGAGGATTGCGCCGGCCTCACGTCGCAGCATCGCCTCGTCGGCGCCGCGCGTCGAGACGGGGCGTGGCACCAGCACGAACCGGCGCGAGGCAGTGAATCGCTCGATGAGCCCCCTCGAGCTCGAGGTGTGATCGTCGTCGACGACGACGAGGCGCGCATTCTTGACCTCGAACGTCGCGGCGTTGGCCAGGATGGCGAGCTGAATGCACGGCAGCAGCAGCATCTGCGCGACCATGAACCGATCGCGGAAGATCTGCAGGTATTCCTTGCGCAGCAGGAACCGGAGGACGCGCACGTCAGTCGAGCCGCGCGTGGAAGCTGCGTGTCGCGGCCACGAGGAGCACCAGCGCCATCGTGCCGAGGATCGCCGTCTCGCGCCAGAGATACTCGATGCCGACGCCCTTGAGCATGATCCCGCGCGCGATCACGATGAACCAGCGGGCCGGCACGATCGTCGTCACCGGCTGCAGCCAGCCGGGCATGCTCGTGATGGGGAAGATCATCCCGGACAGGAGCGACGTCGGCATCATCGTGCCCACGAGCGCGCCGAGCATCGCCGCACGCTGCGAGCTCGTGCGTGCTGCGACGAGCACGCCGAGCGCCAGCGAGACGATCGTGAAGAGCACGCTCTCCGCGAGGAGCAACGTCAGGCTGCCGTTCATCGGAACGGAGAAGACGACGCGCGCCGCCGCCAGCACGAGGCAGGTGATCGCGAAACCGAGCACGAGATAGGGGATCACCTTGCCGACGATGATCTGCCAGGGGCGCAGTGGCGAGACGAGCAGGACCTCGAGCGTGCCGAGCTCCTTCTCGCGCGACAGCGAGATCGCCGTCATCAGCGCCGACACCAGGGTGAGGACGAGCGCGATGAGACCCGGCACGAACAGGTTTGCGCTCTCGAGGGTCGGATTGAAGCGCATGCGCGACGCGACGCCGATGTGCACCTCACCCGCCGCTCCGCGTGCACTTCCCAGCTCGCTCTCGAAGTCGGCCAGCACGGTCCGCACGTAGACCTGCATCGTCGTCCCGGTGTTCGGGTCGGATGCATCGGTGATCACCAGCACCTGCGCGGTGTCGCCACGGGTCAGCGACTCGGCGAACGAGGTGGGCAGCACGACCGCGACGTCCGTCTTGCGCCGCTCGAACAGGTCCGGGAGCACATTGGTGGTCGACGACACCTTCACCACGTGGAAGCGCGAGGTCGCGGCCAATCGGTTCCGCAACCGGAGAGTGACCACGTCGGGCGTGGGATCCACGACGGCGACGCGCAGGTCGCGGATGTCGGTGCGCAGCGCGTAGCCGAAGAGCAGCACCTGCACGAGCGGCATGAGCAGCAGGATCGCCAGCGTCTGCCGGTCGCGCAGGATGTGGTGTAGCTCCTTCCGCATGAACGCACCCAGGGTGCTGGGCGGCCGCTTCAGGACTTTCTCCAGCCGGTTCACGCTGCGGTGCCCGCTCGCGCCAGGCGCACGAACACGTCGTCGATCGTGCGCGCCTCGTACTTCTCCTTCAGCTCCGCCGGCGTGCCCAGCGCCACGATCCGCCCATCCACCATGATGGAGACGCGGTCACAGTACTCCGCCTCGTCCATGTAGTGCGTCGTGACGAACACCGTGGTCCCGGCGGCCGCGTTGGCATAGATGAGCTCCCAGAACTGGCGCCGGGTGATCGGATCCACACCGCCGGTGGGCTCGTCGAGGAACACCACCTTGGGGTCGTGCAGCACGGCCACGGAGAACGCCAGCTTCTGCTTCCAGCCGAGCGGGATGGACTTCACCCGCGCGTCGACGTCCTCGCGCAGGTCCAGTCGATCCACGAGTTCAGTAGTGCGCCTACGGATAGCTTCGTCCGACAACCCGTAGATCCCGCCGTACAGGGTGATGTTCTCCCGCACGGTGAGATCCTCGTACAGCGAGAAGCGCTGGCTCATGTAGCCGATGTTCTGCTTCACCATCTCCGCCTGCGTCGCGACGTCGTAGCCGGCCACGCGGGCCGTCCCGGCCGTCGGCGCGAGGAGACCGATCAGCATGCGGATCGCCGTCGTCTTCCCGGCGCCGTTCGCGCCGAGGAAGCCGAACACCTCACCCTCGCGGACGTCGAAGCTGATCGCGTCCACGGCGGTGAACGTGCCGAAGCGGCGGGTGAGCCCGTCGACCTCGATGCTCCGATCCCCGCGCGGGCTGGTCACGCTGCCTCCGCCCCCCGCCGCTGCATCAGCGCCATGAACACGTCCTCGATTCCCGGCGGCACGACCTCCACTTGGGCGTCCGCGATGCCGCGAGCGGCGAGATCCTCGCGTAGTGAAGTCGCGATCGCCTGTGCATCACCTCCCGTGCGAGCGTCGGTGTAGTGCACGACGTCGCCGAACGGGAACACCGAGCCGGCGCCGGGATGCGCCCGCAGCGCCTCGAGCAGTCGCACCCGCTCCGATGCACGCACCGCGATGAGCGGTCGGTCGAACTGATCGCCGATCCGGCGCGGATCGGCAATCTCGAGGATCCGCCCGCGCTGGATCAGCGCGACTCGCTCGCAGCGCGAAGCCTCGTCCATGTACGGCGTCGACGCGACGATCGTCAGCCCGCCCGCGCGCAGCGACTCGAGCAGGTCCCAGAACTCGCGCCGCGACACCGCGTCGACACCCGTGGTCGGTTCGTCGAGCAGGAGAAGTTGCGGGGTGTGCACCAGCGCGCAGCAGAGCGCGAGCTTCTGCTTCATCCCACCCGAGAGCGCGCCGGCCCGACGATCGGCGAACGGCTCGATCTGCTCGTAGATCGGCGCGATCAGGTCGGCACCCTGCTCCAGCGTGGTGCCGAACACCGACGCGAAGAATCGGAGGTTCTCCTCCACGCTGAGATCCGCGTACAGCGAGAACCGCCCCGGCATGTAGCCGACCTTCGTGCGGATCGCCCAGAAGTCCCGTACCACGTCCAATCCCAGCACGCGCGCCGAACCCGCGTCGGGCAGCTGCAACGTGGTGAGGATGCGGAACAGCGTCGTCTTGCCCGCACCGTCCGGCCCGATGAAGCCGAACAGCTCGCCCGGCTTCACGTCGAACGACACGTCGTCGAGCGCGCGCATGTCGCCGAAGCTCTTGATCAGCCCCTGCGCTTCGATCGCCGCGCCCTCACCCCGCGCCGTCATGACCGTGCCAACGATGGGAACGTGACGTCGGCCGGCATGCCGATCTTGAGTACGCCACTGTGATTGGCGACCCAGATCTTCACCGCGTACACGAGGTCGGCGCGTTCGTCGCGCGTCTGCACGGGCGTCGGTGTGAACTCGGCCTTGCTCGAGACCCAGGTCACTGTGCCCGGCAGCGTGAGCCGGCCACCCTCGGCGCGATCCACCGATACCTGCACGCGCGCGCCGATCTTGAGCTGCGTGAGCTGCGGCTCGGTCACCCACGCGCGTAGCGTGAGACTGTCGAGGTTCGCCATCCGGAAGAGGGGCGAGCCGGGCTGCATGAACTCACCCTTGCGGGCGTACGCCGCCAGCACGGTGCCCCGGATCGGCGCCTGGATGCGACTCCGCGAGATCTGCTCGGTGATCTGTGCTACGCGCGCGTCGCTCGCCCTCGCATCACCGGCGGCGCTCTGCTGCTGGACGCGTGCCGCAGCGATCTGCTCGCCGAGCGTGCGATAATCCCGCTCCGTCTGGTCGAGCTGCTGTGCCGTCGCCGCGTGCTCGGCGATCAACCGGCGCGTGCGCTCGTAAGCGCGCTTCGCGATATCGCGCTGCACCGCCAGCACGTCGACCTGTCGGCCCGACTCCGATACGCGCGATCGGGCCGCCGCGCTCTGCGCGCGGGCCTGGGCGCGGTCGAGCGCGAGCTGCGCGGTGTCGACCACGCCGAGCAGCGTGCCGGGCACCAGCTGCTGCCCCTCCGTCGGGCTGAACCAGAGCAGCGCGCCGGACGTCTGCGCGGAGACGACGGTCTCCGTCGCCTCGAAGTTGCCATAGGCGTCCGGCTCCTCGCCGTGCCGGCACGCAGCGGCCATGAGGAGCGCGACCGTAGTCGCGACACGTATCCGGCCGTCGGCTCGATGAGTAGGCATCAGTGTACCTGCACGCCGAGGGTGGTGAGGTAGTTGGCGCGCGCCTGCGCGAGCTCCACGCGGTGCTGCGCGCGCGTGATGCGCGCGGAAAGCAGATCGGTCTCCCGATCCACGAACTCCGCCGCGGTGACCGCGCTCTCCCGAAAGCGCGCCGTGGTCTCGCGCACGATCTGTTCGCGCAACGCGACGATCTCGTCGTCGGAGGCGAGGGCGCGTTGCAGCCGGTCGATCGTCGCGAGGTCGCTCATCGTCTCGCGCCGCAGTGCATCCGCGAACGCCTGCGCTTCCGCGTCGACGACTCCGCGCTCGAGCGCGAGCGACTCGCGGTCGCGCGCCGAGTGTCCCCAGTCCAGCGGCGTCCATTGCAATTGAACGCCGGCAATCCAGTACTGCTGGAGCGTCGTGTTCAGGATGTTGAGCCCCGGCCTCCCCGCGCCCCCGCGCAGGAATGCCGAGACGCGCGGCTTGAGCTGCGAGTCGAGCACCTCGGACTGGCGCGTGAGCAGCTCGCGCGACCTGGCGAAGCGCACGAACTCGGGACGCGCCTTCACCGTGTCGCGTGCGCGAGCCTCGGCGACGGTCCGCTCGAGCGCCGGCAGGATGACCGGCGCATTGCTGCGGACGGGGACGCCGGTGAGATCGGCCAGCACCCGCATCGCCGCGCCGCGCTCGGCGAGAATCTGCTCGTCGTCCTGCCGGCGGCGAAGCAGCTCGGCGCGCACCGCCGAGAGCTCGCTCGTGAGTGCTTCGCCATTCCGCACGCGTGCCTCTGCCACTCGCGCCTGCGCCTCGAGGTCGGTGATCGTCGCCAGCACGGCATCGTGGCGCTCGGACAGCTCGGCGACCTGGAAGAAGGCTGTGTTGACCTGCTGGCGCGTGGAGTAGAGTGCGGTGAGCACGTCGGCGCGATTCCGTGCGAGCTGCGCTCGCTCCACCTCCGCACGTGCCGTGCGAGATGGATCGAACACCGACTGCGTCAACTGAAGGTTCGCGTCGAAGGTGTCGTGCAGCAGCGACTGCCCGGGTCGGGCGACACCACCGGGGAACTGCGTGACCACCGACTGGTACTGCTCCTCACTGGTCGCGCTGAAGGCCGGAAGGCGTTCGTTGGCGATGGTCCGGAGCCGCAGCGCGGTCTGCTCGTCACGGATGGCGAGCTCGCGTGTCCGGGGATCGTTTCGCTCGGCCGCGAGGTAGAGGGCATCGAGGCGCAACGTGTCCGGCGTCAGCACCTGTGCGTCGGCGCGCGCAGCCGCCGACGCCGTCAGCGCCGCGAGAAGAAGTCCGAGCGTGGCGAGGCGCCTCATGGCCGGAGCGCGGCGAGGAAGAACTCGGGCAGCTCGGTCTTGCGCTGCTGCATCATCGCGGCGAAGCGCGCGTCGTCCAGCCCCAGGAGGGCCATCACGAATGGCCGCGCCGCGAAGGGATAGACGACCATCGACACCAGGTTGAGCACGAACGCCTGCGGCGTGATCGGCCGGAGCGTGCCGGCGCGTGCTGCCGCGTCGAGCTGCTCGCCGAGCTTTCCGAACAGACGCGGCCGGACGACGTCGGGCGTCGCGCCGGCGATGCTGCTCAGCAGAAGCTCCGCGCGCTCCGGATAGTGGTTCAGCTCCGCGAGGAGGTATCCCGGCAGGTAGCGGTTCTCGAGCAGCATGTCGACCTGCGCCGAGACGATGCGACGCACCTTCTCGTCGATCGGCAGCTCCGATGCGAGCACGGCGAGCATCGCTGGGAAGAGCTGGCCGGCCGCGCGGCGGAACACGGCTTCGGCGAGCCGCTGCTTGGTGCGGAAGTAGTAGTGCACCAGCGCGTGATTGACGCCGGCCTCGCGGGCGATCTCCGCCATCCGGGCGCCCGCGGTGCCGCGCCGCGTGAAGACGGCGTGTGCGGCGTCGAGGATCCGGGTCTCGCTGTCCGCGTCGAGGGCTGCCGGCGGAGTCCCGCTGCGCTGAGCCATTTTGTCTAACTGTCCTGTTAAACTAACTAGACAATAAATGACGCCGACGCAGGGCGCAAGGAAGGCGTGATTGCCTTGCCCTACCGCCCCGCGCCGTCAGACGATCTCGACCAGCTCCAGATCGAAGGTGAGCGCTTGCCCCGCCAGCGGATGGTTGGCGTCGAGCATGACGGTGCCCTCGTCCAGGTCGCGTACGGTGACGATCACCGACTCGCTCCCCTGCTCCATGCGGAGCTGACTTCCCACTTCGAGCTCGAGATCGGCCGGCAACTCGCTCCTCGGGATGCGCAGCGTCAGCTCGTCGCGCCGAACCCCGTAGGCCTCGGCGGCGGGAATCGTCACCCGCTTCGACTCGCCGATCGCCATCCCGTCCACCGCGTCGTCGAACCCCTGGATCACCGCCCCCTCGCCGAGGGTGAAGGTCAGCGGATCCATCCCTCGCGAGCTGTCGAACTGCTCGCCGTTGTCCAGCGTTCCGGTGTAGTGCACCCGGACGGTGTCTCCTCGCTTTGCTTGCGCCATCTCTGCTCCGGTGAGAGTCGTCCCCAAAGATGGCCCGTGCGCCGCGTGGAGTGTGCCAGCCACGGGGTGGGGAGCCGCGCGAGCCCGGGGCCTCGTCGTCCCTGTCCACTATTCGTGACGAGCGCGACAGTAGCCGCTCGCGGCCGACCAATCGGTCAAACCCTGCCTCGATGGACACTTACGAGGCACCGACCGGTGCGGCGCCGAAGATGCATTGCAGAGGCGGGAATACGCGGCCGCGGACTTCGCGCCGCAGACTCCCTTTCCTCAGGAGACAACGAGATGCGAGTTCCTCTTCATCGCATGGCTGGCATCGCTGCAACGGCGCTGTTCTTCGCCTCGGCAGGAACGGCGCAGGCGCAGGGCAAGGGGCACGGCAAGGGGCACGAAAAGAACGAGCACGGCCAAGTCCGGAATGATGACCACGATCGTGGCGATCACGACCGTGACGGCCGCTACGAGAATCGCGGCGACTATGACCACCGCTACGACCAGGGTCGTCAGGGGATTCCCCCGGGCCTCGCCAAGAAGCCCGGTGGGATGCCGCCAGGCCAGTACAAGAAGCTTTACGGTGCGGGACAGGGCGCTTCCGTCCTGAGTGACGTCCTCGGCCGCCACGGATACCACGTCGTCCGAACCGCGGACGCCGGCGACTCGCGCTACGTCTACTACCGTGATCGCAACGGCACCCTCCGTCGCGCGATCGTCACCCCGAGTGGCGAGCGACTCCATTTCACGAGCGTGCCGAGCACCCTGCTCCAGGAGATCTACGCCAGACTGTACTAGTCACCCTCAGTAGCTGAGCAGACCGAGCATCGCGCCCTGGTCGTTTTCGCCAGGGCGCGATGTGTCGAGCTTCGAGATGATTCGCTCCACCCACCAATCGATGACGACCACCGACGAGGATTCGCTCGTCCTGCTCGAAGCACTGCTCGCCAGTGCTCCGGTCGGGATTGCGTTCCTCGACGGAAATCTCTGCGTCGTACGGATAAACGAGGCACTGGCCACCGCGGTCGGCTGCACGGTCGAGGAGTGCACGGGTAAGTCGGCGCGCGAGCTCTCACCTCCCGCGCTGTGGCCGACGATCGAGCCGGCGCTGCGGCGTGTCGCCGAGCGTGGCGAGGCGATCCACGACTACGAGTTCTCTGGCCGGCAGGCGGGGCGCGACGACCTGCGCCATTGGGTCGCGAGCGTCTTCCCGGTTCGAGCGCGCGGTGAGCGGCTCTACGGCGTAGGCGCCGTGGTCCGGGACGTCACGGGGCGCGTTCGCAGCGAGCAACGCGAGCGCAAGCTGGCGCGTCGTCGCGAACAGTCGTACGCGCTGGCCGACGCGCTCGTCGGCGCGGTGACGACGCGCGAGGTGATCGCTGCCGTGGTCAATCACGGCGCCGCCGCGATGTCCGCCGACGGCTGCGTCGTCGCGCTCCGATCTCCCGACGGAAGGTTCATCGACCTGCTCGGCACCGACGGGATGCCCAGCGACGTCGCCAAGGAGTGGCAGCGCTTCGCCATCGACGCGCCGACTCCGCTGTCGTACGTCACCCGCACCGGCGAGCCGCTCTTTCTCGAGAGTGCGGCTGATTGGCACGCGCACTTTCCCGCGCTGGCGCGTCTTGCGGCCGACGTCGGGCATTCGGCCAATGTCGTCGTACCTCTCGCCATCGGCGGCGAGCCGATCGGCGCGCTTGGTCTCGCCTTCGAGAAGGGTCGTCACTTCTCTGAGGACGAGCGCGCCTTCGCGCTGATCCTCGCGCGGCAGTGCTCCCTCGCCCTCGAGCGCGCGCGCCTGCTCGAGGCGGAGCGGGAGGCGCGCAGCGAGGCCGACGCGGCCAACCAGGTGAAGACGCAGTTCCTCGCCACGATGAGCCACGAGCTGCGAACGCCGCTGAACGCGATCGGGGGCTACGCCGAGTTGCTCGAGCTCGGGATCCATGGCCCGGTCACCGACGAGCAGCGCGACGTGCTCGCGCGGATCCAGCGTAGCCAGCATCATCTGCTGAGCCTCATCAACAACGTGCTGAATCTGGTGAAGCTCGACACGCACCACGTGCGATTCGACATCGCTCCCGTGTCGATCGACAGCGTGCTGAAATTCGTCTCCGAGATGACCGGGCCTCTGCTCGAGGCGAAGCGGATGCGCTTCGAGACCCGCGGCTGCACTCCGGACCTCGCCGTCCACGCCGACATCGAGAAGCTACGGCAGATCCTCCTCAACCTGCTCTCCAACGCGATCAAGTTCACCGAGGAGGGAGGAGCGATCGCGATCGAGTGCGAGGGCGATTCACGCTACGTGCTGCTGCGCGTCGAGGACACCGGCGTCGGCATCGCCGCCGATCAATTGGAGAAGATCTTCGAGCCATTCGTGCAGGTCGATCGGCGACTCAACCGACCGATGGAAGGCACGGGGCTGGGACTCGCGATCAGCCGAGAGCTCGCGCACGGGATGGGCGGCGAGCTCACCGTCGAGAGCCGGCCGGGGAACGGCTCTACCTTCACCCTCTCCCTTCCGCGCGCAACGCCGCCCTGATACTGGGGTCAGATATTGGGGTCAGATATTGGGGTCAGATGTTGGGGTCAGATACCGCAGGTGTCTGACCCCTTTGTCATAGGAGCCCGACCCCAATGACTCTGCCCCTGTGACGACGCGTCGCCCCAGCGCTCAGCGAGTCTGCGCCGCCGCCCAGCTACGCGGCGCGACGCGG
>DASVNI010000407.1:0-5367 GCA_036383935.1 Gemmatimonadaceae bacterium | reverse complement strand
CCTGCCATCCGATCGCCCGGCCGCCGGTGCTCGTGTCGGTCCCGCTGGACGCGTCGAGCGGACGCTCTCACGCACGCTCGCCGAGCATGCGCGGCGCGTCGCCGTCGCACACGGCACGGGCTCGTTCACCGTCCTGCTCGCGGCGTTCCACGCGCTGCTCGCGCGGCATTCCGGCCAGACCGATCTCGTCGTCGGAATGCCCGTCGCGGGCCGCGACCGCGCCGATACGCAGGAAGTGATCGGACATCTCGCCGGCACGCTCGTCGTGCGCACGCGCGTCGAGGACGACCCGACCGTCGCCGCGCTCGTGACGCGGACGAGAGACGCACTCGTCGGCGCGCTCGAGCACCGTGCCGTCCCGTACGAGCGTCTTGCACGCGAGCTCGGCGCCGGTGCAGGGGATTCGGCGTTGTTCGACGTGATGTTCGTACAACAGGACGGAACGCGGCGAACGACGCGGCTGGGTGCGGCCGTGCTGGAGGCGGTGCCCCTCGCACCGGCGACGGCGGCGTTCCCGCTGTCGCTCTCGGTGACCGAGACCGAGAGGGGAATCCGCGTCGCCGCGGAGTACCGCGCCGACCTATTCGAAGCCGCCACGGTGGCCCGCATGCTGGAGCAGTACGAGGCACTCCTCGGCGCGATCGTCGGGTCGGCGGATGGGCGCCTGTCTACGCTGCCTCTGTTGTCGGAATCGGAGCGCGCCGTCCTGCTTGATGAGTGGGGACACACGGCTGTGGATGTCCCGCGCGGCATCGCGCTGCATGAGCTGGTGCTGCAGCGAGCCGCGCGCTGGCCGGACGCGCCCGCCGTGACGATGGAGGGAACGACCTGGAGCTACGCCACGCTGATGGCGCACGCCGATCGCGTCGCGCGCCGACTGGTCGCGCGCGGGATCATGCCCGGACAGCACGTCGCGGTGGCGGTGGAGCGGTCGCATGCGCTGGTGGCGGTGTTGCAGGGCGTGCTGATGGCCGGCGCCGCGATCGTGCCGATCGATGCGAACGATCCGCCCGAGCGCGTGGCGTTCGTGCTCGACGATGCGCAGGTCGCGCTGCTCCTGCACGACGAGGTCACTCGCAGCCTGCTGGGTGCCGCGGCCGGCGTGCCGTCGCTCGACGCGCAGGACGCCATCAACGATGGCGCTCCCGACGCGACGCTCCCCGCGGTCGACGAGGAGTCCGTAGCCGTCGTGCTCTTCACCTCCGGCTCGACGGGACGCCCGAAGGGTGTGCGACTCTCGCATCGCGGATTCGTGACTCACGCGTCGTCGCTCGAGTCGCTCATCCCATTCCGAGCTGGTGACGTCCTGCTCCATCGCACGCCGCTGAGCTTCGACGCCGCCACGTGGGAGATCTTCGGCACGCTGGCCGCCGGTGGCCGGCTGGTGCTCGCTCGGCCCGGCGGTCACAGCGATGCCGACTACGCCGCGGAGCTCCTCGAGCGTGAGGGAGTCACCGTGTTGCAGGGCGTGCCGTCGGTGGTGCGCATGATGCTCGACAGTCCGGCCATGGCACGCAGCCGCACGCTGCAGCACGTGATCGTCGGTGGTGAGGCGGTGACTCCCGACTTCGTCGCCGCGCTGCGCGCGACGGTGCCGTGGGCGCGAGTCCACAACGGCTATGGGCCGACGGAGGCCACGGTCGACGCGACCTGGTGGACGGTCCCCGATGGCGAGTCGCCGTCGGTCGTCCCGATCGGTCGTCCGGTGGGGAACAACCGCGCGTACGTGCTCTCCCCCGCGATGCAGCTGCAGCCGATCGGTGTGCCAGGTGAGCTCTATATCGGTGGGCGCGGCGTGGCGCTCGGTTACCTGGGTCGCCCCGACCTCACCGCCGAGCGCTTCGTGCTCGACCCATTCGCTGCGGACGGCTCACGCATGTATCGCACGGGCGATCGTGCCCGCTGGCGCGCTGACGGCGAGCTGGAGTTCATGGGCCGGCTCGACGATCAGGTGAAGCTGCGCGGAGTGCGTCTCGAAGTCGCTGAGGTCGAGGCGGTGCTGCGCGGCGTGCCCGGCGTTTCGGCTGTCGCCGTCGCGCTGCGCGGACAGACGAATGCGCAACGGCTCGTCGCGTACTACGTCGCCGCCGAGGCTGGCGCCGATCTGGCGGCGGAGCTGCGTGACGCTGCGTCGCGCGCGCTCCCGCCGGCCGTCGTCCCGACGGCGTACGTTCGACTGGAGTCGATCCCACTTACCGCCAGCGGCAAGACCAATCGGCGTGCGCTGCCCGAGCCGCCGGAAGCGGAAGACGTGGAGCGGTTCGTCGAGCCGAGGGACGATGTGGAGCGCGCTGTCGCGTCGGTGTGGAGCGAAGTGCTGGGCCGCGGCCGCGTCGGCGTCGAGACGAGCTTCTTCGATCTGGGAGGGCATTCGTTGCTCGCCACCCGGATCATCGGGCGCCTGGCGCGCACATTCCGCGTCACGCTGCCGCTGCGCCGGTTCTTCGCCGAGCCGACCATCGCGGGCGTGTCGCGCGCGTTGTGCGAGCTCGAGCCGAAAGCGGGCCAGTCACTCCGTATCGCCGAATTGTATCTGAAAGTCCAACGCATGACGCCGGAGGAGCGCGAGAAGCTCCGGCGTGAGCAGCCCCGTACCAACGATTCCTCAGGAAGCCGATGAGCGATGTGCACCCTGCCGGAGGGACCTCCGGCCACTTCGACGACGATCTGGATCTGCTCGACTCTCTCCTTGGTGAGGAGGGGATCGGGTCGGGTGCCGAACGTGCCATCCCGCGACGGGCGCGAGACGTGGCCGTGCCGATGTCCTTCGCGCAGGAGCTTCTCTGGATGTTGGACCGCGCCAGCCCGGGTCTCACGGCGTACCATCTGCCGACGGCCCGTCGCCTGCGCGGTCGGTTGGACCTCGCCGCGTTGGAGCGCGCGCTGTCGCTGCTGGTGGAGCGACACGAATCACTCCGCACGCGATTCACGGAGGTCGATGGCGAGCCGCGGCTGATCATCGATCCGCCCGGTGCCGTGTCGGCATCCGTCGTCGACCTGAGCGCCCTCCCGGTAGAGGAGCGCGAGAGTGAAGCAGAGCGCATCGCGCGCGATCGCGCCCGTATGCCGTTCGATCTGGGCCGCGAGCATCTGTTCCGCGTCTCGCTCATCAGACTGGCCGATGAGGATCACATCCTGCTCATCGACTCGCACCACATCGTGCTCGACGGATGGTCGATGGGCGTGCTGTTCCGCGAGCTTGCCGAGGCGTACGCGGCGCAGCGTGAAGGCCGAACGCCCGCACTCGCCACGCAGGCGATCGACTTCGGCGACTTCGCGCTCTGGCAGCGCGAGCGTCTGTCCGGCGATCACCTCGCACGCCTCCTCGAGTTCTGGCGCGGTCAGCTCGGCGAGGCGACCGAGCCTCTCGCGCTGCCCACCGACCGACCGCGCTCGGCAACGCCCGCCTTCACCGGAGCACGCCGCTCACTCCAGCTCGACGCGGCCGATTCCGCGCGCATCCGCTCCCTGGCGCAGCGACACGACGCCACGCTGTACATGGCGCTGCTCGCGGGCTACGGCTGCGTCCTGCATCGCTACACCGGTCGCGACAATGTGCTGATCGGCTCGGGCAGCGCTGGCCGCACGCTTCCGGAGACCGAGGCGCTCGTCGGCTATCTGAACAACACCATCGTGCAGCGCGCCGACTGCTCGGGCGATCCGACGTTCGCCGAGCTGTTGGGCCGCGTTCGTGAAAGCGCGCTCGCCGCCTACGATCATCAGGAAGTGCCGCTCGAGAAGCTCGTGCTCGAGCTGCGGCGTGGTGCCGAACGTCTGTCGCCTGCGCCGCTGTTCGAGGTCGTGCTCACGATGCAGGACGCGATGTCGGCACCGTTCACGCTCGCCGGCCTGGAGGCATCTCCGTACGGATTGTCGATGGCCGGCACCAAGTTCGACCTCACGCTGCTCGTGGCGGAGCAGTCCGAGGGTCTGCTCCTCACGGCGCAGTATCGCTCGGATCTCTTCGAGCCGGCGACGGTCGACCGGTTCCTCGGCCACCTGCGCACATTGCTCGTGGCGGCGGCGAGCGACCCGTCATGCCGGCTCTCCGCGCTTCCGCTCCTGAGCGAGGCCGAGCGCGCTGCGCTCGACACGTGGAACGCCACCGCTGTCGACGAGGGCGAGCGGACGACGCTCACGGAGCTCGTCGCGAGCCAGGTCGCGCGCGTCCCCGAGCGCGCGGCGGTCATCGCGGAAGATGCCACGCTCACCTACGCACAGCTCGCCGCGCGTGCGCGCGAGGTGGCGCGCCGACTCACGGCGGCCGGCGTGTCCCCGCGCGATCGCGTCGGGCTGCTGCTCGATCGGTCCGCGGAGGCGATCGTCGGTCTGCTCGGCATCCTCGAGGCGGGGGCGGCATTCGTGCCACTCTCCGTCGACGCGCCCGATGCTCGCATCGCGCGCCAGCTCGCGGAATGCGGCGCGACCGCGCTCGTCGCCTCGAAGGCGCTCGCCGCACGTTGGGCGACCGAGCTTGCCGTCGTGCAGGTACCCGACGCCGACATCGACGTCGGCGCAGCCGATGCCGAGCCCACGCACCGTGCGTCGCCCGACGATCTCGCCTATGTGCTCTACACATCCGGCTCGACGGGCGTGCCGAAGGGTGTGGCGGTCACTCACGCGCACGCCGTGCACTACGCCCGCGCCGTGAGCCGAGTGCTCGCCGACTTCCGCCCCGACGAACCGGGCGACGGCTTCGCGACGCTGGACGGCCTCCAGATCGGCATGGTGAGCACGCTCGCGGCGGACCTCGGCTACACGAGCCTCCTCGTCGCGCTGCTCGCCGGCGGCACGCTGCGCATCTTCTCGAAGGAAGCGTCGACCGAGCCGGCGCGGTTCGCCGATCTCGTCGCGGCACACCCCCTCGACATTCTCAAGATCACGCCCGGCCATCTTCACGCGCTGATCGGTAGTCGGCGGGGACGCGATCTGGTTCCGCTCGTGCCGCGACGCTGGCTCGTGCTCGGTGGCGAGCCGTTGCGTCCGGAGCTCGCGCGACTGCTGCTCGATGCGGGGACGTGCCGAGTGCTCAACCACTACGGTCCAACGGAAACCACGGTGGGCGCGTGCACGCTGGAGGTCAACGCAGCTCGCATCGAGTGGGCGGCGGCGCACGGCGCGCAGACGGTGCCGATCGGGCGGCCGCTCGCGAACGTCCAGGCGCTCGTCACGGACGGTCAGGGAACGGAGTTGCCGGTCGGCGTGCCGGGTGAGCTGATGCTCGGCGGCGCGGGCGTCGCAGCAGGTTATCTGGGCCGGCCCGATCTGACTGCGGAGCGGTTCGTGGAGCGGAACGGGCAGCGACAGTATCGCACCGGCGATCGCGCCCGGCGCCTGCCCGATGGCACAGTAGAATTCCTCGGCCGC
>DASVNI010000406.1:0-12508 GCA_036383935.1 Gemmatimonadaceae bacterium | reverse complement strand
ATCGCTCCCTGTCTACGGCGCAGCGCTGACGATTCGTAGACCGGCCAGGCGCTTCCGCGATAGGAGGCGAAGCGCTTGGCTAGACCCGGCCTATGGCCGAGCCGGCACCGGGGTCCCGCGTGGCGCGTCGCCCCCCGCCGCGGGCGCGGGGGTCGGCGGCGCCGCGCCTACGAACCAGTCGGTGATGCGGGCTCCCTCGGCGACCTCGAGACCCTGCCGGCGGATCGAGTCTGCCACAGCTGCACGTCCCTGCTGCTCGAGCGCCTGACCAAGCGCGAGCGCAGTGACGGTGTACAACGCCGGGATGCCCGCCGACGGACGGTCCACCCAGTCGCCACGCCGAGCTATGGCCGCTGGCGCACCGTACGACTTCCACAGGGCGAGTCCTCGCGCAACATCGACGTGCCCGAGCCCCGGCACCGCGACCGTATCGGAAGTGGCGACCAGCGGATTGGACGAGATCTTCGTCGCGAGGCCCTGCGTCAGCGCGTAGTCGCCGAGGCCCAGTGCCTGCGCATAGCTGGCGGTGGTGCGCGAGATGTAGAACGGCCTCTGGCCCTGATTGTCCTTCAGCATCTGCAGCACGAGAAGGTCGGAGCGCAGCGGAACACCGACCTCGAGACGTCGCGGATCGATCGTCGCGTGGATGTTCCCCTGATCGAATCGCAGAGGTTCACGGACGTCGAGGAACTCCGGCACCTGACTCAGTTGCTCGGGCGTGAGGCTGAGGATCGGCTTCGTCGGCATGGGCCAGTTTCGCCCCCGATAGACCGCGGGCCCGGCCACCTCGTCGTAACGCACGATCGGCCGTCGCAGCAACCCACGCATGTACCAGTCGGTGTTGAGCAACGACGTCACGGCGACGGTCACGTCCGGCCGCACTCCCTCCACCTCCTGGGCGTACCACAGCGGGAAGGTGTCGTTGTCGCCGCCCGTGATCAGGATGCCGTACGGCTCGACGGAGTTGAGAACGTCGCGCGCCCACTCGCGCGTCGCCCATTCGCCGGCCCGTGATGCCGCGCGGAAGTTGCCCACCAGCGGCAGGGCACCGAGCAGGAGTACCGGTGCCGTCGTGCTCCATCGCGGCGTCGGCCCAACGCGTTCAGCGAGGAAGCGCCACGTCGCGACGAGCCCGAGCGCGGCCCACACACTCCACGCCGAGTAGCTCCATAGATAGAAGTAGTCGCGGTCGCGCACCTCGCGCGGCACTCCCGTGAGCTCGGGCGACTGCGACGCGCCGTACTTGAAGTTCATGTAGTACACGAGCGCGACGGTCACCGTCGCGATCAGTGGACCGAAAAACCAGAAGGAGGCGCGGTCTCTTCGGTAATGCACCACTCCTCCGGCGATGCCGAGAGAGAGGAAGAGCAGCGCGAGCACATTCTGTATGGCGCTCTGCGTGTCGTGTGGATCGCGCAGCCACTGCCACTTGAAGTAGTACCACCACATTCCCAGCTGCGCAGAAAACGGCGCCTGGCGCTCCGACAGGTCGGGCTTGCCGTACTGCTCGCGATTGATGTTCGCCATCAGGCGACGCACGGTCGTGTCGGAGAAGGTGCACGCGACGCCGATGCCATTCTCGCATCCCGTCGGATCTCCTTCATTCAACGCGGGATGGTGCGCGGCGCGAATCGGCTCGAACGCAAATGGCGTCAACCCGACGACGAGCGCGATGACCGCGGCCAGGATGAGGCGCCAGCGGAGGAGCGTACGAGGACGGCGCACGAGCACCGCCGTGGCGACCGCGGGCCCAACGAGAAATCCCGCTGGATGGTTCGTGTACCCGAGCCCGATCAGATAGGCGATGAGGACGAGGATCCGATCCGCACGCCGCCCGTCCGGATCGTCGCACCAGAGCACCGTCAACCATGACACGACGGCGAAGAACGCGAGCGACACCGTGTACACCTTCTCGTTCACCACGCTCTGGTTCCAGACGGTGAACGCCGTCGCGCTGAGCACCGCGGCGAGAACGGCTCCCACGCGACGCACCCAGCGCACCTCGATCCACTGCGCGAGGACGCGCTCGGCGACGAGGAACCAGATGCCGGCGGCCAGGGCGCTGCACACCGCCGCCAGCAGGTTGATGCGGTACGCGACGTTGCCGAGTGGAAGCAGCGACGCGACGCGGCCGAGCAAGACGAAAAGCGGATTGCCGGGCGGATGCGGGATACCGAGCGTGTACGCCGCGGTGATGTACTCGCTCGCGTCCCACATCGCCGTCGTCGGCGCAAGCGTGACGACGTAGAGTGCCAGAACGGCGGCGGCAGTCACTGCCGCCGCGCGATAGGATGGCCGGAGCGTCTCGCTGACCGCGGTGGGCATGCTAGTCGATGAAAAAGGAGAGAGGCACGAGCACCAGATAGCCGACGACCAGTGCCAGCGGCGCAAGAACGATCCCGCCGCGAGCGAGGTCGCCGAATCCGACGAGAATCATGAGCAGGGCCGCGAGCCGCACGATGTGCGCGCGCCGGCTGGCCCGGGAAGCCGAGCGAGGCATGAGGAATCGACTGTGGGCGTGGAGCGGAACCGCCGCGCGTCAGTTCGTCGCGCGAGACAGGCTGAGAAGGGAATAAATACGGCCATCACCGCCCTGCACCGTGTGCTCGGCGCGCGGATCGGGCATCCAGCGAGTGTCGTCGACCACGAAGGCATAGCGATGCTCGCCGTCGTGCAACGCGAGCGTCACCGACCAGCGCCGCGAGCGCTCATCACGCACGAGCGGAGTCGGCGATGCACCCCAGCCGTTGAAATCGCCGGCGACTTCGACGCGCTGTGCATCCGGCGCGTCGAACATGAGGCGGACGAGTCGGAGCGTGTCTCGAAGCGTCGCGACCACCGTATCTCCGATCACCACCGCGCCCAGGCCCGCCCCTGCCTCGCGCTGCGCACTCGGCAGCGCGGCCGAGAGGGTCGAGAGCCCGCCGATGCCTGCAGCGAGTGTCAGTCCGACAATGGAATTGCGCTGACGGCGATACCATGTCTCGCTGCGGCGACGGACGGGATGACCTTCCGCGGCCGCCTGGCGAACGCGCTCCATCACGCGTCGCCGCGCGAGCTCGTCGCCGAGCGACACATCGCTCCGAAGCGCACGCGCAACGCGCCGCTCGAAGATCTCAGACATTCGGGACCTCCTGAAGCAGCGCCCGCAGGCGAGCGAATGCCCGCTGCACGCGCATCTTGAGCGCGGACTCGCCCGCGCCGGTGATTCTCGACATCTCCTGATACGTCAGGTCGTCGGCGTACTTCAGCACGATCGCCTCTCTCTGGTCGGCCGGCAGTCGTTCGAGCACGCGATCGAGCTCCGGCCACTGGCCCTCGCTATCGTCTGCGTCGACGGCGAAATCGAGCTGTTGAAGATCGAGGTCGAGGAAGACGGCATCACGTCGCTTTGACCGCGCCAGCACCGTGCGGCACTGGTTGACGAGGATGCGCGTCAGCCAGGCCGAGAATCGCTCGCGGTCCTCGTAGTCATCCAGCGCCTTGAAGGCACGCAGGAACGCGTCCTGGATGGCTTCTTCCGCGTCTTCCCGATTCCCAACGATGCGCACCGCGATGCGCGCGCACCGCGCGTAATGGCGGTCCACGAGCTGCGCGAACGCCTCGACGTCCCCGCCGAGTACCTGTTGAATGATGACGCGGTCACTCATGCTATTCCCAACAACTTCGGCGGACGCGCGGATCGTCACACCCGCCGCCGGCGCCTGCGCGGCTGGTCACTTCGCTTCCTTCATCCGCGCCACGAAGCGGCGATCCAGACGGCGCTTGATCATCCAGGCCAGACGCGAGCGCATCGTCAGAGCTCGCCAGCGAAGAATGGCTTTCCCGTCGCCCGTGTCCAGCGTGCACAGGGAGGTACCCTGCCCGACGCGTCGCGAGCCACCGGCGCCGAGCTGTCGCCGGATCTCGGCCTCGAGCAGCGTACTCTGGGATCGCGAGGCCACACCGCTCCCGTTGGAGGCCGCGCAGTCGCCCGCGGCCCACACCGGCGAACCATCGCGGGCACGCAGTCGCTCATCGACGAGAAGTCGGCCATGGGCGTCGCACGGCAGGCCACTCGCCGCGATGAGTGATGATGGCGCGCCGCCCGTGGCCCAGATCGTCAGGTCGGTCGGCAGTGAGCCGCCCGACGCAAGCACCACGCGATCCTCGCGCACCTCGACGACGCCTGCGCCGAGCGCGAAGCACACGCCCAGGCGCTCCAGAGCGTGCCGCGCTACGTCACGACATGGCGCAGCGTCGCCCAGGATGTCCGGCGCCGAATCCACGATGCTCACCACTCCGCCTCCGGACCGGCTGCTGAGCATGCGCTGCAGGGTGAAGGCGCACTCGACACCGGTCGCCCCACCGCCGACGATGGTGCAGGCTATCGGGCCGGTGCCGGCCGCCAACCGCTCCTCCACGATCCGACGAACGTCGCCCAGGATCGACGCCGGTCGTAGCGGGAGTGCGTGATCCACCACGCCGGGGAGCTCGGCACCCGTGGGCTGTCCGATCTCGTCGATCACACAGAGGTCGAACGCGAGACGCTCACCGCCGGCCTCTACGACGCGCGCCTCAGACAGCAGCCGGTCTGCTCTGGCCTGAACGACGCGTGCACCTGCCCGTGCGGCCACGGCTGCGACGTCGACCCTCGCGCTGCTCAGATCATACGCGCCGCGTAACAACCCCGACGTCATGGACGGGTCGAACATCTCGACATCCGGCGTCACGAGCACGATCTCGAGGCCGCGCACCAACGATCGCGAGAGCCCGCGCAGCAGATGCAGGTTGGCCCGACCAGCGCCGATCAGTACGAGGCGACGGAGTCGCGATTCGCCGGGCGATGTCAGGGGACCCTCACGGCCGACCCATGCGTGCGCTCCCAGGCGGCGTAGCCACCGTCCGCGTTCGTGACGTCGTGAATGCCGAAGGCGCGAAGCACGCTGACCGCGATCGAGCTGCGCGCTCCTCCCTGGCAGTGCACGACGATCGGCTGCAGTGCGCGCAGCTCTTCGGCCCGCGCAGCGAGCTGCGTGAGCGGGAAGTGCCGTGCGCCAGGGATGTGCCCTTCATTCCATTCCGTCTCGGAGCGGACGTCGATGATCGTCGCGTTGGGCGTGGCGCCGATGTCGGCCGCGGGCACCACAGGAATGCTCGAGACGTCTCGCGGCGAGAGTGTGCCGAGGTCAGTCGCCGCGATGGCGCCGAGCACGCGGTCGAACCCGATGAGGGCGAGATCGTGGATCGCCTCCGGCGCGAGATGACGCTCGGCGGGCGACATGAGGAGAACGATCTCCCGCTCGGGATCGAGCACGGATCCCGCCCACGTGAGGAAGGAACGCCCCAGCGGAATGTTGATCGCTTCTTCCAGGTGCTCGGCGAGAAACTCCGAGGGTGCGCGCGTGTCGACGACAAGCACGCCGCCGCGCACGGCCGCGCGGAGCGTCCCCTCGTCGGCAACCGCAGCCGACGGCATGGCTGGAACGCCACGCGCATTGAGCGCTTTCATCAGTGCGAAGTACGCCGGCGGATCGGGCTGATCGGCGAGTACCTCGCGGACGAACTCCGCCTCGTCGGCGACCTGGAACGCCCAGTTGGTTCGCAGCTCGTAGCCCAGGGTGGTCTGCGGAACGGCGCCGAGCGATTTGCCGCATGCGGATCCCGCACCATGGCCCGGCCACACCTGCAGGTAGTCGGGCAGCTCGCGAAGGGTCTGCAGAGAGTGAAAGAGCTGCGCGGCCGAGCGGTGCATCGAGTCCTTCACGCCAACGGCTCGCTCCAGAAGATCGGGGCGCCCGACGTCGCCGGCGAAGAGGAAGTCTCCGCTCAACATGCCGACTGGAAGAGGGCTCGTCGCTTCGTCGGTGACGATGAACACGAGATGCTCGGGGGTGTGGCCTGGTGTATGTCGAACGTCGAGCCGCACCCGCCCGACGGAGATCGCGTCGCCCGTTCGGAGCGCCGTCGCGTCGGTGCGGCGCAGTCGCGCCTCGATTCCAGTATCGTCCCCTTCAGCCGAGAGGAGCAGCGTAGCACCGGTACGCGCAGCGAGCGCCTCCGCACCGGAGAGGAAATCGGCGTGCAGGTGAGTCTCCGAGACGAACGCGATCCGTACGTCGTCGAGGGCAGCGGCCTCGAGGTACGGCTCTGGATCCCGGAGTGGATCGATGACGATCGCCTGGCGCGTGGCCTCGCAGGCGAGGATGTAGCTCGCCTGGGCGAGACGGTCGTGGTAGAGGCGCCGGAATATCATCGTGTGAGTCGACGGGCGGTTCCTTGTGACGGTCACAGCCCGCGGTTAAACTTAGTTGCTCAGGCGCAGTACCCGCGACTCCGAGTCGTGCCAGAGTTCTGCGTGCGTAGCTCAGCTGGATAGAGCGCTTGCCTCCGGAGCAAGAGGTCGTGGGTTCGAATCCCGCCGCGCGCATCGCATACCAGAACGCCCCGTGAGCGATTGCGTCTCGCGGGGCTTTTTTCGTGCTGACGCGAGCCCGGTTCGGCCCGTAGGTTGGTCCGACCATTGCACAGGTCGCTCTCATCTCCCGCCTGGTCACCACCCTCCGAACAACTCATGGCGCGCCGGCTAGTCTGGGCTGATGTCCGCGGCGGACTTGTCGCGCTGCTGGTATTGGTGGCCATCGCGGCCGGCACCCTCAAGTACGCGCGCGTCGGAGCGCTCCACGGCGACCGGATCCGCCTGTACGCGCGCGCTGGAGCGGCTCGCGGCATCCTGAAGGGCTCCGAGGTGTGGCTGCTCGGCCAGAAGGTCGGTCTGGTGACCGATATCCGCTTCGAGCCGCCGAGCGAGAGCGATACCACCAGTCGGCTGCTCGTCGCGATGGAAGTTCAGCAGCAGTACGCCGAGGCGATCCGGCGGGATGCGGTGGCGCAGATGCGGCCTGGGGGCTCGATGATCGGCGCCGTAGTCGTCTATCTCAGCTCGGGCAGCGCGTCCGCGCCGGCGATCCGCGATGGCGACACCATTCGAACCACCCCCCAGGCAGACATCGAGGGGGCGACGGCGCGCTTCGGCGCGGCGGGCAAGGAGTTGCCCGCCATTTTCGAGAACGTGCGGGCGCTTCGCGCCGAGCTGCAGGCCACCGAAGGCACCGCGGGGGCCCTCCTTCATGAGGAGGGTGCCGCGACGGCACAGCTTCGGACCACGGGCGAGCAGCTCGCGCGCTTGCGCACGCACGCTGGGGCGACGCGTGGCTCCGTCCGCCGATTCATGGATGGGACCCTCACTGCTCGAGCCAGCCGTGTCCTCGCGCGCGCCGACTCGGTGCGCGCACTGCTCGCCTCGCCGAACGGCTCGCTCGGAAGGCTTCGGAAGGACAGCACCCTCGCGACCGAGGTTGCCGACATCCAGAAGGAGCTCACCCGCGTGCGCGCCTCGCTCACCGAGTCCCAGGGCACCGCGGGTCGCGTCTTGCACGACAGTGCAGTGTTCAGCGCGCTCGCCGATGTGCAGCGCGAGATGGGCCTCCTGGTCGCCGACATGAAGAAGCACCCGTTGCGCTACAATCCCTTCTGACTGCCGTGCTCTTGACCCCCCTTCAGGCAGTTCCTAGCTTCCCATGCCGCACGGGACCTCATCCGTAGTTGCCCGCCGCCCGGCGTGGCCGGTCCCCCTCCCCGCCGCTACCCGCCGATCGCTGTTCCGCCCGCCGTCCGCGTGGCCGCCGATCGTCGCGCTCCCTCCCCGCGCACGACGAACTCGTGAACATCGCTGAGCTCAAGCGAAAGTCGATGCCAGAGCTGCACGACATGGCGGACACACTCGCCGTCGTGGAGCACGATGCGCTCGGGCGCCACGACCTGCTCTTCAAGATCGAGCAGAAGCTGCTCGACGCGGAGCACACCCTGATGGGCGAGGGGGTGCTGGAGGTGCTTCCCGAGGGCTACGGGTTCCTGCGCAGCCAGGACTGGAACTACCTCTACAGCCCGGACGACATCTACGTCTCGCCGTCGCAGATCAAGCGATTCGACCTGCGTACGGGAGATACCGTATCCGGGCAGGTTCGCCCGCCGAAGGAGTGGGAGCGCTATCTCGCGCTCCTGAAGGTGGAGCGCGTCAACGGCGGTGAGCCGGAAGCGGCGAAGGCGCGGATCGCGTTCGACAACCTGCGGCCGCGATACCCCGACGGCCGGCTCCGGCTCGAGTCGAGCGACGGCGACCTCAGCATGCGCGTGATGGACCTGATCGCGCCGATCGGCAAAGGCCAGCGCGGGCTCATCGTCGCGCCGCCGCGCGCGGGCAAGACGATCCTGCTCCAGAAGATCGCGAACGCCATCGCGGAGAATCATCCCGAGGTCACGCTCATCGTGCTGCTGATCGACGAGCGTCCGGAGGAGGTCACCGACATGCACCGCGAGGTTCGCGGCGAGGTGATCAGCTCGACCTTCGACGAGGAAGCCACGCGACACGTCCAGGTCGCGGACATGGTGATCGAGAAGGCCAAGCGGCTCGTGGAATCGGGGAAGGACGTCGTCATCCTGCTCGACTCGATCACTCGGCTGGCCCGGGCACACAACACCGTGATCCCGAGCGGCGGCAAGATCATGTCGGGCGGACTCGACGCGAAGGCGATGGAGAAGCCGAAGAAATTCTTCGGCGCTGCGCGCAACGTGGACGGAGGCGGATCGCTGACGATCATCGCGACGGCGCTCATCGAGACCGGCTCACGCGCGGACGAGATGATCTTCGAGGAGTTCAAGGGCACGGGCAACATGGAGCTCGTGCTGGCGCGCGAGATCGCGGAGAAGCGCATCTACCCGGCGATCGACATCAACCGCTCGGGGACGCGACGGGAGGAGCTGCTCTTCTCGTCGGAGGAGCTCAACCGCGTGACGCTGCTGCGAACGTTCCTCGCCGACATGCCGGAGACGGAAGCGATCGACTTCCTGCTCAAGCAGATGTCGCGCTCGAAGAACAATCGTGAGTTCTTCGTGCAGATGCGCGAGGGGTGACTCGGTGCGCATGATGCCGTCCGAGCGTGGGCGCTGGATGGCTGTCGATTGGGGCGAGCGCCGCATCGGCCTCGCACTGAGCGACCCATCGGGAACGATCGCCAGTCCGGCGGGTATGGTACAGCGGCGCGCGGGCAAGCGGCCGCCCATCGCGGAATTGGTGCGACGCGCCGAATCGCTCGAAGCACGCGGCATCGTGATGGGACTCCCCCTCGACGGAGAGGGTGAGGACACGCCGCGCTCGCTCGAGTGCCGTCGCGTGGCGTCCGAGCTCGCGCGGCGAACGAAGCTTCCCGTGGCGCTGCTCGACGAGCGCTATACCACGGCAACCGCGCTGCGTGCGATCCACGAGATGGGGGGCAGCAGACGCGGACGCGCGGGCGACGTGGACGCGCTGGCTGCTACGGTGCTCCTTCAACAGGCGCTGCGCATGCAGGCGCTTCCCGCTCTCGACCCCGACGCGCCGGCGACCGGCGACGAGGAGATGAGTGACGAGAATGCGTAGGCTGACGCGTCTGGCTCGCGCCGCGGCGCTCGTGACGACGGTCGCCATCGCCGGCTGCCGTGGCGCGGGCACGGGGCGCGTGCGCGTCATCGTCCCGCACGGCGCCACGATGCGCGTGGCCGCCGAGTCGCTGGCCCACGCCGGCGTCGTCCAGAACGCCACCGCCTTCCGACTCTACGCGACGTTGCGACGCGGCGACCGAACGATTCGCGCGGGCACGTACGTGTTCAAGCGTGGCGGATCGTGGGGCGAGGTGCTCGACGACCTTCGCGGCGGGAAGGGACTGGAGAATGCGATCACCGTTCCCGAAGGCTGGTCGCTCTATCAGATCGTGCCGCAGCTCGCGCGCACGCTGAACGCTCCCGTGGATTCGGTGCAGGCGGCGGTGCGCGATACCGCGCTCCTCCACGCAGTCGGCGCGCCGACGCCGACGCTGGAAGGCTACCTGTTTCCAGACACCTACGTCTTCGCGGACGGGACGACGCCGAGAGCAGCGGTGCGCGTCATGGTGGAGCGCTTCCAGCGCGTCTGGCAACCAGAATGGGATCAGCGGCTGCAGGCGCTGGGGATGAGTCGCAACGACGCGATGGCGCTCGCATCGATCGTCGAGAAGGAAGCGCGCGTGCCCGAGGAACGACCGGTGATCGCTGCGGTGTACCTGAACCGGCTCAAGGCGAAGATGCTGCTGCAGGCCGATCCAACCGTGCAGTATGCTCTCGGCAAGCACGTTGCACGCGTGATGTACAAGGATCTCACGATCGAGTCACCGTACAACACCTACAAGCACGTCGGGCTCCCTCCTGGTCCGATCGCGTCTCCCGGGCGTCCGTCGATCGTCGCGGCACTGAATCCAGCGAACGTGCCGTATCGGTATTTCGTGGCGTATCCGGACGGGCATCACGAGTTCACCACCGACTTCACGAAACACAGCGTCGCCGTTCGGAATGCGCGGCGCCAGTGGGACTCGGTGACGGCGCTGCGTCGTGACACGATGATCGTGCGGGCGCTCGCGCCAGCGGCGCCGATTCGACGCTGACGATGAGCACTGTCGCCGTCCGCTCCGCGCCTCCGTTCGATCCGGCGACCGTCAGGCTGATCGCGATCACGGATTCGCTGCGAGACGGGCCGCGCGGCCTGGCGCTCCGCGCGGCGGCGGCGGTGGCAGGCGGGGCGACGATGCTGCAGCTCCGGTTGAAGGAGGAGAGCGCGCGCTCGCTGGTCGAGATCGCGCGCACGATCCAGGCGATGGCGCCCGAGGTGCCGCTCATCATCAACGATCGCGCAGATGTGGCGCTCGCCGCGGGAGCCGCCGGGGTACATGTCGGCGTGGACGATCTCTCGCCGGCGCTGCTGCGGCGAGTCGTGCCGCCCGGATTCATCATCGGCGCGTCGGTGGGGAGCGACGACGAGGTCGCGCGTGCCGCGGGAGCGGACTACGTCGGCGTCGGACCTGTGTTCGCGACGGGGAGCAAGTCGGACGCGGGGGCAGCGATCGGTCCCGCGCGGTTCGGCGAGCTGGCGCGCCGGTGCGGGCTGCCCGCCGTCGCGATCGGTGGGATCACGAGTGAGAGTGTGGCGTCCGTGCTGTCGGCGGGAGCGACGGGAGTCGCCGTGATCAGCGCGCTGTTTGGGGCGTCGGACCCGACGATTGCCGCTCGTGCGATCCGGGACGCCCTGGACGCCAACGGAAGGTGATGTCGGGGACGTTCTCGTCCTCGTCGTGATTCGTGCGTCGCTTCTGCACGGGCGGCTTCCATTCCTCCAGCGCCTCCACGGCTTTCGCGACACGCGCGTAGACCGGTGGAAAGAGAAACAGATCGACCAGGTCGGGGTCGAACTGAGCGCCGCGCCCGTCCAGGAGCGCCTTTCGCGCTACCGCTGGTGGTTTCCCACTGCGATACGGTCGTCCGTGCGTGATGGCGTCGAAGGTGTCGGCGATCGCGACGACGCGAGCGGAGAGGGGGATGCGCCGCCCTTTCAGTCCGCGCGGATATCCCTTGCCATCCCATCGCTCGTGGTGCGCGAGCACGCCGTCGGGAAGGTCGGGATAGAACACGCGGAGCGGCTCGAGCACATTGGCGCCGACGCTCGGATGCTTGGCGATGGCACGGCGCTCTACCGGACTCAGGGAGGCCGGTTCGCGAATGATGTCTTCGATCGCCTCGTGGATCTTGCCGATGTCGTGGAAGAGGGCGACGCGCTCGATGCTCTTGGATTCGTGGTCGGAGAGATCGGCCGCGTCCGCAAGGATGAGGGCGTATGCGGCGACGCGTCGAACATGTGCGCCGGTTTCGGCGTCGTTCGCGTCGATCGCGTTGAGGAGTGACTCGAGCGCGGCGGCGGCGAATCGCTCGGTGGAGCGGCGCGTCTGCTCGCGGCGTAGGAGCACGAGGATCGCGGCGGCGGCCGTCGCGCTCGCGCCGGCAACCACTGTATGGGAGCGGGGCATGCCGTCGACAAAGGCAAGACTCGGGCGCGCCCATTCAGCGCCGGCGCTGTGCAGGATCGCGAGGCTATGCCAGCCAAGCGGAGGGCGAAAATACGAAACGCCCCGTCGGGATCGACGGGGCGTTTCTGATGAGGTGCCGGCGACGGCCTACTCTCCCGCGTCCTCTCGGACGGAGTACCATCGGCGCTGTAGGGCTTAACGACCGTGTTCGGGATGGGAACGGGTGTGGCCCCTACGCTCTAGTCGCCAGCGAAGGCTGTGTTTCGGTTTTCTCGGCTGATGGTTCGTCGGTACGCTGATCGGGATGAGCGCGAGGCGCATGCCGATCAACCGAAGAACCGTTCAACTGATGAAGTGCAGTTGAAGTGCAGGACAGAGGATGGTGATTCGTGGGAGGGTTGCACGCGCGTACGCGGTGCAACTCGAAGCAATGGTAGTTCTGCGGTGATGTACTCCCAATGGGAGTAGTCAAGCCACACGGGCGATTAGGACCGCTGCGCTCGGAGCATGTTGCCATGCGTCCACGGGCGGCCTATTGACGGGATGGTCTCTCCCGGCCCTTCAGGAGGGTTAAACCCTCGGGAGTGTTCATCTTGGGGCGT
>DASVNI010000405.1:0-13086 GCA_036383935.1 Gemmatimonadaceae bacterium | reverse complement strand
GCATCTCCGCATGGTGCTCGACGCGGCGACCGCCGAGCCGGCGACGCGCATCTCGAGCATCCCGCTGCTCACGGCGGCCGAGCGGGGCGCGCTCACCGAATGGAACGCGACCTCGGTCGATGAAGGCGCCCCCAGGACGCTGACGGCACTCGTCGAGGCGCAGGCGAAGCGCGTGCCGCAGCGCGCGGCCGTGGTCGCCGGCGACACGACGCTCACCTACGCCACGCTCGACGCGCGCGCCGCCGACCTCGCGGCGCACCTGCGCACGCTGGGTGTCGCGCGCGACGTGCCGGTTGGCCTTCTCCTCGATCGTTCGGCCGATGCGATCGTCGGACTGCTGGGCATCCTCAAGGCTGGCGGCGCGTACATGCCGCTCTCCATCGACGCGCCGACGGCGCGCCTCGCCCAGCAGCTCGCCGAGAGCGGTGCCGCGACGGTCGTGACCTCGGCCGCGCTCGCGGCGCGACTGCCGGGCTCCACGCGCGTCGTCGTCATCGACCGCGACGTCGCGGCCGCGCCGACGACGGGCGCACAGGCAACCTCCCCGTCGTCGCCGAATGACCTGGCGTACGTCCTCTTCACCTCGGGCTCGACCGGCACACCGAAGGGCGTCGCGGTCACGCACGCCAACGCGGTGCACTACGCGCGCGCGATCAGCCGCGTGCTCGCCGACGTGCCGGCACGCGCCTCGGGCGACGGATTCGCCGCGCTCGACGGCTGGCGATTCGGCCTCGCGTCCACGCTCGCGGCGGACCTCGGCAACACCAGTCTCCTCCCCGCGCTCGCGGCGGGTGGGACGCTGCACGTGCTCGATCAGGCGACGACCACCGAGCCGGCGCGCTTCGCGGCGTACGTCGCCGAGCATCCACTCGACGTACTGAAGCTGACGCCGAGCCATGCTGCGGCACTCGTCGCCGGCGTGTCCGGTGACGCGCTCGCGTCGCTGCTCCCCGCGCGCTGGCTCGTGCTCGGCGGCGAGGCGCTGCGCGTCGACTTCGCGCGTTCGCTGCGTGCCGCCGGCACGCGATGCCGGTTGCTCAATCACTATGGCCCCACCGAGACGACGGTCGGCACCTGCACCTTCGAGGTGACGTCTTCCGCGCTCGAAGCGCTCGACGCGCGAGGCGCGTCCACTGTCCCGATCGGCCGGCCGCTCGCCAACACCCACGCGCACGTGCTCGACGCGAATGGCCAGCGGGTGCCACTCGGCGTACCGGGCGAGCTCTGGTTGGGCGGCGCAGGTGTCGCGGCGGGATACCTCAACCGCGATGACCTCACCGCGCAGCGCTTCGTCTCCATGGCGTTCGACGGAAGCGCGGCCGAACGGCTGTACCGCACGGGCGATCGCGTTCGGCGCCTGCCCGATGGCACGCTGGAGTTCCTCGGTCGCGGCGACGATCAGGTGAAGGTGCGTGGCTACCGCGTGGAGCTCGGCGAGATCGAGCTCTCGTTACGCGCCCATCCCGGCGTGGCGCAGGCCGTCGTCGTCCTGAATGATCAGGGAGCGGAGACGCGTCTCATCGCGTACGTCGTTCCGCGCGCCGACGGCTATGCCGTCTCGCACGGCGATCGCGCGACGGGCGATCGGATGCGCGAGTGGGTTGCCGCGCAGCTCCCCGAATACATGGTGCCCTCGGCGGTCGTCCTGCTCGACGCGCTCCCGCTCACCGCGAACGGCAAGGTGGATCGCGCCGCGCTCCCCGCACCCGACGCCGCCGCGGAGGAGGACGCGTACGTCGCGCCACGTACGCCGGTGGAGCAGCAGCTCGCCGCGATCTGGGCCGAGGTGCTCAAGCGCGAGCGCGTCGGCGCCACCGACAACTTCATCGCGCTCGGCGGACACTCGCTGCTCGCGATCCGCGTGCTCGGCAAGATCAGCCGTGCCTTCCGGCTCCGGCTGCCGCTGCGCGCTCTGTTCGACGCGCCCACGGTCGAAGAGCTCGCCGAGCTCGTGGAAGTGGAGCTCCAGCTGGCCGCCGTGGCCGCGCTGGGGAACGGAGAGGGCGAGTGAGCACTCGTAGCGACGCCGTCGCCGCGCGTCGCGCGGAGCTCGAGCGAAAGCTCGCCGCGCTCTCTCCGGAGAAGCGTGCGATGCTGGAGCGCGCCCGTGCGACGGCGGCGGAAGCGCCGCGGCGCTCGGCGATCCCCGCACGCGCGGCCGGTGCGCCCGTGCCGATGTCGTTCGCGCAGGAGCTCCTCTGGCTCCTCGACCGCGCGACGCCGGGCATGCACGGCTACAACGTCCCGCGCGTCGGACGGCTGCGCGGTTCGCTGGATCTGGCGGCGCTTCAGTATGCGCTCGACGCGATCGTCGCGCGCCACGAGGTGCTGCGCTCGACCTTCGATCTCGTCGACGGCGAGCCGCGCCAGATCGTCCACGATCCGGGTCCCATCGCAATCGAGCTCACCGACCTGCGCGACCGGCCGTCGGACCGCCGCGTGCCCGACGCGGTGCAGATCGTGCGCGAGCTGTCACGTCGGCCGTTCGACCTGGCGAACGATCCGCAGCTCCGCGTCTCGCTGCTGCGCCTGGACGACGACGATCACGTGCTGCTCATGGAGTCGCACCACGTCGCCTCCGATGCGTGGTCGCGCAACATCCTCCTGAGCGAGCTGTCCACTTTCTACGAGGCGCATCGCAAGGGGACCGATCCTGGCCTGCCTCCGCTGCCCGTGCAGTACGGCGACTTCGCCCGCTGGCAGCGTGAGATGCTGGCCGGCGACGCACTGGAGGAGCACCTCGCGTACTGGCGGGAGCAGCTCCGCGACGCGCCAGCGCTGCTCGAGCTCCCGACCGATCGGCCGCGTCCCACGATGCCGAGCTTCGAGGGCGGCTCGCGTTCCCGGCTGCTCCCCGCGGGGCTGTTGGCGAAGCTGCGCGCGCTCAGCACCGCGCAGGGACACACGCTCTTCGTCACGCTCCTCGCGGCGTTCGACGTCCTGCTCGCGCGGCTGAGCGGACAGACCGACGTCGTCGTCGGGTCGCCCATCGCGAGCCGGCCGCACGAGGAGACGGAAGGGTTGATCGGCTACTTCGCCAACACGCTCGTGCTGCGCACGCGGCTCGACGGCGACCCGACCTTCCTCGAGCTGCTCGCGCGCGTTCGCGAGACCACGCTCGGCGCATTCGAGCATCAGGACGTGCCCTTCGAGAAGCTCGCCCTCGATCTGCAGCGCGGCCGCGCACTTGGCCGCAACGGGCTGTTCCAGGTCATGATGACGCTGCAGGATGCGCAGCTGCGTACCGTCCAGCTCCCCGGATTGGCGTTCGAGCCGTTCGGGCAATCGCGTGGCGCGACGAAGTTCGATCTCTCGCTCTTCCTGCATGAGCGGGCCGACGGGCTGAGCGCGGGGTTCGAGTATCGCACCGATCTGTTCGATGCGGAGACGATCGATCGCATGCTCCGCCGCTTCGAGACGCTGCTCGAGAGCATCGTGGAGAATCCAGGGACGCGAATCTCGTCCCTGTCGATCCTCCCCGAGAGGGAGCGCCGCGAGCTCGTGCACGAGTGGAGCCGCGGCGAGCCTCAGTCGCTGCCGGCCGACACGCTGCACGCGCTGATCGCGCAGCAGGTCGAGCGGACGCCCGATGCCATCGCGCTCGAGATGGAATCGGACTCCGGCGCGATGGTGCGCATGTCGTTCCGGGAGCTCGACGAGCGCGCCTCGCTGCTCGCGCGCCATCTCGCGACGCTCGGCGTCGGCCCGAATTCCGCCGCGGCGATCTGCGTCGATCGGTCGCCGGAGCTCGTCGTCGCCATGCTCGCCGTGCTGAAGGCGGGGGGCTTCTACCTTCCGCTCGACCCGAGCTATCCGCCCGAGCGTCTCGCGTTCATGCTCGACGACACGCGCGCGCCCGTGCTGCTCACCGTGGCCGGCCATGTCGCGACGCTCCTGGCGGGCGCGGCACACAGCACGGTTGTGCTCCTCGACACCGGTTGGAGCGACATCGCCGCGGCCGCGGCGCACGCCGCGCCGATCTCGCGAGCGGCTTCGGGCGACGACATCGCGTACACGATCTACACATCCGGATCGACCGGCCGCCCGAAGGGCGTGATGATCCCGCACCGCGCGGTCGTGAACTACCTCGTCTGGATGCGGAGCGCATATCCGCTCGGGACGGAGGATGCGGTGTTGCAGAAGGCGCCCGCCAGCTTCGACGCGTGCATCTGGGAGTTCTTCCTTCCGCTCGTGAGCGGCGCGCGCCTCGTGCTCGCTCGTCCGGGCGCGCATCAGGATCCGTCGTACCTGCTGTCGGCCATCGCGAAGCACGAGCTGACGCTCCTCCAGCTCGTCCCCTCGCAGTTGCAGATGTTGCTCGAGTACGAGAGTGTCGCGGCGCCCGCCCAGCTCGCGCGTCTCCGTCGGCTCTTCCTCGGCGGCGAGGCGCTGCCGAGCGAGCTGCTCGCGCGGCTCGGTGCCGCGTGTCCATCGCTTCCGGTCACGAACCTCTACGGGCCCACCGAGGCGACCGTCTACGCGACGCACTGGAGCGTCACGGCCGGCGAATGGCTCGGCGGCGCCGTGCCGATCGGCCGTCCGATCGCCAACGCATCTGTCCATGTACTTCGTTGGCCCAACGGCGACGGCAGCCGCGCCGAGCTGGTTCCCGTCGGCGTGCCGGGTGAGCTGTGCATCGGCGGCACCGGATTGGCCCACGGGTACCTGAACCGTCCCGAGCTCACCGCCGAGAAGTTCGTCGCCGATTTACTTGCTATCGGGCTGACCTCCTCCGACGCGAGCCTGACCTCCTCCGACGCGAGCCTGACCTCCTCCGACCCGACGCTGACCTCCGACGCGAGCGCGCGCCTGTATCGCACGGGCGACCGCGCACGGTATCGCGCCGACGGGACGCTCGAGTACCTGGGGCGCATCGACAACCAGGTGAAGCTGCGCGGCTTCCGCGTCGAGCTGGGCGAGATCGAGGCGGCACTGCGCGCATTGCCCGAGGTGGACTCCGCGGCGGTGCTGATGCGTGAGGACACGCCCGGCGACCAGCGGCTCGTCGCCTACTGCATCACTGCGCCCGGCGCATCGGCCTCGGACGAGACGCGTGCCGAGTTGCGGGCGGCACTCAAGCGGTCGCTCCCCGAGTTCATGGTGCCCACCGCGTTCGTCTGGATGGACGCGTGGCCGCTCAACGCGAATGGCAAGCTCGATCGCAAGCAGCTCCCTGCGCCGACTGGCAACGTGCAGGCGGCCGCGTACGTGCCGCCGAAAACCACGATCGAGCACGAGCTCGTGCAGATCTGGGAAGATCTGCTCGAACGGCGACCGATCGGGAAGCACGACGACTTCTTCGAGCTCGGCGGCCATTCGCTGCTCGCCGTGCGCATGCTCGTCGAAGTATCGCGTCTGCGCGGCCGTCAGATCCCGCTCGCCTGGCTGTTCGAGTCGTCGACGATCGAAGGGCTCGCCGCGCGCATCGAGGGGGAAGTGCAGGCGACGCGCGAGCCGCCGAGCGTCGTGCTGCAACCCGAGCGCACGGGCACTCCGCTGGCGTTCGTGCACGGCGACGTGCGCGGCGGCGGTTGGTATTGCCGGCGACTCGCCCCGCTCGTCGTGCCCGATGCACCGCTGATCGTGCTGCCGACCCTTGGCTCGGATCGCGACGAGCGCGTCTGGCGCATTCCGTCGATGGCGGCGCAACACGTCGCCGAGCTGCGCAAGGTCCAGCCGACGGGACCGTATCGCCTGGCCGGATTCTGTGTCGGTGGAAAGATCGCGCTCGAGATGGCACGCCAGCTTCGCGAGGCCGGCGAGACCGTCGAGCGTCTCATCATCATCGACAGCGGCGCGGCCAACGCGCGCATCCGCTACATGCGCCGCATCCTGCCGTTCGTGCCGGGCGCCACCGAGCAATCACGACTCGCGCGCCAGGCCGACCTGATGGTCGCCGTTCGCTACTACGATGGCCGCGTGCGCTGGGTCGCCAATGTCCCGGTGCGACAGCAGGCAGATTGGGCAAGGCGGCTGCTGAAGCGCTGGACGCAACGTTTCCGCTCTCCTGCCTCCCAGTCGTCGGCGCCAAAGGATGCCGCTCGCCCCGCGATGCCGACGCGCGAACAGGTCGACGAGGATCTCACGGTGAGCGGCGAACAGGTACTGCTGAAGCAGCTGCACGCCGTCCACACCTACATTCCGCAGCGGTACGATGGGTCGATCGATCTGATCTGGGCCGAGGAGCACGCGAACGTCGTCCTGAAGGATCCCACGCGCGGGTGGTGGCGCGTCGCGAGTGACGTGCGCGTCCACGCGATCGTCGCGCACCATCTCGGGCTGATCACGAACGAGCTGCCCAGCCTCGCCGCTGCGCTGCGCACCATCCTGGAGCGGAAGGAGCCATGAGGCCGATTCCCGCCGTACTGCCTCCTTCTAGTGAGTCGTCGAACGACGCGATGTCTGAATCAGTGTTGAACGGTGCGGCGACGACCTCGTCGTCGCTCGCACCGCCGCCCGGACACTCCGAGTCCGCTCCGCGTGTCGCCGGCGCGTACCTCTCGCACTCCGAGGACGCGCCCGTCCGACGCCGGACCGTGCTGGGCGACTACCGTGAGATCCTGGGCGGCCTGCGCCAGTGCCGCGATCTCATCACGCAGCTCGCATTGCGCGACATCCGCATCCGCTACAAGCAGGCGGTCTTCGGCTTCGCCTGGGCATTGCTCATCCCGATGTCGGTCGTGCTGGCGGGGATGCTCATCCGCGGGGCGGTCGCGTACGCGTCGGGCCACCACGTGGACAGCTCGCAGATGGGAAGCATGGCCGTGAAAGCCGTGCCGTGGGCGTTCTTCGTCGGATGCCTCAGCATGGGCACCGCCAGCCTCATCGCCAACATGTCGCTGTTGACGAAGATCTACTTCCCGCGCGAAGTGCTTCCGCTCGCGAGCGTGATCGCTCAGAGCTTCGATTCGCTCATCGGCGGCGTGCTGCTCACGCTCGTGCTCCCCTTCCTCGGCGTCACGCCGTCGCTGCAGCTGCTCTGGGTGCCGGTGCTGCTCGCGCTGCTCTGGATCCTCGGGCTCGCCGCGGCGCTCTTTCTCAGCTGCGCGAATCTGTTCTTCCGCGACGTGAAGTACCTCGTGCAGGTGTTCCTCACCTTCGGCATCTTCGTCACCCCCGTGGTGCTCGATGCGCCGATGTTCGGCCCCGTCGGGTCCCGCGTCATCATGCTCAACCCGGTCGCGCCCCTCCTCGAGGGATTGCGGCTGAGCATCATCGAGCATCACAACCTGCTCCAGCCGATGCTCGCTCCCGCGGGCTTCCTCTTCTGGCGTCCCTGGTATCTCCTCTACGGTGCCTCATGGGCGCTCGGCGGCCTGCTCATCGGCGCGATCGTCTTCCACCGTGCCGAGCGGCGATTCGCCGAGGTCGCCTGATGTCCGCCGGCAGCGCGAGAACGGTCGAGCCGCGCGTCGTCTTCGACGGCGTGTGGAAGAAGTTCCATCGCGGAGAGATCCACGACAGCCTGCGCGATCTCATCCCCGCGGCAGTCGGCAGCCTCCTCGGCCGGCGGAAAAAGGCGCCGGAGCTCGAGGAGGGCGACTTCTGGGCCGTGCGCGACCTCAGCTTCGAGGTGCAGCGCGGCCAGACCCTCGGCATCATCGGGCCGAACGGCTCCGGCAAGTCGACGACGCTCAAGCTGCTGACGAGGATCTACGAGCCGACGCGCGGCCACTGCGCAATCCACGGCCGCGCCGGAACGCTCATCGAGGTCTCGGCGGGATTCCACGGCGATCTCACCGGCCGCGAGAACGTCTATCTCCAGGGCGCCATCATGGGCATGCGCTCGCGCGAGGTCGCGCGGAAGTTCGACGAGATCGTCGAGTTCGCGGGGATCCAGGAGTTCATCGACACGCCGGTCAAGCGCTACTCCAGCGGGATGAACGCACGCCTCGGCTTCTCGATCGCGGCGCACCTCGAGCCGGACGTGCTGATCATCGACGAAGTCCTCGCGGTCGGCGACATGAGCTTCCAGGAGCGCGCCTTCGGCCGCATCCGGGATCTCGCCCGCAGCGGACTTCCCGTCGTCATGGTGTCGCATCAGCTCGAGCGCATCGCCGAGCTGTGCACCGACGTGATCGTCCTCCGGCGCGGCGAGGTGGTCGCGCGTGGCACCGCGTCCGACGCGATCACCGCGTACGTGCAGCAGCACGATGCCGGTCGCACGTCGCTCAGCTCCGACCGCATCGTCTTTCACTCGCTCCGCTTCGTCGGCGACGACATGGTGCGTTCGGGGCACAACTTCACGATCCGCGTCGAGGGAGAGATCTTGCAGGCGCTGGATCAGAACTCCGAGCCGCTGGTCGTCCGCGTACGATCGCTGAAGACAGGCTCTCTCCTCTTCATCTCCGGCTCGCGCCGACTCTCCACCAATCTCGGCGCACCGGGCCCATTCGTCGTCGACCTCACCATGCAGGCCAACCTGCCGGCAGGGAGCTACATGATCGAGGCCGGCGCGCAGAACCTGCTCACCCGTCGCGACTTCGCCGGCGCGCCCTCCGCGATGCTTCGCGTCACCGATCCCAGCTCGTTTCGCGGCTCCGTGCAGCTCAACGCGAGCATGCAGGTGCACCAGGGTTGACCGTGCCGATTCAGCCGCTCGGCGGCGGCCACGGCGACGACGCGTGACATGAGCGAGCCCTCTCACGATGTCTGGCGGCAGACGCCACCACCGTCGCTCACCGGCGATGCGGTGCACGTGTGGCGCGTGTCGCTGGGCTCAGCCGCCGCCGCCGAGAAGCTCTGGCCGTTGCTCTCCGACGACGAGCAGACCCGAGCGCGCCGATTCTTCCAGGAGCGGCATCGCCGGCGGTACATCATCGCGCACGGCGCGCTCCGACAGATCCTGGCCTCCTACCTGGATCGCGCCGCCGAATCCATCGCCTTCATGTGCGGGGCGAACGGCAAGCCATCCATCATCGAATCCAGTGCCTACGCTCGGCGTCTCGAGTTCAACCTCTCCCATTCGGGCGACCTCGCGCTCGTCGCCGTAGCGTGGGACCGGCCGATCGGCGTCGATCTCGAGGAGTGGGAGCGCGACATGAACCACCTCGAGCTGGCCGAGCGCTTCTTCTCTCCCGTCGAGCGTGAGGCACTGCGCGCGCTGGCGCCATCGCCCGACGATCTGGTGCGCGGCTTCTTCGCCGCGTGGTCGCGCAAGGAGGCTTACCTGAAAGCGACCGGCCATGGTGTGACGCGCGGCCTGCACCACTTCGACGTCACACTCACCCCGCACGAGCCGGCGCGGCTCGTCGCTGACCGGCGCGACGAGGGTGCGCTCGAGCGCTGGAGGATGGTCGCGCTGCCACCCGCTCCCGAGTTCTCCGGCGCGCTCGTCGTCGCTGCTCCGCTCGACGAGGTGCTCCTCTTCGACCGCCAGGAGTGAAGCGGAATCCTTCCGCTAACGCTTGGCGCCGAGCCGCTTGAGCTCCGCCACGGCGGCGCGCTGCTCGTTCAGCTCCTTTGGACAATTCGCGCGCGTCTCTTCCAGCAGCGTGCGCGCGTCGTCATGCCGCCCATGGACGATCGCTTCCTCGCCGAGGTAGAAGCCCACCGTGCAACCTTCGTCCTTGGCGCCGGCCGCGGTCGTATCGGCCGCCGCGGCGCGCAGCGCCTCGAGCGTGAGCGAGCCGAGGAAGTACTGGATGACGGGCGCCGGCCAGCGAGTGGAGTCCACGCGCGCGGCCTGCGCCTCGAAGTCGCCCGCGTCGTCCTGCTTCAGCCGCTGACGCGCGACGTGCAGCCAGAGCACGACGGAGGCGTTCGTCGAGTCGAAGCTCAGCTCGCGCTGCAGGTCGGCCGCCGCCTGCGCCAGGTTGCCGAGAAGAAAGTTCGTCTTGCCGCGGTACTCGAACGCCACCGCGAGATCGGGCTTCATTCCCACCGCACGGTCGAAGTCCTGAATGGCGCGCGCATGATCGTTCGTCGCGAGATACACCTGTCCGCGATCGACATAGAGACGTGCATCGGCCGGCGCGAGCAGCGTGGCCTGGTCGTAGTCGGCGAGCGCGCGCTCGAAGTCGCCCTTGCTCCGGTAGGCGAGCCCTCTGTTCCGCCACGCCACGACGAGGCCCGGCCTGAGCGCGATCGCGCGATCGAAGTCGCGGATCGCTCGATCGTTCTCGCCCTGCTGCAGGTGCGTCACGCCCGCGGAGGTGAACGCGCCCGCGTCGCGTGATGTCTTGTCGCATGCGGTGGTGGCGAGGAGGGCGCCCAGCACGCCGCCGATGATCGTGCGTTTCGTGTACATGACTATGTGCGCTTCTTACGCGTTGTGCCTTTCGTGCTCTTTGTACGCTTTGCACTCTTCGCGGCTGCGGCGAGCGGCGGCTGGCGCGTCTTTCGGCCGGCCGCGGCGTGCCCTGCCACCTCCTGAATGCGCCGCGATCGCGTCTCGGGGCGCACCGCCTGGCTGATCCAGTGCAGGTAGGCCTTCCGCGCCGAGGGTGAGAAGCTCGCGAACTTCTCCGCCGCGCCCGGGACGGCGGCGAGCGCGGTCGTCAGCTCCTCCGGCATCACGAACGCCTCTACCGCGTCCAGGCTCTCCCACGAGCCGTTCGCCTTCGCCAGCTCGAGGGAGGCGAGTCCGGCCGCGGCCATCAGCCCCTCCGCGAGCAATCGCTCCACGCGAACCTTATTGGCGCGCGACCAGGTGCTCTTCGGCTTCCGCGGTGTGAAGAGCTGGACGTAGCGCGCGTCGTCGATCGAACGAACGAGGCTGTCGATCCACCCGAAGCAGAGCGCCTCCTCCACCGCATCGCCGTACGCGAGCCGGTCGGGCCGGCTCGACTTCTTGTCGAACACGAGCCAGATCCCCGGCGAGCGGCCATGCTGCTTCGCGAGCCACCGGCGCCATGCGGCACGGTCGGGGACGTAGACCTGCTCGAGCGAAGCGAGCGCGTTGGGTTTCCGGATCGGGGCAGGGGACATGGGCGCGGCGTGGAGTCGTGCCTACGATACCTGTCGTGCGCGTCGCTCGAAAGCGTGTTCCATCCTCATGCCGACGTGCACCCCATCTCGTCCGACGCGCGCAGCGAGATGATCTCTGTGACGAGCATGTAGCGCGATCCGCGCCCCATGTGCCCCGCGCCCGCCGGCATCTTCGGGCTGACCGTCCCGCGCCACCGCACGAACACCGCACGCGGACGTCCGGTCAACGTCTTCGCGAGACTGTCGCGCTGCCGAAGGGCGTCGTTCGTCAGCGTCACCCACCAGGCATCATCACCCGGCGCCGCGTCGCACGCGTGGAACCAGCTGATCTCGAAGCCAGTCTCGTACAACCCGCGATACTCGCGCACCGTGTCCCTGCGAGCGGTTACGGTATCGGCAAAGATGTGGGAGGGTGAATGCGGCGTTGCCGAATGCGCGATGGCCAGTCCGCCAAGCAGGACGGGAGTGAGCAGGACGCGAAGCATCATGGCTGGGAAACGAGGGAACGGCGTGGGCTCATGGCAAGCCCATCACGCACTACCCCACCCACCTCCACCGGTGCCCGACCGCATCTCCCCTTCGCCGCATCCCCGCACTCCCGCAAGCATTCCCGCCCCCCGAGACCATACCGTAGATTCCCGATCCATGCCGACCACCGGAGGGTTGCTCGTATCCTAGCACTGCTACTGCAAGCCGCCGCATCGGCAGGTCGGTACGCCGAGTACGCGGCGCCCATCCAGCGGCTGTGGAAGTACGTCGTTCTGGGGCTCACGAGCATCGTGTTCGAGGAGGCGAACCCGATCTTCGGCGGGATCGCTGCCCGGCACGGCCGACTCGGGCTCCCCGGCGTGATCGCGGCGGTCGCGATCGGGACGTGGGTGCCGTCCGTCATCTTCTACTTCGTCGGCCGGTGGCACGTCGATTGGGTGCGGGCGCGCTGGCCGGATCGCCAGCGGCTGCTCGACGGCGCGCTCGAGATCGTGCGCCGTCATCCGTGGCGCGCCTCCCTCGCGATCCGCTTCGCCTACGGCCTCCGACTCCCCGTCCCCATCGCGTGCGGCGCGGCGCGACTTCCCCTCGTGCTGTACGTGCTCGCCAGCGGCATCAGCTGCTGGCTGTGGTCCGCGCTTTTCGTCTTCCTCGGCTGGAAGGCAGGTGGCGCCGCGCTGGCCTTCCTCGGCTTCACGACCCGCTACGACGTCCGGCTCGGCTTCATCGCCATCGTCCTCATCGCGACACTCTTCTTCATGCGCCGCCGCCGCCGCATCGCCGAGCGCACCGCGCACGTCCTGAGCGGAGAGGACATCAAGCTGACCGAGACCACCGAGATGCCCGCGACCCCACGGAAGAGTCGCTACCGCAAGCACCCGCGGCGCTAACTTGAACGGCCACTCCCAGTAGGTAGTACCGAGTACCTGGTACCTGGACTGGCATACTCGCTCCCGGAAGCCTCGCAGGTCGCTCTATCTGAACAGCACACGGCCGTACTTCGTACCAGGTACTGGTACTGAGTACGGCCGTTCGCATTTGGGGTCAGAGCCCGGGGTCAGAGCCCGGGGTCAGAGCCCGGAATCTGACCCCGGAATCTGACCCCGGAATCTGACCCCGGAATCTGACCCCGGAATCTGACCCCGGAATCTGACCCCAGCCTCTGGCCCACATTCCGGGAGGCAGTATGCCAGTCTCGGTACCCGGTACCGACTACTACCTACTGGGAGTGGTAGTTCATCTCCACCGAAACACCTTCAACGCCACCACGAACGACACCATCCCCCACGCCGCGACGATCGCGATCGAGGGAAGCACCGCGCTCCAACCCACCCCTTGCAGCATCGTCGAGCGCAGCGCGTTGATCGTCGCCGTCAGCGGCAGCGCCTGGATGACCGGCTGCGCCGCCGCGGGGAAGTTCGTCGAGGCGAAGAACACCCCCGACAACACCCACATCGGCATCATCACCAGGTTTGTCAGCCCCGACACGCCCTCCGTCGTGCGCGCGCGCGACGCGATGAGCAGACCGAGCCCGCCGAACGACAGCGACGACGCGACGCAGATCACGGCGAGCTGCAGGAGCGAGCCACGCACCGGCACGCCGAACAGCAGCACCGCGCTGCCGACGATCACCACCACCTCGATGAGCAGGAAGGAGAAGCGCGAGAA
>DASVNI010000404.1:0-6416 GCA_036383935.1 Gemmatimonadaceae bacterium | reverse complement strand
CGCAGGTCGTTGCAGATCTTGGAGAGCTTCACCGCACAGCGCTTCAGCACTCCGCTCAACTGCACGAACGCCCCGGTGTCGGCTGTCGCCTCGACGAGATCGGGGGCGGTGATGAGATCGAGCTTCGTGATGCGGGAGAGGTGCGCGCGGACCGCCTCGGCGTAGCCGGCCGGTGCCGTGATCCCTGTTCCGATCGCCGTCGCTCCCATGTTGATCTCGCGGATCAGTGCCTGCGCCTCACCGAGCCGCTGCACGTCCTCGAGAATCGTGTGTCCGAACGCGGTGAACTCCTGGCCGAGCGTCATGGGCACGGCATCCTGGAGCTGCGTGCGGCCCATCTTGATGAACGCCGAGAACTCGTCGCCTTTCGCGAGGAACGCCGCGGCGAGCTCGCTCATCGCGCGGCAGAGCTCCTCGATCTGCGTGTGCAGCGCCAGCTTCATCGCCGTCGGATAGACGTCGTTGGTGGACTGGCTGAGGTTGACGTGACTGTTCGGGTGGACGAACTGATAGTCGCCGCGCTCGCGCCCCGAGAGCTCGAGGGCGCGATTGGCGATGACCTCGTTCGCGTTCATGTTCGTCGACGTTCCGGCCCCACCCTGGATCATGTCGACGAGGAAGTGCTCGTGGTGCCGCCCGCTGCGAATCTCGCGCGCCGCGCGCGCGATGAGCTCGGCGGTCTCCTGCGGGAGCAGACCGAGCTCCGCGTTCGCGAGCGCCGCTGCTTCCTTCACCGCGGCGAGCGCCTCGATCAGCGACGAGAACTCGCGCAGGGGCACGCCGGTGATCGGGAAATTCTCGAGCGCGCGGAGCGTCTGCACGCCGTAGAGCGCTTCGTCGGGCACCTCACGCTCGCCGAGGAGGTCGCGCTCCACGCGCACGTGACGGCCGCCGAATCCGAGCGCGCGTCCACGCCCCACCATCGTCGCGTCCACGGCGGAGAGCCGCTGCGAGATGGCTCGCGCGGCGCGACCGACGAGCGCAGCGTACAGCGTGGGTGTCTCACGAATCATCTCCGCGACCTGCTCGCGCGAGATGACCAGCGCGGTCGTGTCGGTGAGCACTCGAGCGCTCGTTCCGTGCATCGAGTCGTCGAGGAGCAGTCCTTCGCCGACTGCCTCTCCCGCGCCGAGCGTGGCGAGGCGGATGGGTCGACCGTTGATCTGCTTCTCGATGGCCACCGCGCCACTCACGACGATCGCGAGGAGCTTCCGCTCGGATCCTTCGGTGAAGAGCAGAGCGTCGCACTCGTACGCCTCCGGCTTCACGAGCCGTGAGAGCTGGTGCAGCGCGGTGTCGGTGAGACCGTCGAGGAAGGAAAGGGCGCGGAGCTGTTCGCGAATCGTGGTGGACATGGGGAGCGAAAACTAACCCCGGTGAAAAGAAGAGCGGGGCGCGCCAGGCTGAGCCCGGTACGCCCCGCTTCCCCAAACCCCCTCGTTCGCTATTGCACTTGCACGGTGCCGTTCATTCCCGAGTGGTGCGTGCAGTGGTAAGTGTACGTCCCTGCAACCGTGGGCATCGCGAGGGCCATGTTGCCGCTGCTGAAGTCGACCCCAGCGCCGGCGACGTTCGCCCCAGCGTCGAAGGTGACATTGTGCACAGTGCCAACATCTGTGTTGGTCCACGTGACCGTCGCTCCCGAGCTGACTTTGATGGCCTTCGGGGTGAACGCGTTGTTCTTGAGATCAACCGCGGTCGCCGCGACGGCACCCGTACCGCCGGTTCCTCCGGTGGTGCCTCCCGTAGTGCCAGGCCCGGTGCTGTCGGAGCCGCCACCGCCGCAGGCGAGGAGGGCGGCCAGGGGGAGGATCAAGAGGGGTGAGCGCATTCGCAGGGTACTCCTGAGGCTTGAGTCAGCGGGTCTTGCTCGCCGAGGGTGAACACACGCGGCACTCGGTCTTCGGCCGGCCGCAGGGGCAGGTGTGCAAGTCAATGGTTGGCGCGCACAGTATCTGGCGACACCAGGCCCGCCGGATGGAAGCCGTGAGTCGCCGGTTGCGGACTACCGGAGCCCGCTACCGGTCGCGCCCTTCAGAAGGGCAGACGGCACGACAGCCACGGCTATTCCCGGCAGACGTTGCGAAAGTTGCGGGGCGCACCAGGGCGCGCCCCGCCTGGCGAGCGCTTCGCCGGTGCTGGCTCGCCGGTGCTAGCTCGCCGGTGCTAGCTCGCCGTGGCCAGCGTGACGCCGTGCGTGCGCCCCGACGCGAGGCGAACGGGGGGAGGCGACTTCGGCGCTGGGCGTGCCTCTGCACCGAGCTTCAGGTCGGCCACGAGCTTGGAGAGCCGTTCGGCCGCAGAGGCGAGCGTGCCGGCGGCCGCGGCGATCTCCTGCGTGCTGGCGCTCTGCTCCTGGCTCGATGCGGCGACCTGCTCCATTGCGGCAGCAAACGTCTCCGTCCCCGACGCCAGCGATTCCAGTCGCTGGGTCATCTCGACGACCAGTTGCGAGGTCTCGGCCGACGTCTGCTCCACGGTCGCGGTCCACGCCTCCGCCTCGACGACGGCCATCTCGATCTCGGTGAATGAGTCGGTGGCCCGCGCCGTCGCCCCGCGAACCTCCTCGGTCGTCGACACGGCCCGCGCGGCCGACTCGCGGGACTCCTGGATCGCGGAGAGCACGCCGGTCACGATCTCCTCGGTACGCTCGGCGGCGTCGGAGGACATGGCGGCCAGACGCCGGACCTCGCTCGCCACGACCGCGAAGCCCTCGCCGTGCTCACCGGCCCGCGCGGCTTCCATGGCCGCGTTGAGCGCCAGCAGCTTGGACTGACGCGCGAGCTTGCGAACCAGGCCGACGAAGGAGCGGATCTCCTCCGACGCGGTGCCGAGCGATTCGATGGCCTGCGCGCTGGCGAGGACGTCGTTGCCGAGGACACCGAGTGATTGGGCGCTCGCGTCCAGGCCGGCGCGATTCTCGAGGGCGAGCTCGCGCAGCGACGTGTTGCGCGCCGAGCCGCCGCGCGCGCCGTCGTCCAGCGTGGTGGCGAGCTCCTTCAGCGCCGCCGCCGACTGCGCGAGCGAGCCGATGGTCTCGGCCATGCTGGTTGCCTGGGCCGACAGGTCACTCGCCGTGTTGGCGATCTCACCCGCCGTGGCAGCCATCTCCTCGGAGCCGGCGGTGATCTCCGACGACATCATGGTGGTCTCGGTCGCCGAGGTGGCGAGTGCCTGCGCGAGGCGACGAAGCTCGAGGAGCATGGCGCCGACGGCACGCCCGAGTCGGCCGATCTCGTCGTCGGACGACGAATGCACGATCTCGATCGAGAAGTCGCCGGCCGCCACCGCCTCTGCGGCAATGGCGAGCTCGGTGGCCGGACCGGAGATGCGCCGCGCGAGGAACCGATGCACGGCGAGGAGGACCCCCAGGAGGACGACCAGAAGCACCGCGACGACTCCGACCAGCGCCAGGCGAGCCGCGGAATACGGCGAGGAAAGCGCCGCCGACGATTGGTGGGCGACGAGACGCCAGCGTCCGCGATTCGCGACCGTACCGATCGCCTGCTCCGAACCGGCATCGAACACGGCGGAGAGGGCATCCGACTCGCTTCGCTGGCCGTTCATGCCGCTGAGGAGTTGTCCCAGAGCGGAGGAGTCTGAGCTGAGCACGACGCGGTTGGTGCTATCGACGATGTCGATGCGCACGCCGTCGCCAGCTTTCTCCAGCGCCGTGACGAGGGGCGACGCATGGAAGGCGAGCGTCAGCACGCCGAGCCGGTTGCTGCCGTCCTTCACGACCGCGGCGACGTTCAGGACCGCTCTGCGGAGGGTCGAGTCGTAGGCCGTGGCGGAGGTGGCGAGACCGTCCTGCCACGCCGACTGCCACCACACCTCGTCGCTCTGGACGAAATCGGAAGAGCGGGTGGTGGTCAGGACATTGAATCCGTGACCCTCCGTGATGGAGATGTTGGCGGCGTCGAGCCGTGGAAGCACGCCGAGCAGGAAGGTGCGAGTGGCCGCCGCGACCTGCAGCGAGCGGTCGGCCGAGAAGCGCTTCTCGAGCTCGGGTGCCGGGGTTTCGGCGATGCGGAGCGAGGCCGCGCGGGCCCCTCCCTCTCGAGCCGCTTCGATCACGGCCGGGTTGAGGGCCAGGACCTCCACCTCCCGTTCGCGGTCGGCGAGCGCCTGGTCGACGAGCAGCTGGGCGCGCTGGGCGGCGCCGCCGAGCCTCGTCTCGGTCTCGCGTCGCATGAAGCGGTCGAGGGCCACATCGGCACCCCACGCCAGGACGAGGATGAGTCCCGTACCGCCGAGGCCCGCGCCGAGGAGGAACCGGCGTTGGAGCGAGGAGGCCGAGCGGACGACCGAGTTGTGCGCCTTGAAGATCGACGACATGAGAAGTCCCGAGCCGGGGGAGCATCGAGAGTGATCGAGGCAGCGCACGCTGGCGGCGCGTGCTTGATAGCCCCTCCCACCCTGCTAAATTACGATCAGAGAGCCACTTCCGCCTTGCAGGCGTCGCGCTTCGTCCCGCCCGAGGTCCAAGCGCCGAACCGTCACAACATGACCGAGTTTGCAGCGACCCAGCCCGTTGGAGAGCAACCGGCTGGTTACGACCCTGCCGCCGTCGAGCGGCGGTGGCAGGCGCGCTGGGAGACCGAGGCCACCAACGTGGCCGATCTGTCCTCCGGCGCGCGGCCCTTCTACGCGTTGATGATGTTCCCGTATCCGAGTGCGGAGGGGCTCCACGTGGGCAACCTCTTCGCGTTCACCGGGAGCGACATCTATGGACGATTCCAGCGGCTGAAGGGGCACACGGTGTTCGAGCCGATGGGCTACGACGCCTTTGGAATCCACTCGGAGAACTTCGCGCTCAAGGTCGGAGTGCACCCGAGCGAGCTGATTCCGCGGAACATCGACAACTTCCGGCGGCAGCTGAAGCGCGCTGGCCTGATGGTGGACTGGACGCACGAGCTATCGACCACCGATCCCCGCTACTACAAGTGGACGCAGTGGGTCTTCCTGCAGCTGTACAAGCAGGGGCTGGCGTACAAGAAGAAGGCGGCGGTGAACTGGTGCCCGTTCGACAAGACCGTCCTGGCCAATGAGCAGGTCGTGGGCGGGGAGTGCGAGCGGTGCGGCACGCCGGTGGAGCAGCGCTTCCTGGAGCAGTGGTTCTTCCGGATCACCGACTACGCCGGGCGTCTGCTGGCCAACCTGGACAAGCTGGACTGGTCCGAGAGCACGCTGACGGCGCAGCGGAACTGGATCGGCAAGTCCGAAGGGGCGGAGATCGTCTTTCCGGTGCAGGACGTGATGGCGTATGCCGGCAGCGCGACGGTGAACGCCGGCCTGTCGGGCGAGACCACGGCGACGACGCTCGAGATTCGCGTCTTCACCACGCGTCCCGACACGTTGTTCGGGGCGACATACCTCGTGCTGGCGCCGGAGCATCCGGTGGTGTCGCAGATCGTCGCCGACGAGCAGCGCCAGGAGGTGGAGGGGTACGTCGCGCGCGCGGCCAAGCAGGATCTCGTGGCGCGGAAGACGTCGAAGGAGAAGACGGGCGCCTTCACGGGGGCGTACGCGACCAATCCGGCGACCGGCAAGCCGATCCCGATCTGGATCGCCGACTACGTGCTGATGGAGTACGGCACCGGCGCGATCATGGCGGTGCCCGGCCACGACGAGCGCGACTTCGAGTTCGCCCGCGAGTACGATCTGCCGATCGTGCGCGTGGTGGCGGGCGCCGGCCAGTCGGCCGACACGCCGCTCGACGCGGCGTTCTCCGAGACGGAAGGGTGCGCGCTGGTGAACTCGGCGCACTTCGACGGGCTGACCGTCGAAGAGGCGCGGACGGCGATCGTTACGGAGCTGGCGGCGCATCATGCCGCGCGTCCGGTGGTGAACTACCGGCTGCACGATTGGTGCATCTCGCGCCAGCGCTACTGGGGGCCGCCGATCCCGATCATCTACTGCGACTCGTGCGGCGTGGTGCCCGTACCGGAGGAGCAGCTCCCCGTCGTGCTGCCCGACATCGAGGATTTCAGGCCGGATGATTCCGGCGTGAGTCCGCTGGCGCGGCACGAGGAGTGGTATCACACGCCGTGTCCGCAGTGCGGCAAGCGCGCGCGACGTGAGACGGACGTGAGCGACACGTTCCTGGACAGCGCGTGGTACTTCCTGCGTTATCCGAGCTCGGAGCGTGACGACGTTCCGTTCGACGCGGAGCTGACGAAGCGCTGGCTGCCGGTGACGAACTACATCGGCGGCAACGAGCACGCCGTGCTGCACCTGCTGTACTCGCGCTTCGTGACGATGGTGCTGAAGGATGCTGGGCTCATCGACTTCGAGGAGCCGTTCGCGCGCTTCCGCGCGCACGGCTTGATCGTGCGCGAGGGCGCGAAGATGTCGAAGAGCCGCGGCAACGTCGTGAACCCGGATCAGTACATCGACGAGTGGGGCGCGGATGC
>DASVNI010000403.1:0-4490 GCA_036383935.1 Gemmatimonadaceae bacterium | reverse complement strand
AGCACGATGTCCGCCCCCGTGCGCTCGCGCATCGCGTAGACGAGCGGATCGTCGGCGTTCAACACCGCGTGCCCCTCACGCTTCGTCACCGCCGGCACCACGCTCTTCACGTCCGCCAGCTGCTCGATCGTGTGGATACCGCGCAGGCCGAGATGGTCGGCGGAGACGTTCAACACGACGCCGACGTCCGCCTCGTCGAAGCCCAGACCAGCGCGGAGGATGCCACCGCGCGCCGTCTCGAGCACGGCGACGTCCACCGTCGGGTTGGTGAGGATGATGTTCGCCGCGAAGGGGCCGGTCATGTCCCCTTCCATCACGAGGCGGTTCTGCAGGTAGACGCCGTCCGTCGTCGTGAAGCCGACGGTCCGCCCGGTGTTCCGGAACAGGTGCGCGATGAGGCGCGTCGTCGTCGTCTTCCCGTTCGTCCCCGTCACGGCGATGACCGGGATCGCCGACTCCACCCCCGGCGGATAGAGCATGTCGACGATCGGCGCGCCGACGCCGCGCGGCGCGCCCTCCGTGGGGTGCGTGTGCATGCGAATCCCCGGACCGGCGTTCACCTCGATGATCACCGCGCCATTCTCGCGAAACGGCACCGAGATGTTCTCGGTGATGACGTCGATCCCCGCGACGTCGAGACCGATGGCCGCGGCGGCCATCTCGCACGCCGTGACGTTGTCGGGGTGCATCTCGTCCGTGCGGTCGATCGAGGTGCCACCGGTCGAGAGATTCGCCGTCTGACGCAGGAGGACCAGTTGGTCCTTCGCCGGCACGCTCTCGAGCGAGAGCCCCTGCGACGCGAGATAGACGTTCGTCTCCTCGTCAGTCGGAATGTTCGTGAGAATCTTCGTGTGGCCGATCCCGCGACGCGGATCGCGATTCTCCTGCTCGATCAGCGCGCGCACCGATTTGGCGCCATCGCCCGACACGCGCGCCGGCACGCGCTCGGCGCAGGCGACGACCTTGCCATTCACGACGAGCACGCGATGGTCGTTGCCGAGCGCGAACTGCTCCACCACCACTCGGCGACTGAACGGCTGCGCGACCTCGAACGCGCGGCGCAACGAGTCCACGTCATCGAGTCGTCGCGAGATCCCCCGACCATGGCTCGCATCGAGCGGCTTGACGATGACGGGGAAGCCGATCTCCTGCGCGACGTCGATCGCCTCCTCCACCGTGCGCACGGCGTCGCCCTTCGGCACCGGCAGGCCGATGTTGCCGATCACGCGCTTGGTCTCGTCCTTGTCCTGGGCGAGCTCCACGGCGATCGAGCTCGTGCGATCGGTCACCGTCGCCTGAATGCGGCGCAGGTGCCGGCCGAGACCGAGCTGCACGAGGGAGCGGTTGTTGAGGCGCCGCACTGGGATGCCGCGCCGCCGAGCCTCCTCGACGATGGCGGACGTCGACGGACCGAGGCGTACGTTCTCGTACAGTCGCTGGAGGTTGTACACGAGCAGCTCGGCGTCGAGAGCCTGTCCGTCGATGGCGGCGCGGACGAGGCGCGCCGCCTCGTGCATGCTCTCGACGCCGACGGCCTCCTCTTCGTACGCGACGATCACCCACCAGACCCCCTCGTCGCCCGACGCCACGACGCGTCCGAAGCTCACGTCGCTGCCGGCCAGCGTTTGCAGCTCGAGCGAGACGTGCTCGAGCACATGCGGTAGCCGCGTTCCCTCCTCGAGCCGCTCGACGAACCCGCCCGCGCTTCCACGACTGCACGGATGCTCGCGCAGCGTCGGCAGCGCGTCGAGCAGACGCTCGGTGAAGCCCGGCAGCTGGGCCGTGGACCGCTGCTCCAGCGCACCGAGACGCACGTCGCACGCGATCACCGGTGCGAGGCGCCAGTAGTTCGGCCCACGCAGCGGACGCACGCGTGTGACACGCAGCTCGTTGGCATCCACGCGGGATGCGGCGGCCGGTGCAGAGAGGGTGGTCGTCATCATCGGGGATGCATTGAGGGGCGGACTGGCCCGCATGGAGAGCAAGACGCACGCCGGGTGCGGACACGACGGTCGCGTCGCGAGCGCAGTCGAGCCCGTTCCATCTCGTCGTCACTCTGGTATGCAATCGGCCTCGGAGTTGCGGAGAACTCGCACACAGTCGGGTGCGTGCAGCCCCGACACCTTCTCGCGTCTCGCATCCGCGAGCCATGGAGTCACGTTCCAGCGATCCACCGGCCGAACCGGCCTCATCTCCAGGTCGCGCCGATCGCTCGCCGGATCGGCGCACAGCGGAGCGTCGCACCTCCGCGCGCAGCTCGCCTTACGACGCCGTACGACAGATCGCCGAGGAGCTCGCGGACGGTATCGTCATCGTGAGCGACGAGGGAGTGATCCGATTCGCGAATCCCGCGGCCGAGCGGTTGTTCGGTCGCCCCGCTGCGGAGCTCGTGGGTGAGGAGTTCGGCTATCCGCTCACGCCCACCGACGCCACCAGGATCGAGATCATGCGGCGCGGCGGCGTTCCCGGCGTCCCTGTCGCCGCCGAGATGCGCGTCGTCGAGACGACGTGGGAGGACGAACCGGCGAAGCTGATCTGCCTGAAAGAGGTCGCCGATCACGGGCAATTGGCCGAGCAGTCTCGTCAGGTCGAGCGCGAGAAGGAATTGCGCGCGCAGGCCGAAGAGGCGAACCAGGCGAAGACCGACTTCCTCGCCGTGATGAGCCACGAGCTGCGCACTCCACTCAACGCCGTCATCGGATACGCCGAGCTGCTCGATCTCGGCCTCGGCGGCGCGCTCAGTCCCGAGCAGCGACAGCAGGTGGGGCGCATCGTCGCCAGTGGCCGACACGTGCTCGGCCTCGTGAACGAGATTCTCGACCTCGCGAAAGTCGAGGCGGGACGGCTGTCGGTCGATCACGTGCCCACGAGCGTGGCGGAAGTGGTCGAGGCGGCCATCGTGCTCGCTCAGCCTCAGGCGGATGCGAAGGGGCTCAAGCTGATCGTTCCCGATGAGCCGCCGCACGAGCTTCGCTTCACTGGCGACCGCGAGCGCGTGCTCCAGATTCTCGCGAACCTGCTCTCGAACGCCGTCAAGTTCACCGAGTCGGGCGGCACGGTCCGCCTCGACGTCGTCACAGGCGAGCCGCCGCCCAAGTCGAAGCATCTCGTCGCCGCCACGAGCTGGATAGGACTGCGCGTGACCGACACCGGCATCGGCATCCCGTCGGAGAATCTCGTTCGAATCTTCTCGCCCTTCGTCCAGGGCGAACGGGGGCACACCCGTCGCACCGACGGCACGGGCCTCGGGCTGACGATCAGCCGCCAGCTCGCGCGCGTCATGCGCGGCGACGTCGTCGCCACGAGCGTCCCGGGAGAGGGATCGGCCTTCACCCTCTGGTTGCCGGAGGCCGCGCCGGACGGAGATTCCGTCGGCGACGGCCGCGGCCTGGACCACATGGCTGCCGCGCGCACGCGCGGGCTCGCCGCCGTCGGTGAAGCGCTCATGCAGGAGATCGAGCACATCATCGACTCGTTCGTCGAGCGAGTACGGCAGGAGCCGTCGATGCCGGCGGCGCAGTCGCTCAAGTACTCACAGATCGCCGACCATGTCGGTGCGATGTTGGCCGACATCGCCGCCGCGCTCGTGACACTCGAGGATTCCGGTGGCGCGCCGTCGATCCTCCTCACCGACGCGGCGGACCTCCAGCGCTTCATCGCCGATCGCCATGGCGTGCAGCGCGCTCGACTCGGCTGGACGGAAGAAGCGCTGGCACGGCAGCACGAGATCCTTCGCGAGGAGATCGACGGCGCCATTCGCCGCCATCTTCCCGATCCCGACACCGCCGGATCGGTCGATGAAGCGCTCGGCATCGTACATCGCTATCTGGAGATAGCTGCCGAGACCAGTCGGCGCGGTCTCGAGCGCGAGCTGCATCGCGCGGAGACCCGGCGCGTCGACGAATCGTAGCAGGATCGAATGAGGAGCGGCGCCCCGGGGCGCGCCGCAACCACTCTCACATGCTCCTGGGCTTCCCCGCGCGCGCGTTGACCGCGTCGGCGAAGCGCTTCGCGTCCGCGGGGGCAAACGACGCGAGCAGCGGCTTCCCGTCGATCTTCGCCTGCTCGAAGACCTTCCGCGGCTCGCCGTTCCACTCGAACACGAGCTTCTCGCCGTCGTAGTGAACCTCGCGCACGGCGGAGACCGGGAACGAAACGCGCGTCCCGACGGCCCCCTGCACCTTTCCCTTCACCATTCGCTCGATCTGTGCGCCCAACCCTGTGCCCGTCACGCTGGCCGTGTCCGTCTCGCGACGGACCTTGCGGATCGCCTCCGGGGAGAGTCCGCTGCTGATCGAGTCGCCGATCAGCGCGAGGTCGATCCCGCCATTGGTCGTGACGATCCGGATGTCGCCCGCGCCGAGGGTGTCCTCGGTGATCTTCGTGTTGGGTTTCGAGAGCGTCACACCGCCATCCGGCGCCTCGTCGCGCGGGCGCTGCTCGGTCCCCGCGGTGCGGCTGGAGCGCGCGCCCGCGACGGCCACCGCGCC
>DASVNI010000402.1:0-2172 GCA_036383935.1 Gemmatimonadaceae bacterium | reverse complement strand
GAATCGCCGCGCGCGACCGACCGAGCTGGTTCGCGAAGAGGGCGATGTCGCGGCCGTTGGAGGAGTCGCTCGAGATGACGCGGAACGCCCAGGAGGAGATCCCGGTGAGCGCTGGCGAGGTGGCGGTCGTCGCGACCGCGGCGAGCCGACCGTCGTACACCTGCGCGGCGGCGACCATCGCGCCCGAATTGACGTGGCCGATGACTGCGGCGATCTCCGGTGTGTCGACGAAGTGCTGCGCGATGCGGCTGGCCGTCGCGCCGCTCCCCTCATCGTCCTCGTACCTGATCTGCAGCGGGCTGCCGACGCGCTCCGGCCGCGCATTGATCTGGGATACGGCGAGCTCGATGCCTCGGCGATTCATCGCGCCGTAGGCCTCCTTCCACGGTCCCGCGGCCCCGAACGTCAGGGAGCCGCTCGAGCCACGTGAGCAGCTCGCGAGCAGGATCAGGAACAGCAGTCGCTTCATTTATGTGCTGCAGGGGAAAGCGTGCGCCTCGCCGCTGCGCGTTGCGCGTACGCACATGACGAGCTGAGGTGCGTCGTCGCAACGCGTCGTGTACGTGGTGGCACTCTCTCTGCGAATCACATTTTGCATTCAATTCCAGCAAACGAATTTGTCGAGTGCCAATGCGAATTCTCGTGACGGGTGGGAGCGGCGTCGTAGGCGTAGGGACGGTCACGGAGCTGGTGCGACGCGGCCACGAGGTGCGCCTGCTGGCGCGTCACGCGCGGGAGGACGCGCGACAGTGGCCGAGTGGCGTGACGCCGCACGAGGGCGATGTGACGGATCCCGCATCGATCGTGGGCGCGGCGGATGGATGCGACGCGGTACTCCACATCGTGGGGATCGTGGAGGAGGCGCCGCCGAAAGTCACCTTCGAGCGCGTGAACGTGGGCGGCACGCGAAACATCCTCACGGAAGCAAAGCGCGCGGGGGTGCGCCGGTTCGTGTACGTGTCGTCGCTCGGCGCGCCGCAGGGAGCGTCGGGCTATCACCGGTCCAAGCGCGAGGCGGAGCGGCTCGTGACGCAGTTCGCCGGCAACTGGACGATCTGCCGGCCCGGCAACGTGTACGGGCCGGGCGACGAACAGATCTCGGTGATGCTCCGCCTGGTGCGTGGCGTGTCGCCGCTCATGCCCACGATCGGATCGGGGGATCAGCGCTTCCAGCCGATCTGGTGGGAGGACCTCGCGCGCGCGCTGGCGATGGTCGTCGAGCGGGACGATCTCGCGGGGCAGGCGCTCGATCTGGCGGGCACCGAGACGACCTCGCAGAACGATCTGCAGGAGCGCATGAGCCGTATCACGGGGCGTGACGTCAAGAGCGTCCCCGTGCCGGAGATGCTCGCGGCCCTCACTGCGAAGGCGGTGTCGATGGTCGGGTGGAAGATCCCATTGGGCGAGTCGGAGCTGCAGATGCTCCGCGAAGGGAACACGATCGGCGACGGCCAGGTGAACGCGCTCACCGAGACGCTCGGGATCACGCCGACGCCCCTCGACGAGGGACTGCGCAAGCTCGCGGACGAGCAGCCCGAGCAGCTGCCATCCGAGGGGATCGGCACGCTGAAGCGGAAGCGGTTCTGGGCCGACATCGTCGGCGGATCGCGTTCGGCGGAGTCACTGTTCACGCTGTTCCGCTCGCGATTCAACGACGTGACGCCGGTGTTCGTCGACGCGAAGGCGGAGCCGCGCACGACGGACGTGCTCGAGGAGGGAGAGACCCTCACCCTGGCGCTGCCGATGCGCGGCCACGTGCAGGTGCGGGTCGCAAGCGTGGAGCCGCGTGCCGCAACGCTGCTGACGCTGGAGGGGCATCCGCTCGCGGGCGCGGTGCGATTCCTGTGTGAGCCTCGCGGCAACGCAGTGCGCTTCCAGGTGGAAGTCTACGACCGTCCGGCAAACGTGATCGACTTCATCGCGATGCGCGCGCTCGGTGATTGGCTCCAGGAGCACACGTGGTCGCACGTGGTCGAGAAGATGATGCAGCTCAGCGGCGGCTCGGCACCGGACGGCGCGCAGAGCGACACGGCCTCGCTGGACGAGCAGGAAGCCGCGGCGATCGATCGGTGGGTGAAGGAGCTGGTGATGAGACGGCGCCGGAACGAGGTTCGGCTGGAGACCGAACGGCGGTGAGTGCGTGATTGCGTGAGTGGGTGAGTGAGAGACGGC
>DASVNI010000401.1:0-5895 GCA_036383935.1 Gemmatimonadaceae bacterium | reverse complement strand
TGCTGTCGAGGTAGCGCGCGACCGGCAGCTCGTTGCCCGGCGGGTTCACCGTGTTCATCCGGATCATCGCCTGCAGGTGCTCCAGCGTCTCCTTGCGCGCGGCGCCCCAGTCGGGCTCCTGGCCGGCGGCGATCGAGGGAGCGGAGGCGAGGGTCATCAGAATGGCGGCGGCGAGGATTGAATGAAGGCGCATCGGTGGAAAGATAGTGCCCTCGTGGCGAAACCCGCGGGCTGTCGCGAACCGTACGCCCGAGTGAGATTCCCGCTCGCTTTCCTCACCCGTAACCGGGATCGCGTATGTCCACCGCACACCGATTCTCCGTCGTCGCGCTCGTCACGTCGCTCATCGCGCTGAACCCGACCACGGGACGCGCTCAGGAGCAGGAGCAGCCGAAGCCCGCCGCGAGCCAACCTGCTCCGCCCGCACCGGCGGTCGTGCCGATCTCCGCCGAAGAGCAACGCAGACTCGCCGGCGAGTACGACATCAGCCTTCCCGACGGCCAGATCATGGGCGTCCGCGTCTTCGCCGAGGAAGAGCAGCTCATGGTCGCCCCCGAAGAGCAGGAGAAGGCACCGCTGCGCTACTTCGGCCACAACACCTTCGGGCTGGACTTCGATCCGACGCTGCGCCTCACCTTCGACGTGGCGAACGGCAAGGTGACCGGGGGCAAGCTCGTGCAGCGCGGCATGACGATGAACGTCTTCCGACGACCCTGATCCAACGCGCATGGCGATCGACGGCACCTTCCGCACGCGACTCCTCGCCGGTGAGTTCCTCACCGGCTTCTGGCTCAACACCGGCTCGCCCATCACCGCTGAGATGGCGGGGCTCGCCGGTTTTGATTGGGTGCTGCTCGATCACGAGCACGGCCCCGGCGGCGAGGAGACACTGCTCCATCAACTCCAGGCGGTGAGCGCCACGCCTGCGACCTGCCTCGTGCGCATCGCCGCGAATGAAGCGCCGCGCTTCAAGCGTGTGCTCGACGCCGGTGCCCACGGCGTGATGGTGCCGTACGTCAGCACCGCCGCCGATGCACGCGCGGTGGTGCACGCGATGCGCTATCCGCCGCGCGGCATGCGCGGCGTCGCGAAGCTCACGCGCGCGTCGTCGTTCGGCGCGCGGTTCGACGAATACTTCGCGCACGCGCACGAGTGGCTCGTCACGCTGACGCAGATCGAGACGACTGACGCGCTCGACAACGCCGCGGAGATCGCGGCGGTGGACGGCGTCGACGTGCTGTTCGTCGGCCCGATGGATCTCACGACGAGCATGGGGATTCCCGGCCAGTACAACGACGCGCGCTTTCACGATGCACTCGGCGAAGTCGCCGACGCGGCGAAGAGCGCGGGAAAGGCGGCGGGAATCCTATTGCTCGATCCGGCGAACCTGCCGCTCTGCCGCGAGTTGGGCTACACCGTCGTGGCACTCGGCTCCGACGGAGGCTCCGTGCAGGCAGGCTTGAAGCAGAGCCTCGCGACCCTTCGCGCGCATTGAGGAGCGTCGCTCCATTCGCGTTTCACCGCAGCAGCTGGTGAAGCGCGCTCAGTCCCCGATCGAGATCTGATGTAGCTCAGCGAACTGTCGAATGGGAACCTGCTCTCCCGTCGCGGTATCGAGCAGTGTCGCACCATCGATGGTGCGGAGCAGAAGCCACCGGCTGTCGGGAAGCCAGGCGAGTCCGTCGGCGCCTGCGCCCCGGAAGGGGATCGACTCGAGCAGCGTGCCATCGACGTTCGTGATGACGAGAGCAGTCGCATTCGTGTACGCGATCCGCTGCCCATCCGGCGAGAACGTCGCCTGGGTTCCATTCGACCCGATGACGGTCCGCGTACCTGTCGAGATGGTGTAGACCACGACTCCGAGCGAGTCGTTGAACACGATGCGGCGTTCGTCGGGCGACACACCGACCTGAGCGCCGTCATTGCCATCGTTCAGCTTCGACACGTCGACGAGCCGCTCGAGTCCAGTGCCGTCGCGATTGATTCTCCAGATCGCGGAGGTCGGCGCGCCAGGAGCCCGACCGGCGAAGTACACGCGCTGCCCGTCAGCACTGAATCGAGGGTACACCACGTCTCGAACGACATTCGAGTCGACGAGCCGCCGTCGGGCGCCGGTGCTGTCCACGATGTAGATCGCGTACATGCTCACTTCACCCTGATGGTAGGCAACCTCCGACCTGGTCGGGGACGCCGATGGGTACGCCGGTCCAGTCGCGCCAGTCAGCACTTTCCAACCTGACCCATCGAGATTGGCGCTCACGATCTTGCCGTTCTGATCCCAGGGCCACAGGAATCCCGCCGCGTGCACCCGTGGCAACACCGTGAACCTGGCGGTGTCCACGGCTTTTGCCGTCAGGCGCACCACCACTCGCCCCTTCCCAATCGCTGTACCGGCTGTGACCAATCCCGCAGCATCGACGGAGGCCACGTTGACCGCAGGCATGTAAGTCACTGTGCCTGCTGCACGGTTGCGGTATCGATCCGTCGGGTACGCGCCGATGGAATAGCCGGCCCCAGGTGAAACGATGGTGTCTCCAACAGCCATCGCCACGAGCGCAGCCGTTCCGGGGCGAACGTTGAAGTGGATCGTATCACTCAGTCCGAGAGCCGGGCAGCGGACGATGACGCGCGCGTCCCCAACGAGCGTGCCGAATCGGAGATGTGCATTGGCCCGTCCATCCGCATCGGTCGTGTCCGTGGCTACCTCCTCGTAGAAGTAGGTCGTCGGAGCGCGACGGAAGGTCATCCGGAGGTCGGACGGACGCAGGCTATCCACATCAGGCACGGTGGTGAATTCCACCGCGTGCCTGCGAGCAGGGCCATTCGCGTCCCTCACTACAACCGTGAGCGCCTGCGAGCCCATGGCTTCGATGGTGTCACTGCGAGTCGGGCTGGCGACCACGAAGATGCCTGGCCCGGATGGCGCGGTTGTGTCGGAGCCAGAGCTCCGGCATCCCGCGAGGAACGCGGCTGTGGCGAAGGCGAGGCCGAGGTGGCGACGGCGCATGGGCAGCGACTCCTGGGGATTGAAGCGCACCCAGAAACCTAACCGAGCCCAGCGGTGGAGAAACCCTAAGCCAGCATCCGCTCGATGCTCCGCACCAGCGGCGCGAACGACAGCCCCTTCCCCGCCACGCGCTCCGCCTGCTCCTGCGCCAGCTCGCGCTGCGCCTCCCCGAACAGAGCCTGCACGATCCACGGCCCCGCGCGCGGGTTGCGCCACCAATCCACGTCGTACCGCTCGACGAGCGTCTCCGTGATCAGCGCCTGGAGCTGCCACGCACGCAGATAGCGCGCGGCATAGAAGCGCGGATCGACGTCCACGAACGCATCGGCGCGCGAGTAGCGAAAGCTCGTCGCGCCCGTCAGCTGGTCGACGTACAGATCGGGCAGTGCGTCCCACGACACGTCGCCGCCGTACAGGTGCGTCTCGTAGATCAGCTTCGCGCAGTAGCGACGCAGGAAGTGCAGCTCCTCGAACCCCGCCGCGCGCAGATACTTCGGCAACGTCTTCTTGTCCAACCCGGTGTACCGCTGCAGCCACCTCGCGTCCTGCGTCAGGTGGTCGAACAGCATCGCGTACCCTTCGGTCACCGAGTTGTCACCCATCCAGCGGAACTCCATCGGATGGTCGGGACGCATGTTCGCGAAGTGCAGCGCGTGTCCCAGCTCGTGCAGGAAGGTCTGCCAGTCGGTCTGCCCGCCGTGCGGCCGCAGCACGAGATACACCTCGTCCGGCACGCGCACGGGTGCGCAGAAGGCGCGCGACCGCTTCCCCTCGCGCTCTCCCGTGTCGAACCGCACGCGGCCCCCTGCTTCCGGATCGACGCCCATCTCGCGCACCTGGCGGCGGATCGACGGCTCCATCTCGGCGGCGGGGAAGTACTGGTCGAACTCGCGCGCACGGAACAGGGCGAGCGCGTCGGCGCGCGTCACCTCGCTCATCGCCATGCCGAGTCCGCGCTTCACGAACTCCGGACAGACCTCGTCCCAGATCGCCTGCGTGTCGCGCAGGAATTGCGCGCACTCGTCGCGCAGCCCGGTGAGCGAGACGCCATTCAGCAGCTGCCACGTCGGGATGTAGCCGTCGGCCAGCCCGAGCGACTCCGTGATGTCGCGCTCGCGCTGGAACCGCTCGCGCTTCATCGGTGCCAGCTCCTTCTGCACCAGCGCGCTGCGCGCCTTCTCGATCGTCGCGCGCTCGCGCTTGTCCGTGCTGTTGGCCAGCTCGATCGCCGTGCGCTGATACGGAATCTCGCGTCCGTCCTCGAGCCGGACGACCGCGTCGGCCTCCCACGCGATCTCACGCTCGTCGAGCGGCGCCAGCTCGCGCGCGCTCTGTGATTCCGCCTGCCAGTCGAGGAGCAGACGCGCCGAGCGTCGCTCCTCGCTCCCCTCGGCGCTGGCAAGGAAGTTCTCGCGCGTGAAGTCCAGCGCGTCCCGCCCGAGGATATCGCGGTGCTTCGCGTACACTGGCTGGAGCTCTGCCGACGCCTTGAGCCCCGCATGCGCCTCGAAGTACTCGCGCGAGAGCTCCTGCATGAACTCCTCGCCTTCGCGGCGGAGGCGCTCGATCGACAGATCCTTGCTCATCCCTGGAGCCGCTCTCTGAGGTAGCCCACCAGCGCGTCGGCGGCGATGCGATCCTGCTTCAGTGTATCTCGGTCGCGGACGGTCACCGTGCCATCCTTCACCGAGTCGCCGTCCACCGTGATGCAGAACGGCGTCCCGACTTCGTCCTGGCGGCGGTACCGCTTGCCGATGCTCCCCGTCTCGTCGTAGTCCACCGGGAAGTGCGGGCGCAGATCGTTCGCGATGCGGTGCGCCATCTCCGGCATCCCGTCCTTCTTCGTCAGCGCGAACACCGCCGCCTTGATCGGCGCGATCGACGGATGCAGGCCGAGCACCACGCGCCCTTCCTCCTCGCCCGCCACCTCTTCCTCGCGGTACGCGTTCACGAGCGCCGCGAGCGTCACGCGGTCCGCACCTACGGACGTCTCGATCACGAACGGCACATAGCGCTTGTTCCTCGGCTGGTCGAAGTACTCGAGCTTCTTCCCCGAGTACTCCTGGTGGCGCCCGAGATCGTAGTCGGAGCGGTTGTGGATCCCCTCGATCTCCTGGAAGCCGAGCGTGCCGCCGAAGTCGAACTCGATGTCGAACGCGGCGCGCGCGTAATGCGCGAGCTGCTCGTGCGGCTTGTAGCGGAGCCGGTCGGGGCTGAGCCCGATGGCGTGATGCCACTTCATCCGCTGCTCCTTCCAGTACTCGAAGTGCTCGACGTCCGTGCCCGGCTCGACGAAGAACTGCATCTCCATCTGCTCGAACTCACGGGTGCGGAAGATGAAGTTTCCCGGCGTGATCTCGTTGCGGAACGCCTTGCCGATCTGCGCGATCCCGAACGGCACCTTCTGCCGGCTGCTCTGCTGCACGTTCAGGAAGTTCACGAAGATCCCCTGTGCCGTCTCCGGGCGCAGGTAGACGACGGCCGCCGTCTCCTCGAGCGGTCCCATGAACGTCTTGAACATGAGGTTGAACTGCCGCGCCTCGGTCAGCTGGCAGGCCGTGTGCTCCCCCGGATGCTTCGACGGCTTCTGCGGGCACTGCGCGTCCTCGAGCTTATCGGCGCGGAAGCGGCCCTTGCACGTGCGGCAGTCCACCAGCGGATCGACGAAGCCGGCGACATGCCCCGACGCTTCCCACACGCGCGGGTGCATCAGGATCGCCGCGTCGATCCCCTCGATGTCGTCTCTCGAGCGGACCATCGCCCACCACCAACGATCCTTGAGATTTTTCTTCAGCTCGACGCCGAGCGGCCCATAATCCCACACCGAACCTGTGCCCCCATAAATCTCGGAGCTCTGAAAGATGAACCCGCGCCGCTTGCACAGCGAC
>DASVNI010000400.1:0-12255 GCA_036383935.1 Gemmatimonadaceae bacterium | reverse complement strand
CTGGTCGAACGCCACCTGCTGGGCGAGCCCCTTGGCCGCCTGGATCGTCGTGATCGCCGCGGTGAGCGTCGTCTTGCCGTGATCGACGTGCCCGATCGTGCCCACGTTCACGTGCGGCTTCGTCCGCTCGAACTTTGCCTTGGCCATACCGGATGCTCGAAACGAGAAAGGGTTGGACAGCCAGCAGCCCCCGGAGGCGCCCTCGGCCCCCAGCGGCAGCTGCAAAACTCAGTGCGCTCGACTCACAGAGCTCGCGACCGGGATTGAACCGGTGACCTCACCCTTACCAAGGGTGTGCTCTACCAACTGAGCTACGCGAGCGGTCCTACCTGCATTACTACGGTGCTGCGACTCGTGCTCCTCCTCGCATTCATTCAGACCTGCGAAGAGCGGGAGACGGGGCTCGAACCCGCGACATCAAGCTTGGAAGGCTTGCGCTCTACCAGCTGAGCTACTCCCGCGACATACCGCCCCGTTCGACCGCACTCCTCGATCCGCGGCGGATGGTGGGGGAAGGATTCGAACCTTCGAAGGCTTGCGCCGTCAGATTTACAGTCTGATCCCGTTGGCCACTTGGGTACCCCACCCGATCGCCTCGCGCCGGCGCTGCGCGAGCGTCGATCAACGGCAGAGCTGACGGCGAGAATCGAACTCGCAACCGCCCGATTACAAATCGGGTGCTCTGCCAATTGAGCTACGTCAGCAGACGGCGTTTTTTGCGCGAGACTCGTAGGATAGTCAGGCGGGGAGAGTCAGTCAAGCGAGCGAACGACGGCGACTTACGTCGATCGCACCAGCTTCCAGCGCGTCTCGCCGCCCGCGTCCTCGATCGCCACACCGCGCTCGGTCAATTCGGCGCGGATGCGGTCCGCTTCGCCAAAATCGCGACGCGCGCGAGCCTCCCGCCGCGCCCCGATCCGCTCCTCGATCCATGACGCCAGCGCCGGGTCCGCGCCCGCCCGCTCCGGCACGATGTCGAGCACGCTGTTGATGCGCTCGAACGCCGCCCGCGCCCGCTCGACCGACTCCCGGTCACCGCCTCGGCGGTCGAGCTCGGCGTTCGCCCGGCGGATGAAGTTGAACAGCGCCGCCAGCGCCTCCGGACCGTTCAGATCATCGAACAGCGCAGCCTCGGTCGCCGCCACCGCCTCGTCCGCGGCGGTCGCCAGCTCGGCCGTACCGCCCGATGTTAGCGTCGCGGGATCGTACAGCCGATCGTGGAAGTCGCCCACCCGGCGGACCCCCTGCAGCGACGCCTCCAGCGCCTCGTCCGAGAGGTTCAGCTCCTTCCGGTAGTGCGTATTGAAGACGAAGTGCCGCAACGCCGCGGCCGATACCCCGCTCTCGCGCAGCCCCTCGACGGTGAGGACGTTCCCCACCCGCTTGGCCATCTTGGCGCCTTCGGTCAACAGAAAGGCGCCGTGGCACCAGAAGCGGGAGAAGGGCTTCCCGGTCGCCGCCTCGCTCTGGGCGATCTCGTCCTCGTGATGCGGGAAGATGAGGTCGATCCCACCGCCGTGGAGGTCGAGGGTCTCACCGAGCAGATCCATGGCCATCGCCGAGCACTCGAGATGCCAGCCGGGTCGGCCGCGCCCCCAGGGCGAGTCCCACGCCGCCCCGGACCGCTCGTCCTCGGGCTTCGCCGCCTTCCAGAGAGCGAAGTCCTGCGCGTTCTCCTTGGAGTAGTCGTCCTGAAGAACGCGGGCACCGCTCTTCACCTCGCGGGTGTCGAGACGGGAGAGCTTGCCGTAGCCGGGGAACTTGTCGATCGCGAAGTAGACCGAGCCGTCCTCCGCCCGATAGGCCACGCCGCGAGCGATCAACCGCTCGACGAGGGCGATCATCTGCGGGATGAAATGGGTGGCCTTCGGGTAGTCCTCCGCCGGCTGGATCCGCAGGTATTCCCGATCGCGGTGGAAGATCTCCTCGATGGGTGCGGTCACTTCATCGATCGTCTTCCCCTGCTCCGCCGCACGCCGGATGATCTTGTCGTCCACGTCCGTCAGGTTCATCACCTGATGCACCTGCCAGCCGCGCAGCTGGAACACGCGCCGCATCAGGTCCTCGAACAGGAACGTCCGGAAGTTTCCGAGGTGCGCCGGGTTGTACACCGTGGGCCCGCACGTGTACATGCGCACCGTTCGTCCGTCGGCTGGGGCGAATGGCTCGACCCGGCGGGTCAGCGTGTTGTACAGGCGGAACTCGGACATGTCGGACGCGGATCGGGAAGCTCGGCGACTTCGAGCGCGTAAGTTATGCGATGGGGAGCGCGGGTGGGACGAAGGTGGCGATTCCCGCCCGGTCCAGCGCGAGCTTGATGCGCAGTCTCAGATCGCGCGCCACGTCGTCTCGGCGGTAGGGATCGACGCGCACGATGGTGCGCAGGGTGACGGCACCTCCTCCGAGCTTCTCGATGCCGAGGACGCGAGGCGGGTCCAGCAGGGCGTCGGCCCACGCGGGGTCCCTTCCGAGCGCGTCGGCCGCGTCGATCATCGCCTCCTCGGCGCGGTCGACGTCCCGCCAGGCGATTTCGACGTCGATCGCGACCCGTCCCCAGGCACGCGTCAGGTTGGTGACCTGGGTGATCTGGCCGTTCGGGATGATGTGCAACGCGCCGGTGGCGTCCCGCAGATAAACCAGCCGCAGCGTGACGTTCTCGACGGTCCCCTCGACGGTGCCGATGCGAATGACGTCGCCAAGCGCGAACTGATGCTCGAGCTGGAGGAAGAACCCGGTGACGAAGTCGCGCACCAGGCTCTGCGATCCGAACGAGACAGCGAGGCCGACGACGCCCGCGCTGGCGAGCAGCGGCGAGATGTTGAAGCCCAGCTGCCCCAATACGAGAAGGAGCGTGACGACGACGAGGACGGCGCGGCCGACGTGCCGGAACAGCTTGGCGGAGGTCCTGGCGCGCTGCTCCCGCGCGCTGTGCAAATCCGGCTGCCCATCTTCTCCCCACTTCTCGATGCGATGCGATATCAGCCGGATGACCAGCCAGGCGACGACCGCGCCGAGGAGGACCCCCGCGACGTCGACCGCAGCGTCGAGCAGCCAGTCGAGTCCATGCAGCTTCCAATCGCGCATCGAGTGCGGGCGCGCGACGCTCTGCAGCAGGGAGAAGGGGTGCATCGGCGCAAGGTAGACGCGGCACCTCCTGACGGTCAACGGAACGGGTTGCGCAGCGTCGGACTCGAACGTCCGGAGGCTGTGAGCTCTCTCGGCCGGTCTCTCCTCGACCACGCGATCCGCTATCGCCGCTTCGGCTCGTTCGCCGCGCTCGGTGCGCGTCGCGCGGCGGCAGGACGCACGTATCGCGCGCACGCGATGCACGAGCTGCTTCGCCGTCGCGATCCGTCGGGGCCGGGTTGGGCCGACGTCGCCGGCTTCCGGCTGCGGTATCTCGAAGCCGAGTGGATGCGGTATCTCTATCGCGAAGTGTTCGCCGAACGAGAGTACTGGTTCGCGACGGACAATTCGCGGCCGGTGATCCTCGACGGCGGCAGCAACATCGGGATGGCGATCCTCTTCTTCAAATCGCTCTACCCCGATGCGGAGATCGTCGCGTTCGAGCCCGCGCCGTGGGCGTGCGAGGCGGTCGAGGAGACGATCCGCGCGAATGCGCTGGAGGGAATCACGCTGCACAATGCGGCGCTCGCCGAGCAGGAGGGATCGCTGGAGCTGTTCCACGACCCGGCGCATCCCGGTTCAGCGGTCATGAGCGTGCACCGCGATCGCATGCCGGGCGAGTCGATCCGGGTGCCCGCGGTGCGGCTGTCACGGTACATCACGAAGCCGGTGGACTTCCTGAAGCTCGACGTCGAGGGGAGCGAGCTGGCCGTGCTGCGCGATCTCGCGTCGAGCGGCACGATCGCGCAGATCCGACAGATGGTCATCGAGCTCCATCATCACATGAGCCCCGCGGTGGACAATCTCTCCGAATGCCTGTCCATCCTCGAGCATCATGGCTTCGGGTATCAGCTGACGGCGGGACAGGTGTACACGCCGATCACGCGTGGGCAGTTCCAGGACGTGATGGTGCACGCATATCGGAAATAGCGCGCTACGCGCGAGTTCATGGTGATCGGTTGATGGTTGTCGGTTGGCGCCGGGATGCTTCGACCACCTTGGTCGGGGCTGCGGGCAATCCTTCGGCGACGCGGCGGGAGCCGCTGGTGAGCGGTAGCGATGTGAGGTGTCCATCGCGCAACAGGAGGACGCGGTCCACCAGTTGGCGGACGCTGGAGAGCTCGTGCGTGGCGATGATCGTCGTGACTCCGCGCTCCGCCCGTTCGCGCACGGCGCGAGAGATCGGGGTGACGTCATCCGGCTCACACCTACCATCGACGAGCACGATGTCGCCCGCGCGAGGCGTCGCGTGCCGAGTACGCGACACAGGCGGGACGGTCAACAGGTGTGGGCGCCCGCGGTGCTCGATGGTGCCCGCATCGACGCGGCGAAAGCCGGCGAGGCACTGCAGCAGTGTGGTGGTGCCGGCACCTCGCGCGCCGAGGATGGCAATGCACTCGCCTTCGTGTGCCTCGAGACTCGCGGCGCGCAGCACCCAGATGCGCGCCGAGCATCCCGCGACACCGGCGGCGTAGCTCTTCCACAGGGAATGGGCGCGAAGGGCGAGCGGCACGCCCCTATGATGTGTCGTGCGCGTGACGGACCGACATCGGCGCACCGCCCACCGAACGAAAAATGTGCGCATGTTGTCTTGCGTCCGAGGGGCCGCGAGCCATCATACGCGACTCGAAGTGCTTCGACGTCCGGAGGTTTGCCGTGCAGGTGGAAGGAGCTCGACAGATCGAAAGCGTGACCACGCTGGAACCGCCCGCTCATGCAGCGAGCGAGGCCACGCACCTGCGCGAGATCACGTCGCGGCAGTGGCGCTCCGGCACGGCGGCCTGGCTCGGCTGGCTGTTCGACGGGCTGGACATGCACCTCTACACGCTCGTCGCCACGCCCGTCGTGGCGCAGCTTCTCGCCGCGACGAGCACGGCCGATCCCGGGGTGAAGGAGAAGAGCGCCTACATCCAGGCCGCCTTCCTCCTCGGCTGGGCACTCGGCGGATCGTTCTTCGGCCGCCTGGGCGACATCCTCGGTCGGAGCCGCGCGCTCTCGCTGACCATCCTGACGTACGCCCTGTTCACCGGCGTCTGCGCGTTCGCGCAGACGTGGTGGCAGTTCATGCTGTTCCGATTCATCGCGGCGCTCGGCATCGGTGGCGAATGGGCGGTGGGCGCGTCGCTGCTCTCGGAGACCTGGCCGAAGCGGTGGCGTCCGTGGATCGCGGCGATGCTGCAGACGGGAGTGAACCTGGGCATCCTGCTCGCTGCGCTCACGGTCGGCCTTCTCTCGCTGGTGCTGCCGGCGCACGCGGAGCGCTACGTCTTCCTCGTCGGCGTGCTGCCCGCGTTCCTGGTGTTCTGGATCCGCCGCCACGTCCCCGAGCCCGAGACGTGGCAAGCCGCCGCGCGCGAGACGCGAGGAGAGCGGCCACGGGCGCGCGATCTTTTCCGCGGCGACGTCGCGAGCATCACGGTGCGCACGACCGTCACCTGCGCGCTCGGTCTGTCGGGATGGTGGCTGTTCCAGTTCTGGCAGTCGCAGCATCTGCGTCGCCTGCTCGTCGACGCGGGCACGCCGGCGGGAGAGGTGACACGGATCGTGTCGGCGTCGTTCTTCGTCGTCAACGCAGCGGCAATTGTCGGAAACTTCTCCGCCGGCGCGCTGGCCAAACTGCTCGGCAACCGACGTGCGATCGTCGTGTTCCTGGCCGGACTCGGCGCGGGGATCATCGCGGCGTTCATCGTGCCGCGGAGCATCGGCTCGCTCGCGTGGTTCTGGTTCCCGCTCGCGGGCTTCTTCTCGGGGGTGTTCGCCCTGTTCACGATGTACCTGCCACCGCTCTTCCCGACGCTGCTGCGCACGACGGGCGCCGGATTCTGCTACAACATCGGTCGCGTGGCGGCGGCGGTGTGCACGATCGTGTTCGGACTGCTCGCGCCGGTGAATGACTATCGCGGTGCGCTGCTGTATGCGGGGGGATTGTCGCTGCTGGCGGCGGGGTTTGCGCTGAGACTGCCGGAACAGCGGTGAGTTGCGGGAGTGCGGGGATGAGGTAATGCTCGTAAGTGCAGATCCCTAGCTCCAAGGGGTCAGAGTCTGTGACTCTGACCCCAGCTTCACCACTTACGCACTCACGGGCGATCGCCGGGCTTCGTGAAACTCGGTGATCGCGTCGACGATGGGTGCCGGGTCGAAGCGGACGGGGTCCGTGGCGGGGAGGCCGGTCTCGCGCTCGGCCGTCTCGATGGCGCGGCGGGCCGCGTCGTCGTCGAGGTCGAAGGTGTTGAGGGCTACAGCGATCACGGGCGAAGGGCGCAGCGGGGCGAGCGCCGCCTCGCTCATCCGGATGAAGTCGGGGAGCGGTGGGATCTTCACCCACTCGCAGTTGTTGATGGCGCGGCGGCTCGGTTGTGCGCACATGATCTGTGCGTGGGGGAGCGAGCCGTGCATCAGCCCGTACGTCACGCCGGAATAGCTCGGGTGGATGATCGAGCCCTGTCCCTCGACGAGCACGAGATCCGAATCGCGCGCCGACTCGAGGACGAGCGATTCGGCCGCACCGGCGATGAAGTCGGCGACGACCGCATCGACGGAGATCCCCCTCCCCTCGATGAGGATGCCGGTCTGGCCGGTCGCCGCGAACGACGTCCGGATCCCCTTGTCGCGAAGCGCATCGAGGATCTGCAGCTGCGTCGTCATCTTGCCGATGTTGCAGTCGGTCCCGACCGTGAGGACCACGGTCGCATCGATGTTGCGCACGCGGCCGCGCGCGACATCGAGCCGGGCCGGAGGGCGTCGGAGATCGTGGATGGCGACGCGATGCTTCGCGGCGAGCGCCGCCAGCTCCGGGACGTCGGCGACGAAGGTATGCAGCCCACTCCAGATCGCGAGGCCGTGCTCGATCGCCCGGGCGAGGAGAAGGATCCATTCGGCGGGCAGCTTGCCCCCCGAGGGTGCGATACCGATCAGCAGCGCATTCGGCCGCAGCGCCAGCCCCTCATCGAGCGTTGCGACGACCGGGATGTCGCCGCCGAAGCCGATGACGTCCTGCGCGCGACGGCCGGCTCGGGTCGCGTCGATGATGCCTACCACCCGCTCGGGCGTGTAGCGGATGCAGGCATTGGCGGTTTTTGAGGTCTCGGGGCCGAACAGACCGTCGGCCAGGATCAGAAAGCGTAGATCACGCGACATGCGAACGCCCGTGCGAGAGTGAGTGCCTCGGCGGAGGCACGCGCAATCTAAACGGGGGCAGCCGCGGTTTGGCGCTCCAGGGCCGAGACGACGTCCACCGTGGTTCGCGGGACGATGACGCCCCCTTCGGAGGCCGGCAGACGGAGGACGAGCGCCCGCTCGCGCGTCGTGCGGCGGAAGCCCTGCCCCTCGTAGACGCGGGTCAGGAGGATACGCCGCACGACGACCATGATCACCGCGAGGGCGGGCACCGCGACGAGCAGCCCGAGTGGACCGAGGAGCGTGCCGATGATGAGCACCCACACAATCGTGAGCACTGGCGGCAGGTCGACCTGCTTCGAGATGATGTGGGGGGAGACGATGTTCCCCTCGATCAGGTGCACGGCGATGCCGACGACGACGACCCAGAGCGCTCGCGCGCCGCCATCGGGAGCCGTGATGACGAAGAGCGCCGGGAGCGCGGTCGCGACCAGGGTACCGAAGAAGGGGATGATCGTCGCGATGCCGGTGAACACGCCGAACGTCAACGCGTACGGGACGTGGAGCACCGAGAGCCCGATCGCGGTCAGCGTGCCGAGGAAGGTCATCGTGAGGAGCAACCCGACGATGTACGCGCGCAGCGACTGTCCGCACTCGGTGAGGATGTCGCGCACCAGATCGCGATGGATCGGCGGGAAGAGCGCGATGAGCCACTCGCGATAGAGCGCCGGATGGAGCGCGAGGTAGAGTCCCATCACGAAGACCGAGAAGAGACTGATCGCGACTTCCACGATGCCGATGACCTTCGGCACCACGTTGCCGAACTGCCCGGTGACCTGCTGGTAGACGGCGAGGATGAGCTTGTGCTGACCCGGCGTGTACACCGATGCGAGCGCAGGCACACGTGCGACGAGGCGATCGATTGCCGACTCCCACCCGGTGATGTAGGTGGGCAGCACACGCACGAGCTCCTGCGTCTGCGCGATGACGGGGGGCACGAGCGCCCAGACGAGGAGCGCGAGGGCGCCCAGACTGACGAACACCGCCGCGGCGAGCGACCATCCCTCGGGGATGCGGAGCCGCCGATGCAGCACCCCGGAGAGCGCCAGGAGGTACTGCGAGATCATGATGCCGAGAAAGAGCAGCAGCAGGACGTGCGAGACCTTTCCGGCGATCCAGAGGAGCAGGACGGTGAAGACCGTCGCCGTGAGGATCGGCGCGAACTTGAATCGTCGAGCAGCGCCCTCGCCGCTCACCGTCCCTTCTCTTCCGTCGGGTGTTCGATCTCGGCGTGGACGGTCTCCTCATCGCGCTGACCGGCGCCGAGCGCCTTGTTCTGCGGGGAAGCCGGCGCGGGGAGCATCCCCATCTTCTGCTTGAGCGCGAGGAGCTGATTGTCGACCGACACACCGACGGCGCCCTTCTCGAGCTGCTTGAACTCGCGCTGCAGCGTGTCACCCGTGAACTCGTCGTCGATCTCGGACGACGCCTTGATCATCCGCTCATTGTTCTCGATGCGCTCCTCCATCCGCGCGAACGCCTCGAAGGCGCTCTTCTCGGACAGGGACGACATCGTCTCCGCGATGCGCTGCTGCGCCTGAGCGCGGCGCTGGCGAGCGATGAGGAGGTTCTTCTTGCGCTTCGCCTCCTCGATCTTGTCGTTCAGGTCGCGAAGCTGGTTCTTGAGCTTCTCCGTCTCGAGGCGGTGCTGCTCCCAGGTGGCCTGGAGCTGCTCACCGTGGCCGGTGTGCTCGGCCTGGCGCACGAGCGCCTGCTTGGCGAGGTCGTCGCGGCCTTCCTGGATGGCGAGCATGGCGCGACGCTCCCAGTCCTGCGCCTGCTTGAACTCGGCGTCGGCCTGATCGCGCAGACGCTTCTCGTCGGCGATGGCGGAGGCGACCTGCTGCTTGGCCTTCACGAGCTGGCCGCGCATGTCGACGAGGATCTGCGTCAACATCTTCTCCGGATCTTCCGCCTTGGAGATCAGGTCGTTGATGTTGGACTTCAGCAGCGAAGAGAACCGATCGAAGATACCCATGGGTCAGCGTGCCTCGCGGAACGAGCCGAGCTCGCGCAGGTGCGACGCGAGCGCGAGGGTCATGCTCTCGTAGCTCGCGAGGAATTCCTCATAGTCGAGGGCCGACAGCTCGAGCGCTTCGGTCAGGACGATGTGCTCGTCCTGGATGCCGTACGACCCATGGAGCAGGTCGGTGGCGTTGAGCTCGAGGAGGCGGCGGGTGAGCGTCGCGCTTCGATTGCCGTCCGACGGAAGCGTCATGACGTCGATACGAAGGAGCACGACGGGGGGCGAATAGTTCACTGCGATGGAGAGATCGCTCTCGGCGCTGGGCCGCACGATCCAGAAGCCGGGTTCGACTTCGGAATAGGTCGCGCCCGTAGCAGCGAGGCGGACGAGGAAGCTCTCGATGTCGTCTTTGGTGAGCATCGGCAACACACCTGGCGAACTCTAGGTTGCCCCTCCCTACGGGTTCCACGATCGCTGCGTTTCAGCCGATCGAGGCGCGTTCGGGCAAGCTACGGGTGCGCTACCTATGAGTAAAGAACGGACGGCTGGGCGGCACTGAGCGACTTGTCGTGGCGACGTGATGGCCGGCACGGCATCGAGGCTACCGCTTCTTGATCTGCACGAGTCGCTCCCGCGCGAGGCGGCGCCCGGTCGGCGTGGCGGCGAGTCCGCCACCGGCCGTCTCGCGGTAGCGCACGTCCATCGACGCGCCGATCTCGCCCATGACGTCGATCACCTCGTCCACCGGGATCTTGAACTCGACGCCGGCGAGGGCGAGCTCGATGCCGGTGAGGGCGATGGCGGATCCCGTCGCGTTGCGGAAGACGCAGGGAAGCTCGACGAGGCCGCCGAGCGGATCGCAGACGAGGCCGAGCGTTCCCTGCAGCGCGAGCGCCGTGGCGTGGCCGACCTGGGCGGGGGAACCGCCCAACATCTCCGTCGCGGCGCCGGCGGCCATCGCCGCTGCCGCCCCCGTCTCGGCCTGGCAACCGCCCTCGGCGCCGGAGAGCGACGCCCGCTCGGCGACGACGGCGCCGATCAGGCCGGCGACGGCCAGCGCATCCACGACCTTGTCGTCCGGGAGCCCGCGTGCCTGGGCGAGGCCGGTGAGCACGGCGGGAAGCACGCCCGCCCCGCCCGCCGTGGGTGCGGCGACGATGACGCCCATCGCGGCGTTCACCTCCTGCACGGCCAACGCGCGCGCGAGCACGTCGCGGAAGGGAGTGCCCGCCAACGGACCCGCCGGTCCGGTGCGCAGCTTGGCGGCGTCGCCTCCCACGAGGCCCGATGCGGAGAAGAGATCGCCCGTCATGCCGCGCTCGACCGCCCCGCGCATCACCTCCAGCGCGCGGCGGAGCGCGGCACGAATCTCCTCGACCGGACGTCCCTGGTCCTTCGCCTCCGTGTCGAGGGCGAGCTGCGCGAGGGTGACGCACTTCTGCTCCGCGTCGCGAATGGCGTCGGCGAGGGCGCGATACATCAGGCGCTCACCTTGTCGAGACGGAAGGCCCAGCGCACCCACGGCAGCGCGCGAATCTCGTCGCGCACGCCCTCGCCCGGCACGTCGTCCACCTCGATGACCATGAACGCGTCGCCGCCGCGCTCTTTCCGCGTGAGGCGCAGGTTCGCGATGTTGATCTCGTGCTCGGCGAGGATCGTCGCAATGGCGGCAACGGAGCCCTTCACGTCCTCGGCGATGAGCACGATGGTGTGATAGCTCCCGGTGACCTCGACCTTGTAGCCGTTGATCTCGGTGACGAGGATGCGTCCCGCGCCGAGCGATGCGCCCGTCATCACGGCATGACGGTCGCCGCGCTCGAGGGTGATGCGCGCGGTGTTGGGATGCGCCTCGTCGCCGAGCGAGGTCTTCTCGAACACGTAGTCGAGCCCTTCGCGCTCGGCGATCTCGAGCGCCTCACGAAGTCGCTCGTCGTCGGGGCGGAATCCCATCAAGCCGCCGGCGATCGCCTTGTCCGTGCCATGGCCTTCGCCGGTCCGCGCGAAGGAGCCATGGAGCTCGATGCGCGCGCGCTCGGGAGTGCCACCGACGAGATTGCGCGCGAGGAGTCCCAGCCGACATGCCCCCGCCGTGTGCGAGGACGACGGGCCGACCATCACAGGCCCGATGATGTCGAGCAGGGAGACCACGGCTATCCCGCTTTGCGGCGACTAGTGGTGATCGCTCCTCCCTGCGGCGCTTCGCGCCCTGGGTCGGAGTTCCGCATGTCCGCCGTTGTGATGGCTCCTCCCTGCGGCGCCTCGCGCCTCCGGTCGGAGTTCCGCGTGTCCGCCTTCGTCGGTGGCTGGAGCAGGTCGCGCAGGTAGCGACCCGTGTGCGAGGCGTCGACGCGAGCGACGTCCTCCGGTGTGCCGGCCGCGACGATCGTTCCGCCGCGCGTACCGCCCTCGGGGCCCAGATCGACGATCCAGTCCGCCGTCTTGATCACGTCGAGGTTGTGCTCGATGACGAGCACGGTGTTGCCGCGATCGACGAGGCGATGCAGCACGTGCAGCAGGACACGCACGTCCTCGAAGTGCAGACCGGTCGTCGGCTCGTCGAGGATGTAGAAGGTGCGGCCGGTGTCACGCTTCGAGAGCTCGGTCGCGAGCTTGATGCGCTGCGCCTCGCCGCCGGAGAGCGTGGTGGCGCTCTGACCGAGATGGATGTAGCCGAGTCCGACGTCGTTCAACGTCTCGAGCTTCTGGCGGACGCGCGGCTGGTTCTCGAAGAACGCCAGCGCATCCTCGACCGTCATCTCGAGGACGTCGGCGATGCTCTGGCCGCGGAAGCGAACCTCGAGCGTCTCGCGGTTGTAGCGCTTGCCCTTGCACACCTCGCACGGCACGTAGACGTCCGGGAGGAAGTGCATCTCGATCTTCACGAGGCCGTCGCCCTGACACGCTTCGCAGCGGCCGCCCTTCACGTTGAACGAGAAGCGTCCGGGCCCGTAGCCGCGGATCTTGGCTTCGGGGAGCTCGGCGAACAG
>DASVNI010000399.1:0-2223 GCA_036383935.1 Gemmatimonadaceae bacterium | reverse complement strand
AATCATGAGCAACGCCGCCACGCCGATCGAGACCTTCCGCGTGAGGTCGCGCGTCGGATCGACGTGAGTCGCGTGAAAGATCGCCGGAATGACCAGCCCGATCACGGCGATCATGAGCAGGGATATGCTGAGGCCCGCCAGCGCGACGCTGAAGCGTTGCGTCTTGTGTCGAAGCCCGCCGGCGAGCTGCGCCGCCCCGAGGACGAGCAGCAGATTGCCGAGGATCGATCCTGTGATCGACGCCTTCACCAGATCGACGAGACCAGCGCGCAGCGCCAGGATCGCGATGATCAGCTCCGCCAGGTTGCCGAGCGTGGCGTTCAACAGACCGCCGAGCGTCGGCCCCGTATACGCCGCGATCTCCTCCGTGGCCTGTCCGAGATAGCCCGACAGCGGCACGATCGCGAGCGCGCTCAGTGCGAACACCATGACGGGGCTGGCGTGCAGGAGCTCCGCCACGATGGCGGCCGGCACGAACAGCAGGAGGATCGCGAGAATCTTCATCGAGGAGGCAGAGTTGCCGCGCGCAGCGCCTCGGTGCGCGGCTGCGCGAGGCGCGCCGTCGCCGGAGCGTCGCCGGCGCTCGACCGTTGACGCGCCGTCACCGCGCGCGGACCGATGGTAGCTCTCCGGTGCTCAGACGGGCGTCGCCTCGTCGAGGAGCATGATCGGGATGTCGTCTCTCACCGGGTATCGGAGCCGGCAGTGGTGGCAGACGAGCGACGGTTCCGTCTCGCGATACTCGAGTGGGCCCTTGCACTTCGGGCACACGAGAATGGCGAGCAACTGGGGGGAGAGCGTCATGCGGAAGGATCGTCGTGGAGGCGATAGCCGAAGCGACGGAGGGCTCGGTCGCTCTTTCGCCAATTTGGAAGGACCTTAACCCACAAGTCGAGGTAGACGGCCGTACCGACGAACTTCTCGACCTTGCTGCGAGCGATCCGCCCGATTTCCCGGATCCGCTGGCCACCGGCGCCGATCAGGATGCGCTTCTGGCTTTCTCGCTCGACGTACAGGACCGTCCGAATGTACAGCGGCGTCTGCCCTTCCCGGAACTCCTCCACCTCACACGCCACGCTGTAGGGCAACTCCTCGTCGAGCTGCTCGAGCGCCGTCTCTCGTACCAGCTCCGCGACGAAGAATCGCACCGGTGCGGTACTGATCTCGTCTTCCGGATAGAGAAAGGGTCCTTCCGGAAGGGCGGCTTCGAGCTCCGCGAGCAGATCGTCGACACCCTCCCCGGTGAGCGCGGAGACGAAGCGCGCATCGGGGAGCGCTTCCCGCAGCTCGGCGCGCTCGGCGGGGCGAATGGCGTCCACCTTGTTCAGGACCGTCACCACCGGCGCGCGCGGCGGTGTTTCGAGTGCCGCCGCCTCGACCAGGCCGACCGGAGCGCGTTCTGTGGCGTCGGCGAGGTAGACGATGACGTCGGCATCCTGGAGCGCGCGAAGCGCCGTCGTGCGCATCGCGCGATGCAGCTCGTAGCGCGGATTGAGCAGTCCCGGCGTGTCGAGCACGACCATCTGGACGTCGTCGGTCGTGCGAATGCCGACGATGCGATCGCGCGTCGATTGCGGCTTCTCGCTCACGATCGCGAGCTTCTCCCCGATGATGCGATTGAGGAGCGTCGACTTCCCCGCATTCGGTTTACCGACGACGGTGACGATTCCAGCGCGAGACATGGCGGGTGCTCGAGTGAGCGTAGGTGGAGAACGCGAACGGGCCCGTATGCGAAAAGCATACGGGCCCGTTCAAAGAGGTGCCGGCGACGGCCTACTCTCCCGCGTCCTCTCGGACGGAGTACCATCGGCGCTGTAGGGCTTAACGACCGTGTTCGGGATGGGAACGGGTGTGGCCCCTACGCTCTAGTCGCCAGCGATTCGGGTAGTTCGGTTGTCAATCGAACACGACACGCGGAGGAACACGGTGGTTCGGCGCGACACGCTAGGTGCGTGAGGCGACGAGCCAGCGATCCGCGGGATCGGGTCCGACCATCAGCTGTAAGCTGACAGCGGATGAAGGTAGATCGTGGATGAAGAATCCAACGACAATGTGCGATTCTGCTTGCAGTTGCTCCTATTAGGAGTAGTCAAGCCACACGGGCGATTAGGACCGCTGCGCTCGGAGCATGTTGCCATGCGTCCACGGGCGGCCTATTGACGGGATGGTCTCTCCCGGCCCTTCAGGAGGGTTAAACCCTCGGGAGTGTTCATCTTGGGGCGT
>DASVNI010000398.1:0-7544 GCA_036383935.1 Gemmatimonadaceae bacterium | reverse complement strand
ATGTCGCGTCGCCTCCATCCCAGTCATCCGTGGTGGGCGAGATCGCGGCGGGGTTCAGAGCGGGGGAGTAGGCTCCGGAAGTATGGACTTCGAGCACACGTCTATTCGCCCGGTTTGCGTGGCTTCTGTGTGAGGACGGCGACGGCAGCGACGCGACATTCACGTCGATCGGGATCTTGTGGCCGTTCCAGGTCTGCTTGACGTCGAGGATCCCCTGCCAGACCGCGGCGAAGGTGTGGCCCATCTCGGTGGGATGCTTCGTCGTGTCGAAGCCGCGCGACTTGGCGACCCAGAAGGGGGGCTCGCTCTCGAGACCGACCGAGCGATACACCGCCTTCACGTCGTCGTAGACCGTGTTCGCGTTGTCCGTGTGCACGTAGATGCCGGGCACGTAGCGGCCGTCGTCGAGCACGGCGCGCACCCAGGCGGAGTAGTAGTCGCGCATCGACTGGTGCATCACGTCCATCCGCTCGATGTCGAGGAACACCGTCGTGCCGCGCGGGAAGCCCTCGCGGGCGGTGCGCAGTGCGGCGTCCACGCCCTCGCGCATGCCACGCGCGCCGCTGACGAAATCGGCGTTGCAGGTGGCGTCGGCCGCGGGCTTCGGTGCCCTGCGCAGCACGCTCCTCATCACCGTGCGCGTGACCTTGTGACGGTGTTTTCCTTTGCCGACGTACGACGTGACCTTCTTCGGCACGCTCACGCGCACCATGTGCGGCGCGCCGGGCTTGCGTCCCCAGGTCTGCTGGCCGACGTACAGCACCGCGAGGCCGTAGCCCATCGAGGTGAGCGTCTCGCGCTTGCCCGACCATCCCTCGTCCTGATGGCAGGGGCTGGGCAGGTAGTAGCCGGTCCACTTGTACGGCGAGTTGCCGGTGCGCCAGGCGCGCATCGCATCGTCGCCCGGGTAGGTGCCCGTGTCGAAGCCCATGTACGACGCGTTCTTGACTTCATTGGCGAGCGGCGCGTCCTGCCCGCTGATCGTGGCTGCGGCGATCGCGAGCTGCGCCGACGCGCTGGCGACGGAATCGCGCGCGCTGTCGGCCCGACACGCGGTCAGGGCGACAACGGGCAACAGAAGACTTGCGATGTGTCGAGTGAGACGACGCATGCGACGAGGCTCCGGGTGAATCCTGGCTTCTCTACACCGTAAACGCATGGCGGCTCCCTGATCACGCAAATTCCGTGATGGAACTCACGTGCAAGGGGGCTGAGCAGTTGGCGGGAATGCGGGGATGCGGGAGTGTGGGAAGGCTTCTGTGGCGACCAGCAGCGGAGCGCCGATTGGCGTGGAAGGGACGGACGGGGCCAGATCGCTCCGTTGGGGGCGACGGCTCGGAAGACCGCCAGGAAAGATCTCGGTATGAATGGTTGGGCTCGGTGCGCCAGGGCACAGCGCGCTACGCGGTGAGGAGTTCTTGGCGTCACTGTGCCTCAGCGCTTGCCGTGGAACGGCCCCCCGAGCGCAGGGGCCTCCGGAGGCCGATCATCCGACTCACCAACCCACCGCACTGCAGGGTCTGGAACTTGAATGGCCTGCCGAGGCGACGTTCGACGCACGGCGCCGAGATCGGCTGCGTGCGGGTCAACCTTGAGGCGTGGAGAGAGCGATGACGTCCGACAGCGGAACTGAGTCGCGGGACGGGGGGCTGGAGGAGGCTCGGGACGGCACGTCGCGTGTCGTCCTCGTCGACGGCTCCAACGTCGCGCACTCCAGCGAGGGAGAGCAGGCGGCGCTGGCCGACATCGTCGCGGTGTGCGACAAGCTGCGGGGCGAGGGTTACGAGCCCGTCGTCGTGGTGGACGCCGCGCTGCGCCACCAGATCGACGACCGGCCGGGCTACGAGCGGCTCGTCGACGAGGGGCACATCCGCCAGGCGCCGGCCGGCACCGATGCCGACTACTTCATCCTCTCCTTCGCCCGCGAGCTGGACGCGGCGATCGTGTCGAACGACCGGTTCCGCGACCGACAGAAGCTCTTTCCCGAGGCGTCGCGCCGGTTGATCCGGTACATGGTGGTGAAGGGAGAGGTCGTCTTCGAGCGACGGACCGGACGCCGCGACGAATAGCGCGCTCTGGTACCTCGCCCGTAATCCTGCCGTAACCCGAGAGACGCATATTCCGCTGGTTCAGGTCGTGAAGGCGTCAGACCCCTCCGGGGTCTGACCCCTTCGTACGGGAACGTCATGCGCAGGTCGTGGACGCTAAACGGGTAAATCATCGCTGAGCCAAGCGGCAATTCCCGCTGTGGCGCACCGAGCCGTGGCTGCGTTACAATTGGCGCTGCCTGGGTCCGCCACCGGTTTGACCGGAGCACGGTCTGATCGTCGCCCGCCGCGGCTCGCGCACTCGTCGGTCCCCCACCGGGAGACGTATCCGTCTCCACCCGTTCACGAGGCTTCGATGTTCGGTCCGTCGTCAGACGTACCAGCGCTTTCGCTCGTCATCCCCGTCTACAACGCGGCGGATCAGCTCCCTTCCACGCTCGACGCCGTCGACCGGTTCGTCTCGAATCACGTCAGTCGGACCGAGGTGCTGTTCGTCGACGACTGCTCCAGCGAGGTCGAGACCCAGGTCATCCTCGAGGCGTTCGCGCGCACGCACGACTACGCGCGGGTGCTTCGCAATGCGACGAATCGCGGGAAGGGCTACTCGGTCACGCGCGGCATGATGGCGGCCCGCGGGCGCCATCGCGTGTTCACCGACGTGGATCTCGCGTATCCGCTCGACCAGGTGCATCGGATCGTGGACGATCTCGCGCGCGGTGCGGACGTGGCCATCGCGTGCCGCGTGCTCCCGGAGTCGCGGTACCTGATGAGTCCCAGCTTCTTCCATTATCTGTACACGCGGCACCTGATGAGCCGCGCGTTCAACAGCCTCGTACAGATCTTTCTCCTTCCGGGGATCCTCGATACGCAGGCGGGGCTGAAGGGGTTCACCGCCGACGCGGCGCGACTCTGCTTCGGTCGCGCGACGATCCCGGGCTTCGGGTTCGACATCGAATGCCTGTACGTCGCACAGCACCACGGCCTCACGATCAAGCAGACGGCGGTGCAGTTCCGCTACGATGACGAGCCGACGACGATCCGCTTCGCGCGCGACTCGAGCCGCATGCTGCAGGACATCTGGCAGGTGCGGATGAACGCGTGGATGGACCGGTACGACGCCGCGCGCTCGGCGTTCGTCTTCCCGGAAGAGGATCGGTGGACGCCGGGCGTGCATACGCCGGCGCATGGGATTCCCAGTGCGGTGAGTGGGTGAGGGGGTGAGTGGGTGAGTGAGTGACGGCCTCGGGGCGCTTCGGCGCTCCGGGGCCGTTCCGCACGCACGCTGTCATCCCGAACGAGCGAAGCAAGCGTGGTGTCATCCCGAACGAGCGAAGCAAGCGTGGTGTCATCCCGAACGAGTGAAGCAAGCGTGGTGTCATCCCGAGCGAGCGCAGCGAGTCGAGGGATCTGCACCTAGAGATCGCTGCGCCGGATTATTCACGCGGAGGCGCGGAGGATCGCGGAGGCGCGGAGGACTGCTCGCGGGGGCGAGCGCCATGCACCGCACGCTGCCCCTCTCCATCCACAATTACAAATCTTTGATGGTCCGGCGGAGAGATCTCTCCACCCACACGGAGCAATCGGGTCGTTTCCGGCTCATCCGGGTGATCCGGGGACCCGTCGTTAGCAAAAGGAAGCCAGGGAGCGATCCGGCCCTTTCCGCGTGATCGCAGTTCAAGATCCGCGTTCCGTAGTTGCAACGTCGCATCCCCGCATCCCCGCATCCCCGCGCCTAGATTCCTTCATGCCCCCGATCCGACTGCTCGTCATCAACGCGGACGATCTTGGCTTCGCGCCGGGTGTGAATCGGGGGATCCTCGAGGCGCACGCCGCGGGCACGGTGTCTTCCGCTTCGATGATGGTCGCCGCGCCGGCGTTCGGCGACGCGGTCGAGCGCGTGCACAGCGAGGCTCCGAAGCTCGGCGTCGGGCTGCACCTCGACCTCGTGGCGGGCAAGCCGCTCACCTCGGTGCCGTCGCTCACCGATCCGGAGACGGGGCGCTTTCACGCGCTCGACGCACTGGCGCGCCGAGCGCTCGCGGGGCAGGTGGACGCGGCTGACGTGCGACGCGAATGCGAGGCGCAGCTCGAGGCACTCACCGCCGCCGGCATCCAGCCGACGCACATCGACAGTCACCGGCATGCGCACGCGATGCCGGGGATCCTCCCCGCCGTCGCTGCCGTGGCGCACGACGCACACGTCCCGGTGGTGCGGCGGCCACTCGATTCGCCCTCCCTGCTCGATCCGCTCGCGAGCACGAAGATGCTGGTGCTCCACGCCGCCTGGCGTACCGCGCTGCGCGGTGTCGCCCCGCCGCATCGCGCGCTGCTCGCCCGCGCTCCGCACTTTCGCGGCATCGCGCTCCAGGGAGCACCCGACGTGCGCGACCGTCTGCTCGCCACGCTCGATCAGCTCCCACTCGGCGTGACGGAGCTCATGATGCATCCCGGCTACGACGACGCCGTGCTGGCGGAGCAGGATCCCTATCGCTCCGAACGCGAAGTGGAGATCAAGGCACTGCTCGAGCCCGAGGTGAGCCGGCGACTGGAGCAGGGGGACGTGCGCGTGGTGAGTTTTCGGGAAGCGGTGTAGCCGCACACCGCGAGATCGACGAGCGCACGACGCATTACTGCGCGGCTTCCTTGTCCGCGATGATCTGTCCCGTCGGCACCTCGTGAATGACGCTCGCGGGCCACTCCGGGTCGTAGCGAGTCGTGGCGGTCACGCGCCTCAATGCCTCGCGCTTGCCCGGCCCCCACACCACCAGCGCCGCCGCACGGGCTGACGCGATGGTGGTGATGCCGACGGTCACGCCGAACTTCGGGACGTTCTCCGGCGAACCGAAGTCGGGATGCGTCTTGACGTTGTCGCGGCGCGTTGGCTCGGAAAGCGGTACCACACGCGTCCGGCTGTCGCGCGGCGATCCCGGCTGGTTGAACGCGACGTGTCCGTCACTCGCGCCGGAGGCAAGAAGGAAGAAGTCGATGCCACCAGCGTCGGCGATCCGCCTGTCGTATTCGGCCGGATCATCGGGAGCGGGAAACCAGACCGATTCCTCTTTCAGCTGTGCAGCACGGGGCAGTGACGTGTTGAGCGCGGGCAGATACTCGCGCCAGACGTAGGCGTGACACGCGAAGTCGCTGTCGCGCGACGCCCAGGCGAGCGTGCCGCCGTGCGGGACGAGATACTCGTCCATCATCACGAGCGTGACGCGACTCAGGTCGCGCGGTTTCGCGGCGAGCTGCTTCGCCAGTGCCGCGAGAATCGGCCTTGGCGTGCGTCCCGTGGGCGCGCCGAGAAGGAATCGCGCACGCGAATCGTTTGCGCGCTCGATGCGGCCGAGGATACTCGATGCAACGGCGTCGCCGAGCGCCTCCAGTGAGGCATGTACGGTCAGTCGAGCTGGCATGGTAGTGGCGCTATTGCGTCCTCAGGGTCTCGCGGGCTTCATGGCCATCCCGACCGGGCGATACAAATTCGCGGGCGTGGGCGGCCGTCACAGCAGCTTCGCCTCTCTCACTCCAGCTGACCACAACCGCCGCTGCAACTCGAGCCAGAGCACGATCAGCGGGACGGTCTTGAAGCGATAGCGGTCGAAGAAATCGCGCTGGATCGCGTCGGGCATGATGTCCGACGACGAGAGGATCGTGAGCACGACGATCAGCACGAACAGTGTCCACTCCCAGCGCGATGGGCGCCCGAGCGCGGCGACCCAGATGGCGACGCCGGCGACGCCGACGACGAAGGCCGGGCTCTCCGCCAGGTGATTGAAGATCACGCAGAAGACGAGCACGGAGCACAGGTACAGGCGACGTCGCTCCCACTCGTGCCAGCGGTTGCGCTGGAAGAGCACCGGGGCGAGGAGGATCACGACGCCGAGGAGCTGGATCGGCCAGTTGGGCCATCCCTGATGCAGCACGTTCTCGAGCATCTGCATCACGCTGTAGCCGCGCTTGATGGACGCCTCGGCCGCACCCTGGGCGCGCCAGCTCGCGTATTGCGCGAGCAGCGTATGGAGCGGTGTGACGAGCAGCGGCAGCGCGAGGAGCAGCACAGTGGAGCCGGCGACGGCCAGCGCGACGCGCACCTTGCGCGGGTGGAAGATGGCGAAGCTGACGCCGGCCAGTGGAAAGAGCTTGATGAACGCACCGCCCACCGCGGCGAGGCTGCCGAGCGCCGTGTGATGCCGCTCGTAGGCCGCGAAGGTGAAGATGATCAGCGCGGCGACGAGCGCGTTGCTCTGCGCGTTCTGGAGCGAGCCGAGCATATCGAGGAACACGATCGCGCGCGCGATGTTGGCGGCGCGACGCGGGAGCACCATCCCGAGCGCGATGAAGAGCGCGCCCGCGTTGAGGGCGTTCCACAGGAACATCGCGGGCAGGAGGGGGAGGAACGCGAACGGCGCGAAGAGCAGCGCGAAGGTCGGGCTGTACTTGTACAGATCGGCGTGCTCGGCCGGATACAGCGTGTAGAGATCCGAGCCCGCGATGAGATGGCGAGACGCGGCGCGGAAGATGAGGAAGTTGTTGTGGTTGTGGATGCCCCCCTGCTGCACCGTCGCGCCGACGATGGCGCCGAGCCAGAGCAGGGCGACGAGCCAGTCGATCCACCGCCGACGATCGGCGGGAGCGGGGGAGGCGGGCGAGTTCGGAAGAGCCGTCGACGTCATCGCGGGCGAAAGGTAGGGCTCGCGTTTCGTGTGCGGAACCTTCGGCGACGCTGGTATCGAACTTGACCGACGACGGGCATGACTCCGACTCCACGCGCGCCCGGCCCCGCGCTCCGCACGGTCCTCCTCGACATCGATGGCACGCTGATCGACAGCAACGACGCGCACGCGCGCGCGTGGGTGGATTCGCTGCGGGCGCACGGCTACGTCGTCCCGTTCGAGGAAGTGCGCCCGCTGATCGGCATGGGCGGCGACAAGATGCTCCCCATCCTCACCGGCCTCGACCCCGACAGCGGCGAGGCGAAGCGGCTGACCGAAACGCGGAGCCAGCTCTTCCTGAAGCGCGAGCTCCCGACGCTGCGTCCCACGAACGGCGCGCGGGCGTTGCTGGAGCATCTGACGACGATCGGGATGGAGCTGGTGGTCGCGACGTCGTCGAAGCCGAACGAGGTGCAGGCGCTGCTCGAGCAGGCCGGGGTGGCGGACCTCATCTCGATGGCGTCGTCGGCCAGGGGCTCGGAGCGCTCGAAGCCGGATCCGGACATCGTGCAGGCGGCGCTCCGGATGAGCGGGAGCCTGCCCACGCACAGTGTGATGGTGGGCGACACGCCGTACGACATCGAGGCGGCGGGCCGAGCGAAGGTGCCGTCGATCGCGTTGCGGTGCGGTGGGTGGTGGGACGACGCGGCGCTCAGCGCGGCGACGGCGATCTACGACGATCCGGCGGAGCTGTTGGTGCGGATCGAGGAATCACCGATGAGCGGGGATGCGGGGATGAGGGGATGAGGGGATGAGGGTATGAGGAATGGCTTCGGGAAGCTCCGAT
>DASVNI010000397.1:0-10237 GCA_036383935.1 Gemmatimonadaceae bacterium | reverse complement strand
AAGTACTTGCCGTCGGGCGTCGGCTCGGCGTGTGTGTGCATGTTCGCCGGGTCGGAGCCGGCGTCGACCTCGGTGAGCGCGAACGCGCTGATCGAGCCCTTGGCGAGGCGCGGAAAATACTTCGCTTTCTGCGCGTCATTGCCGAACAGCTTGAGCGGCTGCGGCAGGCCTATAGACTGGTGGGCGGAGAGAAGCGCGGTGAGCGATCCGTCCTTGGACGTCACCATCGCCATCGCCTTCACATAACTCGAATACGACAGTCCGAGCCCGCCGTACTCCTTCGGGATCTTGATGCCGAAGGCGCCGATGTCTCGGAGTTCCTGGACGTATTCCTCGGGAATCTCGCCCGTGCGGTCGATCATGTCGGAATCGACGCGCTCGAGGAACTCGCGCAGCGCGTCGAGGAACGGCTGGGCGCGCTTCTCTTCCTCGGGGTCGCCCGGCGGGTGCGGGTGGATCAGGTCGAGCCGAAAACGCCCGAGGAACATCTCACGGACGAAGCTCGGACCGGACCACTCGCTCTCGCGCGCCGCCTCGGCGACGTCGCGGGCTTCCTTCTCGGAGGCGAGACCTGTGGGGGCGGCTTGTTCGGCCATGTTACGCTCGGCGTTGATTCGGTGATGATACGGGCGCTGCCTACATCATCTTGCATCGCGCGGGCCGCGTCAGGGCGTGAGTGACATCACTCTCGGCGCCGCTCGCGGGCGATCACCAGGCCGGCGCCGGCCAGGGCGATCGCCATGAAGGCGAACCACTGCATGGCGTAGCTGCGGTGCGGCCCCTCGTCGAGCGCGGGCAGCTCTCGCCGAGCGGGGTGAGCCCCGTCGGCGCTGTCGCCGGTCGCGACGAGATAATACGGCGCGAGAGGGGATCTGATGCGCGAGGCGAGCTCACTTCGGCTCAACCGGCGCACCAGGCGCGGCTCGCGCGCAACGTTCGTTACGCCTGCATCTGGGGCGTACACCTCGATGTACCCCGTGATCGTCGCGGTGTCACGCTCGCGCCAGCGCGCGCGGTCCGCCGTGACGCCGTCGGGGGAATACACCCAACCCCGATTCACGAGGATGGCCGTGTCCGAGCCGGCGATTCGGAGTGGGGTGATCAGATCGACGCCGGGCGATCCCTGATGCGTCCGAGCTCCCAGAACGACCTCCTGATCGTAGTCGAAGCGACCCGACACCGTGGCCTTCCTGTAGTGCGCCCCAGCGGTATCCCGGGGCACTGAGGCGAGCTGCGCCGCCGGCTCCAGCTGCTGCGCGGCGATCGAGGCATTCCGCCGCACTTTCTCATGGAGTCTTGCAAGCTGCCAGAGGCCGAGCCGCGCAAAGACGGCTGCCGCGGCAACGGCAAGGACACAGAAGACAATGCTACGACGCGACATAGCTCAAAGCTACAGCCGTGCTCGACGGTCGGCATGGATCGCGCATTAGAGCGTGCCATGTCGCGCATGTCCGCCTCCGTCCATCAGGCCATCCCGAGCCCCGAACCAGTCCGTCTCGCCGCGGGTGCGGCGTCGCGGCGGCGTCGGACCGAGCTGGCCCGCGAGCTGATCGGACACGGCCACTCCGTCCAGTTCTACGAGGACGACCGCTATCTCGTCGAGACCGTGGTGGATTTCTTCGCGGCGGGGCTGGTCGAAGGGCAGCGCGCGGTGGCGTTCGTCTCCAGCGGGCACGCCGCGGCGATCACGGCCGGCCTTCATGAGAAGGGATTCGACGTCGACCGGACGCTGACCAATGGCCAGCTGATCCTCCTGGATGTGGACGAGCTGCTGGCCTCCTTCATGGTCGGCATGACGCCCGACGCCGCGCGCTTCCGCCACGCGCTCGAGGGAGTGCTCGGCAGCCACACGCGCTTCGGGGATGGGGTCCGCGAGCGGCGTCCCGTGCTCGCCTTCAGTGAACTGGTGGACGTGCTCTGTCGCCAGGGCAACATCGACGGGGCGATCCGCGTGGAAGAGCTGTGGAACGAGCTCGCGGAGAGCTACACCTTCGCGATGTTGTGCGCGTACGACCTCAGCACCTTCAGCGAAGACACGCACGACGCGGCGCTGCGCGCGGTCTGCAACCAGCACGTGCACGTCATGCCCACCGAGCGGTACATGCGGGCGGACGACGGCGCGCGCCTGCGCGAGATCGCCCTCCTGCAGCAGCGCGCCCGCGCACTGGAGACGGAGCTCGAGCGTCGCCGCGCACTGGAAGCCGAGCTTCGCGACGCGCTCCGCGCCGCGCAGGCGGCGAGCCGAGCGAAGAGCGATTTCCTCACCGTGATGAGCCACGAGCTGCGTACGCCGTTGAACGCGATCGGCGGGCACACGCAGATCCTGGAGATGGGGCTGCACGGGCCGGTCAACGAGGCGCAGCGCGAGGCGCTCGGCCGAGTGCAGCGCAGCCAGCGGCACCTGCTCGCGATGATCAACGACCTGCTCAACCTGTCCGAGCTGGATGCGGGCCGCGTGCGATACGACATCGTGCACGTGCCCATCGGCCCCGCGCTCCAGTCGGTAGCGAAGCTGCTCACGCCGCACGCGCGAGCAGGGGGAATGTCGATCACCGTCGCACCACTCGTGGACGGAGACGAGGCGCTCGCCGTGCAGGCGGACGCGGACAAGCTCGAGCAGATCCTCGTGAACCTCATCGGCAACGCGATCAAGTTCTCGTCGCCGGGCGGGCGCATCGTGCTGGACGCGAGCCGCTGCGCCGATGACGCCTCGCTGGTCGAGATCCGCGTCCACGACACGGGCGTAGGAATCTCCGAGACGCAGCTCGCGTCGATCTTCGAGCCGTTCGTGCAGCTCGGCTCTCCGGTACACGGGCCCCGCGAAGGGATCGGGCTCGGACTGTCGATCAGCCGGATGCTGGCGCGCGGGATGGGCGGCGAGCTGACGGCAGAGAGCGAGGTCGGCGCGGGATCGACGATGATGCTGAGGGTGCCATTGAGCTAGTGATTTGGTGAGTTGGATAGCGAGTTGGTTGGTCGGTTGATTGGTGAGTGGAAGTGCAATGACAAGAAACCGGCGTGGAGAATTCCTCTAGGGAGCTCCACGCCGGTTGTGCTTCGAGCCGTTCAACTCACCCACAAGACCGACCAACTAGCCCACGATCCAAATCACCAACTCACTGCTTCACATCCACCTCGAATCCCGCTGTCCGTACACTGTCACGGATGCGGAGCTGGACCCACACGCGATAGCGGCCCGGGCTCGGGAATGCGTAGGGGAAGCTGATCTCGCGCAGCGGCTGGGCGGAGGTCATGCCCATCTCGCCGGCGCCGAGGCGCAGGCGTCCGTCGGCCGTTGTGTCGCCGCGGTCGCGCAGGGCGAAGGCGAGTGAGGAGGCCATCGCGCTCGTGCCGCTCGGATGGAGGTGCACGTAGACCTTGCCGTCGTCGCGCATCACCACGGCGTGGCCGGTCATGCCGAGGTACGGCTCGACCGTCACCGGGTCTCCCGACGGCTGGTGCAGTGCGAAGTGAAGCACGCCGGTGCGGCCGACGACTGGCTGCGGGTCTCCGGCCCAGGTGAGCGTGATCTGATCGCCGAGCGGAGCGGCGGACGACACGGGAGTCATTGGCCCCGTGAACCACGCATCGTCGCGATCGAGATGCGCGCCACTCGCGAGCGGAGCGGCGAGCGTGAGAGAGTCGACGAAGGTTCGCTGGAAGCCGGTCTCGTGGACGACGTCAGCGAACACGCGATAGCGCCCTGCCGGAAGTGGAGGCAGCGGCCCGCGCAGCGTCCCGAAATCCACCTGCTCCGGGTGCAGATGCGCCAGCACGCCCTCGGTGTCGACACGCGCCAGAAAGAGATGCGCGATCTTCCCGTGATCGGGCATCAACGGGCTCACGCGCCCCTCGCGGAAGTTCGTATCGACGACGGTCAGCATGATCGCCGGCGCTCCCGTGGAGTCACTCACGACGACCTTCGTGCGTAGCGGCGTGTAGAGCGTGCTCTCGTACGCCTTCGCTTCCGCGTTCCACCATTTCGCGCCCCCGAGCACGAGGAACGCGACGATCGCCGCGGCGATCGAAGCGGCGACGCGCGCGCGACGCCGGCGAGCCGGCGGCATCGCCTCGCCGGGTGGCACCTGGCTCTCGCCGGCCGCAGCGTACACCGCCGTGACGATGCCGGCGACGAGCAACGTGCCAAGCACGACGAGCAGCATCCTCAGGCCGCCCGAGAGCTGGAGCTGTCCGGTCGCGACGGCGGCAACCGGCACGACGGCGATTCCCTGCCCCGCGCGTCCCTCCACGCCGACGTGCACGCTGTACGAGCCGTTCGCCATGAGCCAGAGCCGGCCGCTGTACATGCCCGGCGCATTCTCCACCGGCTTCGCTTCGTCGGCGCTGGGCGCGCCTCGACTTCCCGCGCGCCAGTACACGGGGCGCACGGTCACGCGCGCGACGCGAGTGTCCGGCGCGCGCACGAGGATCTCGGCGATCCCGGGCACGACCTGCGGCGGACGGACCACGACGTCGATCGGGTACGGGCCGGCCTTGCCCGACCAGAACACATCGGGGCTGCCGACGTGCGCCGCGAGCACGACGGCCATCGCGAGGGCGAGCGCGACACGCGTCGCGCGCTGCAGCGCTTTCATTTCTTCAGCGCTGCACGCGCGTCATCCAGCGACCCCACACTCGGCCGAGGGCACTCGCGATCACGGCGTATGCGAGCGCCTGTGCCAGTGCCGCCGCGAGCGACGGCTCGCCGGGCCGCGGCGTCCAATACTGATAAGCGCGCGCCTCGGAGCTCTTCGGCCGCCAGTACACGAAGTTGTCTACGTGGAAGAACCAGTTCCGGCCGTGACGCATCATCAGGTCGGCGAAGGGCCACTGCGCGACGAGCAGCGCGACGAGGAATGCGGCGCCCAGCGCGAGCGATGCGATCCACCACGAACGGTCCTTCACGCGCTGCCAGGTGAGGTCGATCGCGAACGCGGGAACGATGAGCAGTAACGGAAAGTCGAGCGGGACGTAGTGCGTGATGTCCTGATAGATCGGCCCGAGCTTCGGCGTGGCGGGAAAGAGCATGAGGATCCAGCTCGTCCCCGCGAGCACGATCATGTACACGAGCGCCGCGGTAGTGGCGGGCCAACGCCGCCGTCCGGCGACCGCGACGGCGACGAGTAGCAGGACAACGGTGCGCGAGAGCGTGCGATAGAAGCGCCCCGAGTGCATGAACGCGCGCGGCGACTCCTCGAGGAGGAGCACGGCGAGGATGGTGAGGAAGAGTCCCGACGCGACGGCGAACAGCAGCGCTGCACGCGCACGCGTCTTCCCCTCGGACGCGTTCTGCAGCGCGAGCGTGCGGAGCAGCGCGCCGAGCACGATGCCCATCATTCCGAGGCCGAGCAGGATGTGCGGCGGGCTGATGATGCGCACGTCGAGCCCATACGCGTTGTGCCACCAGTCGTCGAACGGCGCCGAGGTGAGCATCGCACCGCAGCCGAGGACGCACACCCACGCGCCCAGTGGAGCGCGGAACCCCCAGAACGACACGGCGCTCGCTCTCGCTTCGGGGGTGCCGCGGAAGGTCGTGTGCAGCGCGAGGAGTCCCGAGCTCACGCCGGCGAGCAATCCGCCGCCCTGGATGAGCAGATGCGCCGGAGTCCAGAACGTGTCGCGGCCGATGGACATGTGCCACGAGATGTCCCAGAGCAGGCCGACGACGACCATCGTCGCCGCGGCGACGACGGCGTACGCATGCCATGCCCAGTCGAGCACCACGGAGCGCGCGTGATCCGGCGAGTACGCGGGAGTGATGGCGGGCTGGATGGTGGTCATGGGCGGATCAGAAGAGCGACATCTGCTCGCCGAGCGTCGATGGATCGACGGACGTGATATGGAGCAACCGTTGCAACACGCGCGCGCTCTCGGGCGAATGTCCGGCGAAATGGTTGTTCACGTAGCCGTACACCTTCACCTGCATCTCGGCGAGCGGCCAGAGCACACCGGCCCACGCCTCGAGCTCCTGCGAGCGATCGACCTGAATGCGCGAGTAGTCGATGATGTCGCGATCGGGACCCATCCATCTGACATACACGAAGTCCGTCGTGGGGCGCGTCGCGAGCGCGAGCATCTGCTTGCGCGGGATCCAGCGCGCGTCGGAGAGCGTCAGCGCGACGTCGTGCTCGGCGAGGAGAGCGAGCACGCCATCGTTGATCCACCCCCGCTGCCGGAACTCCACGGCGAAACGCATGTCTCGCGGCAGCCTGGGGAGCATCGCGGCCAGCGCGGGGAGCTCGACCGGACCGAAGTCGGGACCGAGCTGGATGAGGATGGGCCCGAGCTTCTCGCCCAGCTCACGAGCACGGTCGTAGAACTGGAGCGCGACGTCCTCCGCGTCGCGCAGACGACGCTCGTGCGTGATCTCCTGCGGCAGCTTCAGCGCGAAGGTGAAGCCCGGCGGGGTCCGGTCGTACCAGCCACGTACCGTCTTTGCGGCGGGCACGGCGTAGAAGGTGGAGTCCACCTCGACCGTATCGAACGCTCGGGCGTAGACCGAGAGAAAGTCAGCCGGACGCGTACCCGACGGGTAGAACGGCCCGACCCACGCGTCGTAGTTCCAGCCCTGGGTGCCGAGGCGAATTCGCGCGCTCATACTCGGAGAATGGGCGCGCGGGCGGGCACGCTGTCAAGCGCGCTTCAGTGATGAGCGTACGCCTTGAGTGCGCCCGCCCAGTCGCGCGAGATCGAGCCGAGCCAATCCTGCGCGGCACGCAGCTCCGAGGCATCCACCTCCCAGAGCCGTTCGCGACCCACCCGCGAGCTGCGGACGACACCGGCCGCCTCCAGCACCTCGAGGTGTTTGCTCACCGCCTGGCGGGTGACACCACTTCCCTCGCTCAGGCGCATGGTGGACATCGGCCCACGCGCGCAGAGGCGGTTGACGAGTCCGAGCCGGACGTTGTCGCCGAGCGCGGCGAACAACGGCGCGGCGCGGCGCAGCTCGCGAGGCGAGCGGCGCCGTCGCGTTGGAGTCCTGGGTCTTGAGCGTGTCGGCGACATGCCACTCCATCTTTGCAATTGTGCCGCCCGTCCGCCGTCGATCCCTCGGAAGGCGGTAGTGCGGCGTGAGACGAGTCGGCGCGTCGAGCCCTGACGCGGTGCTGGCGGAGTGTCCGCAACTCATGTTGCCGATCGGGCATTCCGCAGGTTGCACCTGACGTGAAGCGATCAGCGGTCGGTATACGATCACTCACGACTCGACGACGCATCAGATGAATACCACGCGCGCGGCTCGATGTTGCCTCGATTCATGCGTCGCGCGTGTGGCAACTCGTTGGTTGCTCATCGAGAACGGCTCAGGCTGGCAGTATGCGAGCGAAGCGCAGATCCCTCGACTCGCTGCGCTCGCTCGGGATGACACGAGGTGACGTCAACCGTGGCATCGCGTGGGATGAAAGTGTCGCGCTCGCATCGATGGCGGGCACACAGAGCTGATGCACGCAAGACCGGGATGAAACGTTTGTTAGGTCCCGATCTTGCTTTGGCAACGGCCAGGCTCGACCACCGTCAATAGGAGATCATCAATGGACGATAGAGAGCTCGACGACTCGATGAACGGACGGCTGGAGCGCGCGAAGGATCATGCGCTCGGCAAGCACGACAAGCACCCGAGCGTTGCCGATCAGGTCGGTGAAGGCGTGGGCGGCATCGGAGGGATGCTCGCCGGCGCGGCGATCGGCACAGCAGCCGGACCCGTCGGGACGCTGATCGGCGGAATCGCCGGCGCGGTGGGCGGCTGGTGGACCGGACGCGCCGTCACGGAAGCAGCCAGCTCGATGACCACGGCCGACGAGACCTACTATCGAGATCACTACGAGTCGTCGCCGAACCGCCTTGCCGACCGCAGCTACGAAGACGTGCGGCCAGCGTATCACCTCGGACACATCGCTGCCAACAACCCCGACTATTCGGATCGCGACTGGAACGAAGTGGAGCGCGATCTCCAGCAAGGCTGGAACGCCGACGCGACCCGCCGCTACGGTGAATGGTCGAAAGTTCGCGACTACGCGAGCGAGGGATTCATCCGTGGCCGCTCGAATCTCGACAACGCGGCCGCTCGCACGGACGACACAATACACGAGGCCGGCGGCGCCGTCCGCAACGCGGGCGATCGCGCCATGGCAGGCGCCGAGCGCGCGGGCAACAAGGTTGCAAATGCTGTTGACGACCTGAAGGATCGCGTGGACAACAATCCTGCATCGCGGCCTGGGCCTGACGCTACCGACTCCAACCGTCGCCGGAGCAATCCGTGACGGGCTAGCCTTACCGCCACCGGCAACGGCTCAGCGGTAAGTTTCGAAGAACCCCGCTCCGCGTCCCGCGAGCGGGGTTCCTCGTATACGCCCAGAAATCGTCGCTGTCCCCTTCATCTGAACGAAGTAGGGGAGCACGATCGCACGGCTAGCGAGCCCGTCACCTCGCTCGACCGCTGGCGTACGCGTGTCGGTGGCGGTCGCATCCTCGATCGCGAGCGAGATGCGCAGCGTATCGTCTCCGCGGACGTCGATCATCTCCGCACTGGACGGCGTACGAATCGTCCGCCCATCGACGCGCGTCGTCCGTCCGTCGACGTAGCGGATGTCGCGCGGACGGAAGAGCGCGAGGAATCCCTGCCGATCGACGAGATAGACGACGAGCGAAGGCGTCGTCGTCGCGCTGTCGGCAGACTCCACGCGGCCGTAGAGAAAGGTGTAGTCGCCGGCGCGTGCCGCGCCCCACTGCCAGGTGACGCCGCGCCAGACGCCCCAGTTGTGATCGTGGTACGCCTGTGCGTTGTCGTAGCGCGTGCACGATCCACCGACACAGATCGACCCGGTGGCGTCGGCGCGGAGCCCGGGGACGACATACCCGCTGACGACGCCACTCGTGAGCGACGCGCCCGGGAAGTACGCGCCTTCGGCGGGCGCCACGACGAGATCGACCGTCACCGGAGTGCCGGAGCCCTCCTCACGCGCGGTGCCGCGCAGCGCATAGCGCCCGTCGGCGAGCACGTCGACGCGTGCCTCGCCGATGCGGAGATCGGCATCGGTCGTGGAGAAGCGGACGTCGCGCGCAGGCACGGTGCTCGTGAAGCGGCGTGCGGGGCGCCCCTGTTCGTGCAGCGTGACGAGCAGCTGGCCGCCCCACTTCCCTGCCGAGTCACCCACCGCGCCCGCGAGCATGTAGGTGATGAACGCCCATTTCTGTCTATCGGGCGTGATCACGTTGAAGTAGTGCCACTCTGCCCAGCTCGGATCTCCCTTCGCTTCGGCGGGCGGCAGATGAAAGTGATCGATGTCGTGGCGGAGCTCCGCCGCCGTGGGAGAGCGCCAGCGACGGTCGAGTGAGTCGTCGGTCCACGCGCCGGCGAGCAGCGTGGGCGCGGCGCCGACGGCCGCGGTGAGCGACGGAACGTCCGCCGACGCACGCACGGTACGCTCGACGCCGTCGGCGGTGCGGAAATACAGGAGCTTCCCCTCGACCTGCGGCGACACCGCCGCGACGTCGTCGTGCAGCCGTGGAGCGGCGAGGAGCTGCCGATAGATGAAGCGTGCGTGGTCGATCGAGAAGAACATCCCACCGAGCCCACCTGTCTTGAGGACTTCGACGTCCACGCCCTCTGGCAGCACGGTGACCGACCCGCCGCCGACGAGCCGCTCGTCCCTCGACTGGTCGAGCAGCGCCTCGCCGATCGAGAGCAGCACGATCATCACCGCGACGCCCATGCTGAAGCCGAGCAGGAGAAACACGCTTCGCCATGGCTTGAGGGTGAGGTGCCGGACCGCGAGCAGTCTGATCATCGCTCGTGCGGCTCCGGCGCGAGCCCAACGGGCTCGACTCGGCGGTCGGCGGGATCGGCGCGCGCGTCGTCGACGATGGTGCCGTCACGCATGTGGATGACGCGTTTCGCCGCGCGCGCGAGATCCTCGTCGTGGGTGACGACGACGACCGTGGTGCCATCCCGATTGAGCCGCTCGAACAGCGCGATCATCTCGGCGCCGGTGCGCGCATCGAGCTCGCCAGTGGGCTCGTCAGCCAGGAGCAGCGCGGGGCGATTGGCGAGCGCGCGAGCGATCGCGACGCGCTGCTGCTCGCCGCCGGAGAGCTGCGACGGGCGATGCCGCTCGCGTCGACCGAGACCCACGTACTCCAGCAGCTCGAGGGCGCGGGCGCGGCGCGCGGCGCCGGACATTCCCGCTTCGGCCAGTGGCAGCTCGACGTTCTCGCGGGCCGAGAGCGCTTGCAGCAGATA
>DASVNI010000396.1:0-5992 GCA_036383935.1 Gemmatimonadaceae bacterium | reverse complement strand
GTTGCTTGGGGCGGTCGGGCACGAGGTCTCCCTTTCAAAGCGTTGGGGTCAGAGCCCAGGAGCTCTGACCCCGGCCGCACCGGCCGCACCGGTGTCTGACTCCAACAGAACTGGTGGTACCCTATGGCGTCGCTGGCTCAGATACAAGCCTTGCGAAGTGTAAGGTACGCAGGGTACCCTATGGCATGAAGACCAAAGGCATCAACTTCGACACCGGTTTCCTGAGCAAGGGCACCACGACCCGCGAGCCCTTCGACTCAGAAGTCGTTCGGCGCGAGATGCAGATCATCCGCGACGACCTGCACTGTACCGCCGTCCGCATCACCGGTGGTGACCCCGACCGACTCGAGATCGCTGCGCGCCACGCCGCCGACGCCGGACTCGAGGTCTGGTTCTGTCCCTTCACGAACGGTCTCACGCAGGACGAGCTGCTCGCGGTGCTCGCCGATTGCGCCGAGCGTGCCGAGCGAATTCGGCAGGGTGGTGCAGAGGTGGTGATGTGCACGGGATCGGAGGTGAGCCTGTTCACGACGGGCTTCTTCCCCGGCGAGACACTCGAGCAGCGGCTCGCGCTCCTCGCCGACCCGATGCGCATTCGCGCGGCGGTGCCGCAGGTGCGCGCGCAGATGAAGACCTTCCTGCAGCGCGCAGTGGAGCTCGTACGCGCGCGGTTCGGTGGACGGGTGAGCTACGCGTCGCTACCGCTCGAGGCGGTGGACTGGTCGCTGTTCGACATCATCGCCACCGACGCCGGCTATCGTACCGCCGCGACGCGGGCAAACTACCCCGAGCTCATGCGCGCCTTCGTGGAGCAGGGGCGTGCGCAGGGAAAGCCCGTCGCGATCACGGAGTTCGGTTGCGGTGCGCACCGCGGCGCGGGCGATGAAGCAGGCATGGGCGACTCGAAGATCGAGTGGGACGACCATGCGCGCGCCATCGGTTTGAAGGGCGACTTCGTGCGCGACGAGGAGGAGCAGGCGACCTACGTGCGTGAGCTGCTGGACGTCTATGAGGTGGAAGGTGTTGATGCCGTTTTTGTGTACACCTTCGCGCGCTACGATCTGCCGCACCGGCTCGCGCCGGCGGTCGATCTCGACATGGCCAGCGCGGGAGTGGTGAAGGTGCTCGACGATTCGGCCGCGGCGCACGACCGACGCTATCCGGACATGCCCTGGGAGCCCAAGGCCGCGTTCGACACGATCGCCGAAGCATACGCGAACTGAGCCATTGCCAGGCTCACTCCCTCTGCGTGCGTAACACGCGCGTGCAACGTATGTGGCACCCATCATGCCCTTCTCCGATCCGCCGCGTCGGGCACAACGGTGTGCCGGCGGATCGGGAGGAGAGCCATGACCCAGAGTACGATGATCGTGCTAATCGTCGCCGCCGTGGCGGTGCTCGCGGTGGTCGGCTGGATGGTGTGGCAGCGCCGGCGGAGCGACGCGCTGCGTGCGCAGTACGGACCGGAGTACGATCGCGCCGTGCGCCAGATGGGTGGCAAGGGCCGCGCGGAGTCCGAGCTGGTGAAGCGGCAGGAGCGCGTCGAACAGCTCGACATCCGTCCACTGAGCGCGTCGCAACGGATGGACTACGAGGACCGCTGGCGCGCGATCCAATCGAAGTTCGTTGACGACCCTCGTGGCGCCGTGAGCGCCGCCGACGGGCTCGTCGAGGAGGTGATGAAGGCGCGCGGCTATCCAGTCGCCAATTTCGACCAGCGTGCGGCGGATCTTTCGGTGCATCACCCGCGCGTCGTCGAGAACTACCGCGCGGCGCGCGACATCGCACTGCGGCATCGCCGCGGCGAGGCGACGACGGAAGACCTGCGCCAGGCGATGGTCTACTATCGCGTGCTGTTCCAGGATCTGCTCGAGGATCGCGAGCACGCGGGCGAAGCCGAGGCGCAGTTCTCGGCGGCTCATGCGGAGCGCGTGCTCGAGCGCACGGCGGTGCGCGCCGACGAGCGCGTCCGCGAGGATGCCGACGAAGGCACGCAGATCCCCGTTCAGCGCGTCAACAGCCGACTCAACGGAAGCGAGCGTGAGGTGAGATCATGACGGACGAGAGCAGCACCCGAGACATGCGCCGCGACGCGGCGGAGCTGAGCGCGCCGAGCCAGGAGCTTTCCACGGCGGATCTGGCCGACGCCGCGAACCGGAGCGCCGGCGGATCCACGGCGGAGCTCGACCGCAAGATCGATGATCGCGAGGTGGAGCGCGCACACGCGACGAAGCATGCCGACGTCGGCATGATGCACGAAACGCCCATCCTCGCCGGCGACGTCGTGAGCGAGCTACGCACGCGCTGGACGGACATCCAGGCAGGTTTCGTCGACGAGCCGCGCCGCGCGGTGGAGCAGGCGGACGCGCTCGTGGCGGAGGCGATCAAGCGACTCGCCGAGACGTTCGCGAACGAGCGGAACCAGCTCGAGGGGCAGTGGGATCGCGGTGGTGACGTCTCGACGGAGGATCTCCGTCAGGCGCTGCAGCGATATCGCTCGTTCTTCTCGCGACTCCTCTCCGTCTGAGCGCCGGCGACGTGCGCCGCGGCTTAAGGCAGCCGCGGCGCCGTTGCCATCGCGCCGTTCTGGCGGAGCGTGACGTGCTTCGCCGCGCCCGGCTCGCTGATGTCGAACACCAGCTCGGCGTTTGCCGCCAGCGCGATGAAGTGGTTGTCGGCGAGCGCGACGAGCCGGAGCTTCGGCTGGCCGGTCGCCTGCACGTAGAGCGAATCGCCCTCGCGCGTGATGGCGAGCACCATCGCGGGGGTGAGTGGATACGCCCCCACGACGCGGTCGAGCGCGGACGACGAGAGCGTGACCGTGGCGCGCGGCGGCCGGGGCGGCATCACGATCGGGAGCGCTGGATTGAACAGGTGCGCGCCGATGTCGTCCACGGTCTGACTGGAGTTGCTCAGGACGATCACTGCCGCGTTGCGCGAAGGATCGAAGGCGGCGAAGCTGCGGAAGCCGCCCGTTCCCCCATTGTGCCACCAGATGGGATGCGTGGCCGAGCCGCCGACGATCCAGCCGAGGGCGATGCGAGTGCTCCCATTGCCGGGAGTGCGCGGCGTGCGCGCCATCGCGACCGCGCGGGCGAGCGGACCATTCGCCGTGTCGAGCTGCGCCTCGAGCCAGGTGAGCATGTCCGTCGCCGAGGAGCGGAGCGCGCCCGCGCCGGCGAGGACGTCGAAGTTCCACGCCGGCACGGAGTCGAGCGCCGCGTCGTAGCCGGCCGAGAGCCGGTCGCGCGCGTCGGTCGGTACGGTGACGTACGTCTCGCGCAGCCCCAGCGGCGTGGAGATGCGCTGCGCCACGAGCGCCCCCCAGTCGGACGCCCTCGCGCGAAGGGTGAGCGCGTAGCCGAGCAGCCCGCCGCCGAGGTTCGAGTACTCGACGCTCTGGCCCGGCGCACGGGGCAGCTTGTAGACGGAGAGGAACGCGTACAGATGTCGGGCGTCGTAGTCGGCGTATGGGTCCTGTGCCACCGCCGGCGTCATGTTGTCGGGGAGTCGCGGCAGTCCCGACGTATGGGTCGCGAGCTGCTCGAGCGTGATCTCCCGTCCATCGCGCGAGGGCACGACCATCCCGGAAGGCAGCAGCGCCGCAACCGGCTCGTCGATCCGCGCCTCGCCACGAACCACCTCATCGGCGAGGAGCACGCCGCTGAACGTCTTGGAGATCGATCCGACCTCGAAGATCGTGTGCTCGTCGAGCGGCGCGCGTCCCGGGCCGGCCGTGCCATAGGCGACGAACCGGCGATGCCCATTCTGGAGAACCCCGACGACAATTCCTCGTGCGAGACCACTGTCGACCCGCGTCTTGAGGATCGCGCGGATCTCGGAGTCGTTGGGAACTTGCTGGGCGAGCGCGCGACTTCCCATCGTCGCGCCGGAGAAGGCGATGACGAGACTCAGCACCCCACCGAGTGCTCGTCGTGGGTGAGTCGTGCGCATGGTCGTACCGGTTCATTGTAGCGGGGACCTCGAGGGACCCAATAGACTGTGAAGGCATCTTGCGCGCCAATGCGGCGAACCTTCCCCTCGAACGGACTTCCATGCGCCTTCTCGGCTCTCTCTCTGTGGTCCTGCTCACCGGCGCCTCGCTCGCGGCGCAGAGCGCACCGAAGGCAATCTGGACGGACCCGCCGCACGACAAGCAGCACCCGGCGCGCATGCAGGTGCTGCACGTTCCGTCGGGCGGCGTGAAGATCAACGGCATCGCGCTCCTGGCGCCTGGGGCGGGCGTGCATCCGACGCTGGTGTTCCTGCACGGCCTGCCGGGTAACGAAAAGAACATCGACCTGTTGCAGGCGGTGCGTCGCGCGGGGTGGAACGCCGTGACGATCAACTACCGCGGCTCGTGGGGGAGCCCGGGTGTCTTCCGCTTCGACAACACGCTCGCCGATGCGGCGGCGCTGCTCGCCTTCCTGCGCGACTCGGCCAATGCTCGCGCGCTCGGCGTGGACACGACGCGCCTCGTGCTGGCGGGACACAGCATGGGAGGCTGGGTGACCGCGCTGACGGCGGCGCGCGACCGCGGCCTGGCCGGTGCGATCCTGATCTCCGCGGCGAACATGGGCGCCGAGGGGACGGTGAAGCGCGAGGACGCCGTCGCGATGATGGCGGACAACATGGAGTCGCTCGCCGGTGGAACGGCGGAGACGTTCGCCGACGATCTGCGCCATGGCGCGGAGGCGCGAAACTGGACGCATGCGGTGAGCGGCCTCTCACGTCTGCCCCTGCTCGTGCTGACGTCGGATGACGGGCTCGCGCCGGCGGCGGACACGCTCGTCACTGCGATACGTCGCGCGGGCGACCAGCGCGTCACGGTCGTGCACGAGGCGACGGATCACTCCTGGTCGGACCGGCGGATCTTCCTCGAGAGCGCGGTGCTCCGCTGGCTCCAGCAGCTGCCGGCGCGCACGGCGGCCCGCTGAGCCGGCGTTGGCGACGACTCGTGCGCGCCGGGGCTTGCTCTCACTTCGCGCCGCCGGCTACTTGGTGACTATGACGGCACTCTCATTCTCACCCGATCACGCCTGATGTCGCCTGGCGGACGCGGCCCGGAGGAGTCGGCGCAGGAGATCGACCGGCTGCGGCTCGAGACGCAGCGGCTGCGCATCGAGCTCGCCGACGCGAAGACGCGTGAGTCGTCGCTCGAGCACAACCTGCGACTCGGCGCGAGACAGATCAGGGACCGCGCGAAGAATCGGGCGCGTGGTCTGGTGCGGCGGCTGCGCGGCAAGAGTGGCCGTGCTGCGTCGTCGGCTGATCTCCCGCCGCCGTATGTCGTGAAGGAGGCGCCGGCGTCGCGGCCCGACCGCCCGCGCGTGCTCCATGTCATCGCCAACTTCTACATCGGCGGTTCGGCGCGGCTCGTCGTCGACCTGATCGAAGGGCTTGGTCACGACTATGACCAGCGCGTCGTGGCCTACGACCTGCCGCCGGCGCCGGCGTACACCGGCCTCGCACTGACGCAGCACACCGCCGGCACGGTCGACGCGGCGCTCGAGGTGCTGCATCGCGAGCGGCCCGATCTGCTGCACATCCACTACCTCGCGCACCATCTCGACAAGTACGGCGTGCGGGCCTGGGAGTGGTACCGGCACTGGTTCGCCGCCGCGGAGCGGCTGCGGATCCCGACGATCGAGAACATCAACATCCCCACCGAGCCGTTCGTCAGCGACGTGGTCGCCTGTTATGTCCACGTGAGCGACTACGTACGCGAGCTCTATGGGCGGCGCGATGGCCGGCACGTCACGATCTATCCCGGCTCGGACCTCACCATGTTCGCGCCGACTCCCGGTGTCGAGCCGGCGGACGATGTCCTCGGCATGGTCTACCGGCTCTGGCGCGACAAGATTGACGAACGGGCGATCGAGCCAGTCATCGACGCCATCCGGCTCCGGCCGCGCACGCGCGCGCTGATCGTCGGCGGAGGAGAGCTGCTCGACGTGTACCGTCGCCGCGTGGTGGTGGAGGGGCTCGAGGA
>DASVNI010000395.1:0-2507 GCA_036383935.1 Gemmatimonadaceae bacterium | reverse complement strand
TGACCGAAAGAGAGGGGATGAGGGCAAACCATCCCAGGCGCGCGAAACCGCGGCGCGAGCTTGCGTGATCGCGCTCCTCACGGACCGGTGCGGCGGGAGCGCGCGTCCACGAAGGCGGGATCCTCGGCTGCTGGGCGGCGCCAGCCGCCCCAGCCGGGTCTGCCCGCCGCAGTGGATGCTCGCGACCGCCCGAACACGGAACCCAACGCACAGCGCGAGCACGAGCCACCGTGGGATTGCGAACGGCACTAGAACGCACGAGGATGCCGAGGCCGACCGCCTACTGCCCACCGCGTCCTGCCGACCACAATGCCCGAGCTCCCCGACGTCACCGTCTATGTTGAAGCGCTCGCGCGGCGAATCGTCGGGGAGCCGCTGACCGGATACGCGATCCTCAACGTGTTCGCGCTCCGCAGCGTCGAGCCGCCGCTGGATGTGCTCGTCGGTCGTGTCGTACGCGGGGTGCGTCGGCTCGGCAAGCGCATCGTGATCGAGTTCGACGACGAGCTGCGACTCGTCGTGCATCTCATGATCGCCGGCCGCTTCCGCTGGATTCCGGCCGAGAGTCGGACGCGCGTGCCGGCGCGCATCGCGCTCGCCGAGCTGACCTTTCCGTCGGGGCGGCTCGTGTTGACGGAGGCGGGCTCGAAGCGGCGCGCGTCGATCCACGTCGTGCAGGGCGCCGATGCGCTCGCGCCGTTCGAGCGGGGCGGTCTCGAGCCGCTGGACGCCACGCGCGAGGCCTTTGCCGAACGGCTCGCACGAGAGAACCACACGCTCAAGCGGTCGCTCACCGATCCGCGACTGTTCAGCGGGATCGGGAACGCCTACTCGGACGAGATCCTGCATCGCGCTCGCTTGTCGCCGCTCAAGCTGACGAGCCGCCTGAGTGACGACGAGGTGACGCGTCTCCACGACGCCACTCGCGCCACGCTGCTCGACTGGACGGCGCGCCTCCGCGCCGAAACTGGCGACGGGTTCCCTGAGAAGGTGACGGCGTTCCGCGACGACATGGCTGTCCACGGTCGCTATCGCCTCCCCTGCCCCGTGTGCGGCACCGCCGTCCAGCGAATCCGCTATCGCGACAACGAGACGAACTACTGCCCGCGCTGCCAGACGGAGGGCCGCCTTCTCGCAGACCGGGCGCTGTCACGGTTGCTGAAGGAAGATTGGCCGAGGACGGTGGAGGAATTGGAGTGACGTCGTAATCGGTTCCTGGTGATCGGTAGTGAGTCGGCCCCGGGACGCAGGAGCGCGCCCGGGGCCGACTGATAACCGACAACTGAAAACCGATAACCGTCGAGCGTCTCTACTCCCCAGCGGGCGCCGACTCCCCAACCGTCACCGAAGCATCCGCCGGCACGACCTCGATCGCGCCGTACTTGTGATTCCCACCCCAGCGGCGACGCGCGTCGCGGGAGTCGTAGAAGCGGAGCTCCGTGATCTCGGGGATCGCGATGTCGCGCAGCGTCTCGATCGCGCCCACCTTCTCGTCGCCGACGTAGACGACGAGCGAGGTCGACTCGACCGGGGCGTTGGCCGGCGCGCTCCCATGCGCGGCCTCGTCCTTTCGCTGCTGCTGGATCCACTCGGGGCGGCCCATCTCGATCGCCTCGAGCGCGTTCGTCGCGATCGAGCGGCGGAGCTCCGCGTGGGCGAGCAGCAGGCGACCGGTGCGCGCCGGGATGTTGAAGGGCTGCGGCAGGCGGTTCGCATGCGGCTTGGGACGCAGGAAGTAGCCGGCGATCGCGCCGACGCCGAGACCCACCTTCGTGTAGCTCTGGCGGAGGCTCGTCTTCTCACTGTCGGCGATGCGCTCCCAATCGCCGTGGGCCACCTGCGCGCCGAAGTAGCCGAGCCAACCGCCGACGGCAGCGCCGACGCCGACGCCGACCACCGAACGCACGATCTTGCTGGCGAGGCTCGGACGATCGTCATCCGCGCTCTCCTGCGCAGCCGCGGCCATCGGCGCGATCGGCGGCATCGTGACGCGATACGCACTCGACTCCGGACGCACCACGAGCATCGCGGAGGCCGGCGAGAGGGCGCTCATCCGCGGCGCAGCGCTCTGCGCGAGGATGGACGACGGCAGGATCGCGACGGCGGCCGCCGTCGCGACGACGAACGATGCGCGACTCATTGTGGCTGCGTCCCCGGTGTGCCGCTCTGCTCCTGGCCGACCTGCTGCTGGTTGAAGTCGGGCACGCGGGTCCAGAGCACGAGCGTCCCGCAGCTCTGCGTGCCGGTGCGGAAGCCGGGCGGGGTGGAGGCGAGGTCGGAGTAGTACTCGACCGCCATGTAGTCGTTCGCCAGCAGGCTGGAGATGTCGTAGTCGTGATCCGCGCCCACCGGCGTGGCGACGATTCGTTCGCGCTGGTTGTTCTCCTGGGGGATGAGCAGCGCCGACTGGTTCGGGTCGGAGAGGAGCACGCCGTCCTGCCAGATCTGGATGCCGCAGGGCTTGATGTTGGTGCTCTGCTTGATCGAGCTCGGATTGAGCGAGCGCG
>DASVNI010000394.1:0-3536 GCA_036383935.1 Gemmatimonadaceae bacterium | reverse complement strand
GGGAACGCAGGCCGCAAAAGAAGCAGGCAACATGGTTGACCTGGATAGTGATCCCACCAAGTTGATCGAAGTAGTAGAAATCGGCAAACAACTATTAATCACCCGCGGCTCGCTCACGACGTTCTCCATCGCGAACGACGTCGCCAAGTACTTCGCGATCATTCCCGCGATGTTCGCCGCCACGTACCCGGTGCTCAACGCGCTCAACATCATGGGGCTGCACTCCCCCACCTCGGCGATCCTCAGCGCGGTGGTCTTCAACGCGCTGATCATCATCGCGCTCATCCCGCTCGCGCTGCGCGGCGTGCGGTATCGCCCCGCGCCGGCGTCGGTGATCCTCCGCCGCAACCTCCTCATCTACGGCGTCGGCGGCCTGATCATCCCGTTCGTCGGCATCAAGCTGCTCGACGTGCTGCTCGTCGTGCTCCACCTCGTCTGAGCGCTCAGCGCTTCTTCGATAGAGCCCTCCCATGCTCCGCAAACAGATTCGTCCCGCCATCGTGATGACGCTCGTGTTGTGCATCATCACCGGCCTCATATATCCCGGCGTCGTCACCGGCCTCGCGCAGGTCCTCTTCCCACACCAGGCGAACGGCTCGCTCGTGACGGTGAAGGGACGCGTCGTGGGGAGTGCGCTGATCGGACAGCCGTTCACGCGTCCCGAGTACTTCCACCCGCGTCCGTCGGCGGCGGGCAACGGCTACGACGCGACGGCATCGGGGGGCACGAACAAGGGCCCGACCGATCGCAAGCTCGCCGATACGCTCGTCGGCCCGCGCGTCGACAGCCTCGTGGCTGCCGGCGTCGCGAAGGGGAGCGTGCCGTCCGACGCGGTCACCGCGTCGGCCTCGGGGCTCGACCCGCACATCTCCCCGGCGAACGCGTACCTGCAGGTAGGTCGCGTGGCACATGCGCGCGGCGTCGATCCGGCCGCCGTACGCCGGCTGCTCGACGCGCGCGTGGAAGGTCGCCAGTTCGGCTTCTTCGGCGAGCCGCGCGTGAACGTCCTGCTGCTCAACGTCGCCCTCGACTCCGCGTTCGCGACGAAGTGAACGGGTCGTCCATACCACATGCACACGCACATTTTGTGGCTCGGCATCGTGCTCGCGCTTGGGTTCCCGTTCGGCGCCCGCGCACAGGGCACGCAGCGCGACACGGCCAGGAAGACCACGCAGGTGGACACGATCGGGAAGAACACGCAGCCCGACACGTCCGTGAAGGCCACCCAGCCCGACACGACGGTGAAGATCACCTTCGGCGGATTCGTCGACGGATACTACGCGTGGGACTTCGACCGGCCGCCGACGATCGATCGGTCGTTCGCCGGCGGCGCTCCCTTCATGACGCAGCCGGCGCGGCACAACGAGTTCAACGTGAACCTGGCGTTCATCGACGTGAAGCTCGAGGGCCCGACCGTTCATGGGCGGCTGGCCTTGCAGGCCGGCACATCGGTGCAGGCGAACTACGCGGGTGAGGCAACCATCGGGCAGATCAGCGGCCCGTCACTCGCCAGAGTGATGCAGGAAGCCTATGGCGGCGCGAAGCTCGCCGAGGGGCTCTGGGTCGATGGGGGGATCTTCTTCTCACACCTGGGCATGGAGAGCTGGATCTCGCGCGACAATCCGACGTACACCCGCTCGCTCGTCGCGGAGTATTCGCCATACTACCAGAGCGGCGTGCGGCTCGTGTGGACGGCATCATCGCGCTGGACGGCACAGCTCGACGTCGTGAACGGCTGGCAGAACATCTCCGAGAACAACTCGGGGAAGGGTGCGGGGGTGCGACTCGATTACACTCTGGCCACCGGCGCCACGATCAGCTACTACAATTTCTTCAGTGACGAAGCGGGCAACCGGCTTCGCACCTTCAATGGCGTCGGAGGGAAGTACGCCGCCGGCAGCTTGGTGCTCCTCGGTGAGGCAGACGTTGGCACGCAGTCGAAGTCGGCGGCGGACAGCGGGACGGCCACCTGGTGGGGCTTTCAGGCGACGGCGCGCGTGCAGGTCACGTCGATCGTCGGGATCTCGGGACGCGTCGAGCGCTACTCCGACCCTGATCAGGTGCTCGTTGTGACCGGCAGCTTCGAGGGCCTCCCCAATCCAGCGTTGCAGGCGAACGGCGGGTCGATCGGCCTCGACGTCGCACCGCAAGCGCGGGCGCTCTGGCGAACCGAGCTGCGCGGCTTCTGGAATAACGCGCGTGTCTTCTGGGACGGCACGGAACCGACGCGACGAAAGCAAGACGGCTTCATCGTGACCTCGTTGGCGGTGACCTTCTGACCACGCCGCAGGGGTTTTCCGAACGACGGCGTACGCCGCGCGAGCCGACGCCCGGATCGAGCGACTTTCTCACGCTCGTCCGCCGGCGCGATCGTGGGAAGCTCAAGCTCTACATCGGCTCGGCCGCCGGCGTCGGGAAGACATACCGGATGCTTCAGGAGGCGCACGACCTGAAGCGTCGCGGCGTGGACGTCGTCGTCGGCTTCGTCGAGCCGCACCACCGCGCCGAGACCGAGGCCCAGATCGGCGGCCTCGAGGTCGTGCCACGTCAGGTCATCGCCTACCGCGGGGTGAACCTCGAGGAGATGGATCTGGACGGCGTGCTCGCTCGGCATCCGGAAGTCGCGCTCGTCGACGAGCTGGCGCACACCAACGTGCCTGGCGCGCGCCACCAGAAGCGGTGGGAAGACGTGCTCGACCTTCTCGACGCGGGGGTCAACGTGATCTCCGCCGTGAACGTGCAGCACCTCGAGTCGCTGAACGACACGATCGCGCGCGTCCTCGGCGTGACGGTGCGCGAGACCGTGCCCGACTGGGTCGTCACGCAGGCCGATCAGGTGATCAACCTCGACATCTCGTCGGAGGATCTTCGCGAGCGGCTGCGCGAGGGGAAGATCTACGCCCCGGACAAAGTCGAGACGGCGCTGCGCAACTTCTTCACGGACGAGAACCTCACGACCCTCCGAGAGCTCGCGCTGCGCGAAGTAGCCAGCTCGGTCGATCGCACCCGCGAGGCGATCGTCCGGCGCGAGACCGGCGAGGCGCCCACGTCGGCGCCACGCACCGTCGATCGCGTTCTCGTTGCGATGTCGAGCAACCCACCGTACACCGCCGCCCTGCTCCGCAAGGCGAGCCGCATCGCCGGCCGGCTGAACTCCGACTGGTTCTGCGTGTACGTCCAGACTCCGGACGAGCGCGCGGACCGGATCGACACCGCCGTCCAGCGCAAGCTCGTCGACAACATCCAGCTCGCGCAGTCGATGGGCGCCGAGATCGTCAAGCTCGAGGGGACGAACGTCGCGGCGACACTGGCGAAGTTCGCCGTCGAGCGCGGCGTGACGCTCCTCATCGTCGGCCAGAGCAAGCGCTCGAAGCTGCACCACGCGCTGCGAGGCTCGGTCGTGCGCGATCTCGTGAACAACGGACTGGGGCTCGACGTGCTCGTCGTCTCCTTCGACCCGACGCGCGCTACCCTGACGGACGCCTCGTGAAGATCAGCTATCGCCTCTACATCGCCATCCTCCCCGCGGTGATCGG
>DASVNI010000393.1:0-1910 GCA_036383935.1 Gemmatimonadaceae bacterium | reverse complement strand
GCTCGCGAACCGGCCGCACCTCCTCTGTGAGGATCTTGAAGAAGAGGTTCTGCATCGAGGCGGCGTCGAACGGGAGCTCACCGGTGAGGAGCTCATACAGCACGGCCCCGACGGCGAAGATGTCCGTCGCCGGCGTCGTCTTCCCCCCCGTGATCTGCTCCGGCGCCATGTAGCTCGGCGTCCCCAGCGACGCGCCCGTGCTCGTCAGCTTGGACGACGCGAGATGCGCCACGCCGAAGTCCATGATCTTGGCGCGGCCGTCCTCGCTGATGCGGATGTTGGCCGGCTTGATGTCGCGATGCACGATGCCGCGCTTGTGCGCGAACGAAAGCCCGGTGAGCACGTCGATCACGACGTCGAGCTTCTGGTGCAGCCCGAGCGGCGACTCCGTGTCCTTGAGGATCGTCTCGAGATCCGCACCGGGCACGTACTCCATCGCGATGTAGAGGTGTCCGTCCACCTCGCCGAGGTCGTAGATGCTGACGACGTTCGGGTGCTGGAGCGACGCGGCGGCCTGGGCCTCGCGCAGGAAGCGCGCACGCAGATCGTCCTGGCGGGCGATCGCGTCGTTCATGACCTTGACCGCGACCGTGCGGTTGAGCAGCGAATCCGTCGCCTTGTAGACGACCCCCATCGCGCCCTCGCCGACGAGCTCGACGATGCGGTACTTGCCGATGTCTGGGATCTTCGGGTCGGTCATACTGCCGCGGGAGCTCGACGTGCGACGGAGCCGGGATGGGGCAATATCCGGCGGTGGCTCGTAGAGGGCAACCATTTGTGCTGACCGCGGCTCGTCATCCCGAGCGCGCGGAGCGAGTCGAGGGATCTGCACCTACGCCGCTCGACTCCCCCCCCACCTCGGGACCGCTCGGCCTCGGCTGTGCGATACATGGCGTCGGCGTTCCACGAAGGGTTGGACATAGAGGGGGGCAGCCGGCCTCCACGGTGCGCCTCGCCTCGGAAACTTCTCACTCGGAGGTTCCCGTGCACCGCGCTCGCCATCTGCTCACCACTGGGCTCGCGTTCGCGTTCGCCCTCGCCGTCTCTGGCGCGTGCGACACCCGGATTCTCCCCGTACCACAGCTCCAGCCGCAGGTCGTCAATATCCGCAACAGCTTCAACTTCCAGGCGGTCGACCTGGTCGGGGTGTTCGACGACGTCACTTTCCGCTGGCAGATCGACGGTACCACCGCGACGGTCGTCCAGACCCCGACCGCGCTCCTCGGCGCCGCGACGGTGTTCGTCTCCGACGCCAAGGGGGTGCAGGTCTATCAACGGTCGCTCGCCGAGAACGGCACCTTCGTCACGACCACGGGTGTGCCGGGCACCTGGACGATCCGCCTGCACTTCGCTGACGCAAGCGGCGCCGTCGCGGTGCAGTTGGCGAAGCAGGACTCCGTCCCCTGAAGGTGTGGGCTCAGACTCCTGCGGGGATGCGCGAATGAGGGAGTGCGGACAGAACGGCTTCGGGAAGCTCCGGCGTCCCCAGGCCGTTTCGCATCCCCGCATCCCCGCACCCCCTCTCAACTCCAGTTGACTTTCGCGCCGGGACGGCGAGCATTGTGCACCCCTCGTCCCCGGACTTCGAACGATGCCGTTCGTTGCGCTGCGCGCCGTGTTGGCTCTCGCCACTCCGCTGCTGCAGGACCAGGTCGTTCCCCCGCCGCCACGGCTTCCCCTGCCGAGGCCCGTCGCGAACGCACCCATCGCTGACTTCAATCAGAATCGCGTGCCGGGCGGCCGGCTCGCGAAGGGCGTTCTCACCCTGGCGCTCGACGTCGTCGAGGCGGGGTATCGCCCGGAGGGCGCCGACGATCCCGTCGTGCGCATCCTCGCCCTCGCCGAGCCGGGGAAGACGCCGCAGGTGCCCGGCCCTCTGCTCCGCGCGCCTGTCGGCACGACGGTGCGCC
>DASVNI010000392.1:0-2248 GCA_036383935.1 Gemmatimonadaceae bacterium | reverse complement strand
GGATGATATTGCTGCCCGGCAGCGGCGGCGCGATGACGAGCGTCGTGGTCACGCCCTGGATGAACGTCACGGTACCGAGGTCCAGCACGACGGTCGTCGAATTCGCCGTTGTGATCCGGATCTGCTTGGGGGTCGTCGCGTCGACCCCGAAGAAGGGCGAGTTCACGCCGCCGAGCACGCCGGCGGCGACCGGGGTCGTCGCGGTGAGCGGGGCGTTTGGCGTGGTGACCCACACGTCGAACGCGATGCCGTTGGAGACGGCGTTGAACGCGCTGAAGCCGATCTGTCCGCTCACCGGAACGAACGCGCTGTTGAAGATCGTGAGGAACCGTGTGGCGCCGGCGACGTCGGTGAAGGCGATGATGGTGTGGCTGCCCGCCCCCTGAAGGGTCAGGCTGAAGCCGGGGAAGGTGACGAACGTCCCCGTCTGCCGAACGTCGAAGACCGGCGCGCTCGCAACGACCGTCACACACCTGGACACCATCCCGAACCGCAGCACACTGTTGCCGGTGTCGATGATGCCATTCTGCACGACGTCGAACACCGTCGACGCCGTCGCGTTGACGAAGCGGATCTGCGCGATGTTCAGCGTGTCGTTGACCGGCGGGACCGTGCCCGCGACACCGAGTCGCCGCGGGCCGGTGGTCGAGTCGCAGTCGGCGCCGAGCGCCGTCAGCGAGGTGAACAGAACGAGGGCGATGGTGCGCACGCGCATGTGCATATCCTTCCGAGGACGGCGAATCGGCCGCCCGGCGAGGTGTGGCTCGGCCGACGTGATCGGCAAGAGACTCGCCAATCGTGGCGAACCGAGACTTCTTGCCAACGAGCAGACCGAGCCGGAGAAAGGCACATGATCGAGATCGTGCAGGGCGACATCACCACGCTGGCGGTGGATGCGATCGTCAACGCGGCCAACTCGTCGCTCGCCGGCGGCGGCGGCGTGGATGGCGCCATCCATCGCGCCGCGGGGCCGGAGCTCGTTCGCGCGTCGATGGCACTCGCGCCCTGCGCGACGGGCGACGCGGTGATCACGCCAGGCTTCCGGCTGCGCGCGCACTACGTGATCCACGCCGTGGGTCCCGTGTGGCGAGGTGGCGGCGACGACGAGGAGGCGCTGCTGCGCGCTGCGTACGAGCGCAGCTTCGCACTGGCGCTCGCACAGGGCGACGTCACCAGCATCGCATTCCCCGCGATCTCTACCGGGGTGTACGGTTTTCCGAAGAGGCGTGCGGCGGAGATCGCGCTCGGCGTCATGCGCGAGCACGACTCGCGGTTCGAGCGGATCGTCGCGTGCGTGTTCGACGCGGAGACGGAGGCTCTGTATCGGAACGTGCTGTCGTGAGCGGCGCGCCCTCGCTGCTCGTTCGCGTTTGACAACGCCGCGTCGTCGCGTAGGCTCCCCGTCCATGCCTACCCGACGAATCCTCCCGTGCGCCGCCGCGTGCCTCGTGGCGCTACCCGCGTTGTGCGCTGCGCAGCTTCCCACCAATCAGCGCCTGTACGACACCACCACGAGCATGCCCGAGGTGCGCTCGAGCCGCCTTGCGAAGTTCGAGGCGGAGCCCGTAGTCACGGGCCGCATCATCTTCCTCGGCAACAGCATCACGCAGGGCGGCGACTGGGCGAAGCTCACCGGCGATAGCACCGTCGTGAACCGCGGCATCGGCGCCGACGTCACCTTCGGCCTCCGCACGCGCCTCGACGACGTCACGCGCCGCAAGCCGTCCAGGCTGTTCGTCCTCATCGGGATCAACGACATCAGCAAGGACATTCCCGACGCGGTGATTGCCGCCGAGTACCGGATGCTGATCGACAGCGTGCGCGCGCGGAGCCCGCAGACGAAGATCTTCGTCCAGAGCATCCTGCCGCTCAACCCGACGGTGAAGAACTTCCCGCAGCACTACGACAAGCAGCCGCGCGTCGTCGCGGTGAATCGTCTGCTGCAGCGGATGGCGCGTGAGACGCACGCAACGTACATCGACCTCTGGCCGATCTTCATCGATCGGCAGAACCATCTCGATGCGAGCCTCACTGGCGACGGCCTGCACCTCAACCCGGCCGGCTACGAGCGCTGGGTCGCGTTCCTGAAGAGGAAGGGATACTTGTAGCGGGGATGAGACGATGCGGGGATGAAGGGATGCGGAACGGCTGCTGTCATCCCGAGCGAGCGTAGCGAGTCGAGGGATCTGCACGTTCGCGGTGAGGGATCTCTGCGCCGCGGGTTCACGCGGAGCACGCGGAGGCCGCG
>DASVNI010000391.1:0-5367 GCA_036383935.1 Gemmatimonadaceae bacterium | reverse complement strand
GGCTCTGACCCCGGGCTCTGACCCCGTCGTGGGGGGCTGCCGAGAGGAGGAGGGCGCCGAGGGAGAGCGACGCCAGCACGGACATGGGTCGGGGCATGGAACGTCCTCGGCTGGGGATGAGAGGTGCAGATCCCTCGACTCGCTACGCTCGCTCGGGATGACACCCCGCAGCTTGTCGAGCGCGGGCACCAAACAGAATATTGGGCTCGCGCACCGGCAAATGCCGTTTCCGCACCGACCGATGCGCCGCGCGCATGCGTCGCTGCGCGCCCTCACCCATCCTTCGACGGTGCTGGAGCTCAGACTCGCTCGTTCATTCATCGCCGTCGCGGAAGAGGGACACTTCGCCCGCGCCGCGCAGCGCCTGCACATCACGCAGCCCGCGCTCAGCCGGCAGATCCAGCAGCTCGAGCGGGAGCTGGGCGTGCGACTCCTCACCCGCGTCGGCCGCGCGGCGCGGCTCACGGTGGCCGGCCGCGTCTTCCTCGATCACGCGCGACGCCTGCTCACCATGGCCGACGCAGCCGCCATCGCGGCGAGGCGTGCGAGCGAGGGGATCATCGGGCGGCTCGTCGTCGGCTTCGTCTCCCCGGCGACGTACAGCGTGCTGCCGGCGACCTTCCGCGCCTTTCGCGAGCGCGCTCCCGACGTCGCGCTCGAGCTTCGGCAGCTCTCGTCGGGTGCACAGGCGGAGGCACTGCGCGCGCGCGAGATCGACGTCGGACTGCTGCACCCGCCGGTCGAGGGCGCACCCCTCTTCGGCCTGCGGGTGATCGTCGATCAGCCGTTCGTCGCCGCGCTCCCCGCTCGGCATCCGCTCGCGAACGAGAGCTCGATCCGTCCCGAGGCGCTGAGCGCGGAGTCCTTCATCATCTTCCCGCGCCAGACGGGCCCAGGCCTGTACGACCGCATCCTCAGCCTCTGCCACGCCGCCGGCTTCAGCCCGCGCGTGGTGCAGGAAGCGGAGCAGATGCAGACGATCGTCAGCCTCGTCGCCGCCGAGGTCGGTGTCGCGCTCGTGCCCGCGTCGATCGCGCGCTCGCTGCGCGACGGGGTGCGCTACCTCGAGCTCGAGGGCGCCGACGTGCGCGCGACGTTGTCCGCGTGCTGGCGGCTGGACAACGAGAACCCGGCGGTGGCGGCGTTTCTCGAGCTGCTGCCGACCGTGCAGCTCGAGCCGATCAGCAACTAGTCATTCGCTCGAGTTGCATGATCGCTCCTCCCTGCGGCGCTGCGCACCTCCGGTCGGAGTTCCGCAGGTCCACGGTTGTGATTGCTCCTCCCTGCGGCGCTTCGCACCTTCGGTCGGAGTTCCGCAGGTCTGGTCATTCCGAGCGCAGGCTCGGAGCACGATTCGGGGAGCGCCGTCGCCGCGTCCTCTGGTAGGCTGAGCGACGCGATACGCGCCGTCCACCCACCACCCCCCGAACGCGGACCATGCACACGATCATCGATCCCGCCATCCTTTACTTCGGCACGCCCGTCGTGCTCGTCAGCTCCATCAACGAGGACGGTTCTCCGAACCTGGCGCCGATGTCGTCGGCGTGGTGGCTGGGACGTAGTTGCATGCTCGGTTTCGGCGCGAGCTCGCACACACCGGCCAACATCCTGAGAACCGGCGAGTGCGTCCTGAACCTCCCTTCGGTGGAACAGGTCGAGGCAGTGAACCGGCTGGCGCGAACCACCGGTTCCGATCCAGTCCCACCTCGCAAGGTGGCGATGGGTTACCGACACGAGCGGGACAAGTTCGCGGTGGCCGGACTCACGCCCGTGGACTCTACCCTCGTGGCGCCGCCGCGAGTGCACGAGTGCCCCGTCCAGCTCGAGGCCGTGCTCGAGGGTTCACATCCACTCGCAGCATCCGATCCGGATCGGCGCGGTCGGCTGATCGCGCTCGAGATGCGCATCCTGAGGGTGCACGTCGACGAGCGTATTCGGATGGATGGCCACGAGCATCGCATCGACCCATCGCGCTGGCGTCCGCTCATCATGAGCTTCCAGCAGTACTTCGGGCTGGGCGAGATGGTGCACCACTCGACGTTGGCCGAGATCCCCGAGGAGTCGTACCGCGTTCGGCCCGCCACTCACCCACTCACCGCTCTACAGCTCAGTGCGCTGCGATGAACAGATGTGGCGCGGCGTGCCACCGCGCGCCATCGTACGCATGTCATGGAGACTTCCCCGCGCGACGAAGCGCCTCGTCGAGTGCTCGAGCGGATGCGGATGCGGCTGCTGGATCTCAGCGCCCGCAATCCGCTGCTCAACTACACCCATCCGCGCGCCAGCTCGCTGCGCATCGTCGATGAGGTGCCGACGGTCGTTCTCGACGCGCTGATCGCGAATCGTGCGTATCGCTTCGCCTCCATCAGGGCTGCCGACGTCCCCGCACCGGTCGCTGCGCCCGTGCCGCGCGGCTTCGCGCGCTCGGGACGCAACGGCCGCTCGGCCAATGCGGCCAGTGCGACCAACACCCCCAACATCGCCAACGCCGCCGTCGCCACGCCGCCGCCCGGCGTGGAGATCCAGCCGCCACTGACCGAGCGCGAGCGGCGCGAAGCGGCTCGGGCGGCGCGCGCGCAGCGCGAGGAGCAGATCCGCGCCGCGGCCATCGCGCTCGGCATCGACCCGTCGTACGACCTGCTCGCCGCACCGGCGTCCGACACGGCGCGACATGGCGACACCCGGCTGCAGACGCTGCTCACCCCGGACGAGCTCGAGGCGCGGCTGCAGAAGATGCAGGCGAGCGCGGTGACGGCGATCCAGGAGAGCGGCGCGAACATGCTGCACCTCCTCTTCGGCTTCGTCGAATGGTCCGACGTCGCCGGCGAGAAGACGCGCATGGCGCCCCTCGTCCTGCTCCCCGTCACGATGTCGCGGCTCGCGCTCGACCCGGCGACGCACACCTATCCCTACACGGTCGCCGCGTCGGGGGAGGACTGGAGCACGAACGTCACGCTCCAGGAGATGTGCCGGAAGAGCTTCGGCATCGCGCTGCCGAGCGTCGAGCCGGAGGAAGGGCTCGAGCAGTACTTCTCGCGCGTCGAGGACGTGCTGCGCGTCGCGGCGCCGCAATGGAAGCTCCGTCGCCAGCTCACGCTCGGGCTCGTGTCGTTCGGCAAGATCCTCATGTGGCGCGATCTCGATCCCGCCACCTGGCCCGCCGATCACGACCTGCTCGCCGTGCCGCTGCTCCGTCAAGTGCTCGGCGACGTGGAACCGGTGAGCGGCACGGATGAGGACGCAACCGCCGAGCTGCGCACGACGGAGTACAACATCGACGCGCTCCCCGCCGATCGGCGCCCCGTGCCGCCGATCGTCGTACCGGCCGACAGCTCGCAGCACAGCGTGCTCGTGGACGTGCAGCGCGGCGAGAATCTCGTCGTGCAGGGACCGCCCGGCACCGGCAAGTCGCAGACGATCACCAACATGATCGCCGACGCGATCGCGGCGGGAAAAAAAGTGTTGTTCGTCGCGGAGAAGAAGGCGGCACTCGATGTGGTGATGGATCGCCTCGCCCACATCGGGCTTGGTCCATTCTGTCTGCCCCTTCACAGCCACACGAGCAACAAGCGCGAGTTCCTCGACCTGCTCAAGGCGCGCATCGATCTCCCGGCCACCGACGGCGCGGCGCACGAGCTGATGACGGTGGACGGCCTGCTCGCCGAGTCGCGCAAGGAGCTCACCGGTCACGTCGAGCGGCTGCATCGCCCCTTCGGATCGCTTGGCCTCACGGCGTTCGACGTCCTCTGGCGCGCACGCCGGCTCGGCGGCGAAGTCCCCGAGCGCGCCGTGGATGCATTGCGCGAGTCGGCGATCCCGAACGCGAAGATGGTTACGCCATCCGAAGCGGCGAAGCATCGGGCTACCTTGCAGGCGTTCGCGGCGGCGCACGCCTCCGTCGCCGCCGATATCGGAGCGAGCGAGTCGCATCCCTGGCAGGGGATGTCGCGCGCGGACCTCTCGTTCGACGCCGCGCAGTCGCTCGTCGCGCTGGCACGTCTGGCGCGCGAAGCGCTCGAGACGGCGGAGCGCGCGCGCCGTGCACTGGCCTCCGACATCGGCGCTGTGGCGTGGCCGGATTCGCCGGAGGCGTTGCTGCCGCTGCTCTCGCGCGTGCGGCACGTCGTTGCCCCCGATGCGGACGTCCCCGCCGCGCTGATCGACGCCGTCCATTCGAACGCTGGCGAGTCCGCCAGCGAGGCCGCGGTGCAGGCGGCCGATGCCAGCCGTCTCGCGTGGAGCGCAGTCGACGGCGCGTGGGGCGTGGCCGGCACGATCTCGCCCGACGCGGCGAAGGAGCACGCGGCCGCGCTGCGCGATGCGATGCGGATGCTGGGCGACGAAGCCAGTGTCGGCACGGTCAGGGAAGCGGTCGGGCTCCTCTCCGAGGTGCTCGAGCACCTGCTCGCGCTCCAGGCGGTGGCGACGCGGATCGCCGCGGCACTCGGTGTGACGCACGAGCTGCCGGTTGGTGTGGCGCTCGGGCTGGTCTCGGTCGCGATGGCGGTGGAGCAGCTGCCGAATGGCGCGCTCTCGCTGCGGAGTATGGCGCTGCAGACGCCGAACGCGACGGAGCGCGTGGCGGCGCTGGCCGAGCGTGCGGCGGAGCTGACCCGTACCCGTGCGTCGCGCGACGCGCGCTTCAACCCCGAGATGCGTCCGTCGCTCGCCGAGCTGCGTCGCATCGCGACGGCCCTCGCCGAGGCGCCGCGCTTCATGCCCGGTGTCTTCTCCGGGAGCTATCGCGAGGCGGTCGCGGCGTATCGTCGAATGAGCGGTGGACGACAGACCGATCGCACGACGATGATGGCGGACGTCGAGTCGCTGGTCCGCTTCCACAGCGACTACCAGGTGTTCATGTCCGACCCGAACCTGGAGACGTACTTCGGTTCGGCGGCGCGCGGCGTGGACACGCCATTCGAGTCCGGCATGGCCGTGCTGGAATGGGCACGCCATGCGACGGTGATGTTCCGCGGCACGAGCAAGGCGAGCCAGGCGCTGACCGACGCGGTGTGGAACGCCAGTCAGCAGGCGTGGCGCGAGGCGAGCGAGCTGGCGCTGACGAATCCCGAAGGGCGACACGCCGCGCACGTGCTGGGCGAGGATCTCTCCGCCGTCGTGAAGTTCAAGCCGGGCGACATTGCGTTGTGGGATCCGCTCCCCTTCACGACGATCGAGGACCAGCTCCATCGCTGGCGCGACATCGCGCTCGGCGGGGTGCGTGCGGCGACGAGCGCGGGGGCCGCCGCCACCGATTCACTCGCGGCGCTCTCCGGCCGGCTCACCGCGCTTCGCCACGCTTGGGAAACCGACGCGACGCTCGAGAGCCACGCCGAGACCTTCCGACAGCTCGGTGTAAGTGCAGAT
>DASVNI010000390.1:0-3730 GCA_036383935.1 Gemmatimonadaceae bacterium | reverse complement strand
CCGGCGCTGGTGCGACATGGCGACCTGCGGGAACCGCGCGAAGGCGGCGCGGCACCGCATGAAGCTGCACGCGTGAGCTCGACGGTCTGCTGCGTCGCAGCAGACCGTCGAGCTCACGCGTGCAGCTTCATGCGGTGCCGCGCCGCCTTCGCGCGGTTTCCGCAGGTCGCCATGTCGCACCAGCGTCGGCGACCGTTCTTCGTCTCGTCCTGGAAGACGCGGCCACAGCGCGGGTCGGCGCAACGACGCACGCGGCCCAGCTGATCGAGGATGAGCGCGTCGGCCGCATTCTCGACGACGGGGATGAGCAGGCCCGCGAAGGCGTCGCCGACGGGCACGAACGCGCGAGCGAAGGTGCCGTCGGCGCGGAGCTCGACGCGCCGCGTGCCCGCGCTGCGACCGAGCACGCGATTGATCTCGCTGAGCGCCGCCATGCGGACGTCGCCGGCGAACACGCCGCGCTCGGCGAGTGCGCGCAGCACGGTGCGCACGCGTCGCGCGTCGCCGAGAACGGCGAGTGCGCCCGCCGGCTGCTGCTCCGAACGCCGCCGCATCGTCGCGCTCCGCTCTGCGTCGAGCACGCGCGCTGCCTCGAGCCAGAGCACGAAGCGATTGAAATCGTGCAGTGCGTCGGGGCCGCGCACACCGGTGTCGGTGTTCACGAAGTCGAGCCACAGCCGCTCGGCGACGAACGCGAACGGCGGACGTTCGCGTCGTTCGCGATTGGCGTCTGTGTGAGAGCTGAGCTCGAGGGATGGCGACATTGACCCTACGTTACGCCGCGGTCCGACGGCGAGCAACCAGCCTCGCAAGCGATGAGAGTCCGGCTGAGGCTGGCGAGCTACGATCGTTGCGCCAGGGCGGCGGCGACGGCGCCCTGATAGGCGCGCATCATCCCGGAAGCTCGACCGCCGGCTCGGCGTTTACTGGCGTCGGCAGGGGCGCGTGCCGACGCTGCATCTGCTGGAGCCCGTCGTAGGCAGCGTACTTGTACGACTCGGCGAGCGAGGGGAAACCGAACGCCGCCTGGATGAAGAAGTCGAGCGTCCCCTCGAGGGCGATGACGGTCATCCCGACGTGGATCAACTCGCAGGCGCCCTCGCCGACGATCGTGACGCCGAGCACGCGCTGGCTCGCCGGATCGAACAGCAGCTTCACGAACCCATCGACGTCGCCGAGGATCTGGCCACGCGCGCAGTCGCGGAAGCTGGCGCGTCCGATCTCGAAGGGCGCGCCGCGCTGGATGAGCGACTCCTCACTCTCGCCGACGGTCGCGAGCTCCGGGATCGTCCACACCGTGTACGGCAGCACGCTCGAGACGGCGCGCTTGTAGCGGAGGTCGAACGCGTTGCAGACGGCGACGCGTGCCTGCTCCATGCCGGCCGAGGCGAGCGCGGGGAAGCCGATGACGTCGCCCGCCGCGTAGATGTTCGGTACGGCGGTCCGATAGTTCGCGTCCACCTGCACGAACGATCGGGCGTTCGTGCGCACGCCGAGCGCCTCGAGCCCGAGCGCCTTCGTGTTGCCGACGCGGCCACTCGCGACGAGGACGAGATCGGCCGTGATGTACGTTCCATCACGCAGGGTGACCGAGGCGCGGCCACCGTTCACCTCGACGTTGCGGACCTCGGCGTTGCCGTACACCGTGACGTTGAGCCGCGCCGTCATCGAGCGTCGCAGCGCGTCGCTCACCTCGCGGTCGAGGTGCGAGATCAGGCGCGAGCGCTCGTTGATCACCGTGACGCGCGTGCCGAGCGCGGCGAAGGTGCAGGCGTACTCGCAGCCGATCACTCCTCCGCCGATGACGATCATCGACGCCGGGATCCGCTGCAGTGTGAGCAGGGAGTCGCTGTCGACGACGACCTCGCCGTCCAGCGCGTACCCAACCGGCGCCGCCGGCCGCCCGCCCGTGGCGACGAGAAAAACGTCGGCGGTGAGACGGCGGGGTGCCGTGCCGTAGCGCGTCACCTCGACGGTGTGCGCATCCACGAAGCGGGCCGTGCCCTGGATCGTGGCGATGTGGTGGCGCTGGATGTTGTGGTTGATCAGCTCCCACTCGGTCTCGATGACGTTCCGCTCGCGCTGCATGAAGTCGCCGATCGTGATCCCTGGCTTCACGCGCAGATCCACGCCGTACAGGCCGCGCTGGCGGAAGCCGGAGAAGTACGTCGCCGTCTCGCGCAGGGTGCGGGAGGGGATGGTGCCGGTGTTCACCATGGCACCGCCCGGCTTGGGGGCGCGCTCGACGATGCAGACGCGCTTGCCGAAGTACGCCGCCTGCGCGGCGCCCTTCTCGCCGGCTGGGCCGGCGCCGATCACGACGAGATCGAAGTGCTCGCTGTCGGGTAGTTCGGTCACCACGCAGAGGGCGGGGAGGGGACGCCACTGGCCAGCGCATCCTCCCGGTACACGAGCCAGCCAGTCGTGTCTTCGGCGACGAGCTCGACTTCGGTCCCGAGAGGCAGCGTCAAATTAGGACTGTCGTGTCCGGCTGGAAAGTCCATCAGCACAGGAACGCCGAGATCGGCGACCAGATCCAGGACGAAATCCTCGAAGTCATCCTCCTCGGAGCGATCGAGGGAGAGGTGGCCGAAGACGATGCCGCGCACCTTGCCGAGCAGTCCCGTGGCGCGGAGCTGGACGAGCCGCTCGTCGACGAACGACATCGGATCGCGCACCTCCTCGAGGAAGAGGATCGCGTCGGTCGTGTCGATCTCGTACGGCGTTCCGATCGTCTGCTGCACGAGCGCGAGGTTGCCGCCGACGAGCCGGCCGGTCGCGCGCCCCGGGCGCGCGCTGCGCGCGACGTCGCGTCCCATGCGCGTGGTGGGACGCGGCGTGGTGAGCGCGGTGAGGAGGGACGACGTGGTGATGTCGCGCGCGCTGGGGATGAGGTCGTCCACCGTCGGCCCGTGAAAGGCGCGCAGGCCGGCGAGGCGTTCCAGCCAGATGTGCAGCACCGTGACGTCGGAGTAGCCGACGAACGACTTGGGATTCGCCGAGAAGATCGCGGGATCGAGATACGGGAGCATGCGTACCGCCCCGTAGCCGCCGGTCCCACTGATGACGGCATCGACGCGGGGATCGAGCCACATCTCGGTGAACCGCGCGGCGCGGCGCTCGTCCTCGGCGCGCGTGTAGCGCCGCACGGTGGAGAGCTCGGGATCGACGATCACGCCGTAGCCGGCGCGCTCGAGTGCCCGGATGCCGCGCGCCAGCCAGCGGGCTCGCGGGGCGTATGACGAGGCGACGATGCCGATCGTGTCCCCCTTCTGCACCGGCTTCGGGCGCAGCAGCGGAGGACGTTCAGTCACGGGTCAACTCTGAGCGGGTAGTGCGTTGCGACCTTCCCGCTCGGCCTCGAGTCGGGCAGTGAATCGTTGGGCTTCGGCCAGCCGCTCCACCTCGATCGCGATCGCGTCCACCGACTGCTGGAGCTGGTCGAGGCGATTGCTCACCTCGGTGCTCGGCGGGAGGTGCTTGTTGTCCGTGCTCTTGACGGAGCGGTAGGTGGCGACGGCAATGCCGCAGCAGGCCGCAATGAGGCCGGCGGAGATGGCGGCGACCTGAGCGAAGACCTGGACCTCAGGGATCATCATGATCGAGTTGGCTGAGAGGATCGGTGACGAGCACTCGACCCTACGTCCTGGCGCGCGCGCGGGTTCCGGTCGCGCCGGTATGTCGCAATGATCGGGCGCGAGCGCAAGAGCGCGGTCAGCCGCCCGCGGCC
>DASVNI010000389.1:0-50526 GCA_036383935.1 Gemmatimonadaceae bacterium | reverse complement strand
CTGGCTCGACTACGAGCGAGCCGGCTATCCGGTGCACTACACCAGCGTCAAGCGCATGGAGGGCATCGAAGCGCTCCACGACGCGCTCGCTGGTGTGACGAGCGTCCTCACCGGACCCTCGGGCGTCGGCAAGTCGTCGCTCATCAATGCCATGTTCCCCGGGCTCGACCTGCGCGTCGGCGAGATCAGCGAGTCCGTGAACAAGGGCCGGCACACGACCGTCGGCGGCTACCTCCATCCGCTGCCGGGTCCCGAGGGCGGCTACGTGGCGGACACCCCGGGACTGCGCGAGGTGGGGATGTGGGCCCTCTCACCCACCGCGCTCGACGAGTGCTTCCCCGAGCTGCGTCCCTTCCTCCACAAATGCCGCTTCGTCGACTGCCGGCACGAGGTCGAGCCCGACTGCGCCGTCCGCGACGCCGTGCAGCGCGGCGAGGTGAGCGCGGCGAGATACGAGAGCTTTCTCAAGCTGAGGCAGGAGCTCGAAGGGCGGTGAGTTGGTGAGTTGGGTGGTGAGATAGTGAGTCGGTTGATGAGTTGGTGAGAAACGGCCTCGGGAGGCAGAAGCTTCCCGAGGCCGTTTCCAACTATCCCACCATCCATCCAACTAGCTCACTATCCAACTCACTCACCAACTGCCTCTCTCCCCCGCCACATCGATCACCTTCACGATTCGATCGGCGGCATGGCGCCAGTTGGTCTGCACGGCCACCTGCGCTTCATCGACGTTGCCGCCCTCGATCGCCTCGATGATCGCGTCGTGCTCGGCAACCGAAGGACGGATGTCGCCGGTGAGCAGGCTGATGTACATGCGGATGTACCGCTCTGCCTGCGGCTTCACGCTGTCGTGCAGCGTGAGTAGCCGCGGACCAGCGCTCGCCTCGACGATCTTGCGGTGCAGTCGCTCGTCGGCTTCGTACATCGCACCATGATCGAGCGGGACCTCGCGGGCGAGGCGATGGAACTCGACGTTCAGTGCGCGCAGCTCCTTCGCCAGGGCGCGGCGATCGGCCGCCGGCAGTGCCGCCGCCCAGCGAGCGCCGAGTCCTTCGAGCTCGCCGACGATGTTCAGCAGCTCGTGGACGTCGCTGCGTGTGAGCGGTGCAACGGTCAGCCGCGCCTGCTGTGCGCCCGGCGCACCGACGACGAACCCTTCCTGCTGGAGTCGCTGCAGTGCTTCGCGCACCGGAGTGCGACTCACACCGAGCCGGCTTGCTACCTCGGTCTCGACGACGCGGCTGCCGGGGGCGAGCTGGCCCCCGACGATGAGCTCGCGCAGGCGCAGATAGACCTGCTCCGGGCGCGAGCCGTGGGGCGCATCAGCGGCCGTCGAGTCTTCGGCGGGGCGAGCTGTTCGCGCGATGCGCGCAGCGGGAGACCGACCGGAAGGTGAGGATCGGCGGACAGGCATGATGGGGGCGAGGGTGGGCGGGTCCGGAAAGAATATATACCAATCTGGATGCAACGCGCCGGGCGGTCTTCGGGGGCCGTTCCGCATCGGACGGCCGGCGGCCACCCCGACCGGTGGCGGCGATGTGCAAGGAGGAGGGAAGCCGGCGTCTCCCCGGCATCCTCCAACCGCAGGTCACCATGACCGCACATCGTAAACAACTGACTCCGCTCCTGCTCTCGCTCGCCGTCGGCGCCACGCTCGTCGTGCATTCCCGCGCTGAGGCGAGGCGGCTCGAGTCCACCGTGATCGTCGGGCGCGTCACCTCCGCGGGACGTCCGGTCGCCGGCACGGCGATCACCGTCGCCGGGCGTGCCGCGCACGCCGTGAGCGCGGCCGACGGCCGCTATTCCATCACCGTCGCGCGCTCGAGCGAGGTGGAGCGCGTCACGCTCCTCGCGCGTCGCACCGGGTACGAGCCCTGGCAGAGCGCCGTGACGCTGCGCGGCGACACGACACGCGTCGACGTGCATCTCGTCAGCCTCGCAGGCCTCGAAGACAGCAGCGTCCAGCCAGGCGTCGCCGTGCTGCGCGAGGCACCCGCCGCTGCCGAGAAGGTGCGCGGCGATGCGCGCACCAGATCCATCACGGGTGCGGTGGCCGCCATGGCGCCCCTCGCCGCGGGCGCGCCAGCGCGTGGCTACGCGTACCACGACGAGATTGGCATTCGCCGCCAGCGCGAGCCGGGCAACACCGAGGCGTACGATCGCATCGATGAGAACCCGTTTCGCTCATCGGCGGTCGCGCCGCTCTCCACCTTCTCCGTCGACGTGGACCGCGCGTCGTACGCCAACGTCCGACGCTTCCTCGACCACGGCACGCTGCCTCCGAAGGACGCCGTACGCATCGAGGAGCTCGTGAACTACTTCCCGTACGGTGACGCGGAGCCCGCGCGTGGCGACGTGCCGCTGCGCATCACCACCGAAGTCGCCGCCGCGCCGTGGAACCCGGCGCACGATCTCGTTCGCATCGCGCTCCGCGCACGCGATGTCGACATGCGCCGCGCACCGGCGGCAAATCTCGTCTTCCTCATCGACGTGTCCGGCTCGATGATGGGCCCCGGTCGGCTGCCGCTCGTGAAGCAGTCGCTCGCGCTGCTCGTGAACCAACTGCGCGAGCAGGATCGCGTCGCGATCGTCGTCTATGCCGGCAATGCGGGGCTCGTCCTGCCATCCACCTCGGGCGGCGACAAGCAGCGCATCCTCGCCGCGCTGGACGGGCTCGAGGCAGGTGGATCGACCGCGGGCGGCGCGGGCATCCGTCTCGCCTACGACGTCGTGCGGCAGAACTTCGTCCGCGGTGGAAACAACCGCGTCATCCTCTGCACCGACGGCGACTTCAACGTCGGCCCGTCGAGCGACGGCGCGCTCGTGGATCTCATCGAGCAGCGTCGCACCGAGGGCGCCTTCCTCACCATCCTTGGCTTCGGCATGGGCAACTACAAGGATGCCAAGATGGAGAAGCTCGCCGATGCAGGGAACGGCAACTACGGCTACATCGACGACCTGCTCGAGGCGCGCAAGATGCTCGTGAAGGAGATGGGCGGTACGCTCGTCACCGTGGCGAAGGACGTGAAGCTGCAGGTCGAGTTCAACCCCGCGCGCGTCCGCGCCTACCGGCTCCTCGGCTACGAGGATCGTCTGCTGCGCGACGAGGACTTCGCGAACGATGCGAAGGACGCCGGTGAGGTCGGTGCGGGACACATGGTCACCGCGATGTACGAGATCGTGCGGACCGACGTGCGGCTCGACGTCACGCTGCACGAGACGGGCGCGCTTCGCTATCAGCGTCCAGCCGTGCCGACCGCGCCGAGCGACGAGCTGCTGCATGTTGCGATGCGGTGGAAGGCGCCTGACGGCGATCGCAGCCAGCTCGTGAATCATCCCGTGACGGCTCGGCGCGGACCACCCTCGGAGTCGATGCGCTTCGCCAGCGCGGTCGCCGGGTTCGGCATGCTGCTGCGCGGTTCGCCGTACGCGGGATCGCTGGCGTGGCCCAAGGTGATCGAGCTCGCGCGCGATGCTCGTGGCGACGATCGGGACGGGTACCGGGCGGACTTCATCCGTCTTGCCGAGCTGGCTGGAGAGCTCTCGCGCCACGTCGCCGTCGCGCCGGTGCGGCCGCGGCCCGAGGAGTGACGATGCTCGACAGGCACGCCGTGTTGGCGCATGATTGCGCATGGCTGACTACACGCATCTACTCGTCGAAACGTCCGAGGACGGGGTTCGCACCCTCACGCTCGACCGTCCGGACAAGCTGAACGCGGTCAACGGCGCGCTCGCGTCGTCGTTCTCCTCCGCCGTGGCTGACGCCGCGGCGGAGGATTCCGTTCGCGTGGTGGTGATCACGGGCTCGGGGCGCGCCTTCTGTTCAGGGTTGGATCTCTCCGAGCCGCCGACGCTGCCGTCGTCCACGCGTGCCGAGCGCCTCGATCCGTACGCGTGGGTCGGCACGTGGGTGCGCAGCGTCGTGAGGTGCGAGAAGCCGGTCATCGCGGCGGTGAATGGTCCGGCGGCCGGTGCGGGTTTCGGGCTCGCACTCGCGTGCGATGTGCGCATCGTCGCCGCATCGGCGCGCATGACCGCTGGCTACGTGCGGCGTGGCCTCAGTCCGGATGCGGGCGTCAGCTACTTCCTGCCGCGCCACGTCGGCCTCGCGCGTGCAACCGACATCCTGCTCACGGGACGCGACGTGGAGGCGGAGGAAGCAGCGCGCATCGGTCTCGCCACTGAAGTCGTCGGCGACGACGTCTTCGCCGATCGCGTACGTGCGTACGCTGCGCAGCTCGCGACGGGCGCGCCGATCGCACACGCACTGACGAAGCGATTGCTCGCGCGCAGTCTCGACACCGAGCTCGACGTCGCACTGCGCGATGAACTCGTGAGCATCAAGGAGTGCTTCACGACGCGCGACGTCGCCGAAGCGATCGCAGCGTTCCGCGAGAAGCGGCGACCACTTTTTCGCGGCGAGTAGGCGAGCTCGACTCCGTACGAGTGGCGTGCCCCACGCGAGCGCAGTGACCCAAGTCACTGCTCACAATTTTCTCTCGAAAATATCACGATTCTGCGGTTCGCGTGCACGGTATCTGCGAGAGATGGCAGGGTACCCGTCGACTAGGCGGAAGACCCCTCACTTCTTGCAGGAGAGTTCAATGATGTCACATCGCTATGCGCTCGCCGCGGTCATGCTCGCCGCGTTCGCGCTTCCCGCAGCAGCGCAGCAAACCACCGCTCCGAGCGATACCGGAAAGAAGGCGACGACCACGACGTCGAACGGCGCGGTCGCAGACACGGCCGCCACGAAGACCGAAGTGGCGCCGTCCACCGGCGCGATGCCGGCCATGGGCGCACCGGCGGCGGGTGTCACGGCCAACGCACCGAAGCCTGAAGGCCAGGTGACGCCGCACGCGGCAGCGAAGGTGGACGTGAAGGTTGCGGAGAGCCTTGCCTCGACGGTGAAGATCAGCGGCGACTCGGCGTTCGCCATCGCGCGCACGAGCCCCGACGCCGGTGAGATCAGCTCGGCCGACCTCGAGATGAAGGAAGGACGCCTCGTGTATGAGATCAAGATGGTGAATGGCAAGAACGGCGCGTCGGAGGTCCACGTCGACGCCATGACCGGTGAGCTCATCAAGGACAAGAAGTACGGTGGCCTCAAGGCGATCGACACGCATGCAGCCGAGTCCCAGAAGCTGCAGAATGCGAAGGCGGATTCCGCCAATACGCCGAGCGTGAAGACCGATTCCAGCATCACCAAGAAGCCCTGACGCATCGCCGCGGCGCTTGCGTCGCGCGTGGTAAGACGGGAGCTTCAGAGTGCGCCCGTTCCGGGACAGCCGGAACGGGCGTTCTTGCATTCATCATCCGTCGAATCCGCATCTTCGTGCGCGTCCTTACCTCCGCTCTCCTCCTGCTCGGCGCCCTCGCGAACGCCGCGATCGCTCAGCCGCTTCGCATCGCCTACCACGTCGCCATGCCCGATCCGGCGTCGCACCTCTACGACGTGTCGATCGACATCGGCGGCGTGCGCGGCGATACGCTGCCGCTTCAGCTTCCCGTCTGGTCGCCGGGACGCTATGCGCGGATGGATTTTGCCCGCAACGTCCAGGAGTTCCGCGCGACCGGCGAGGGAGGGCGCGCGCTGCGCTGGGACAAGACGGACGGCTCCCGCTGGATCGTGCTCACGGGCGGCGCGCACGACGTGCGGCTGCGCTACCGCGTCTTCGCCAACGCGCTCTCGGGCACCTTCAGCGTGCTCGATACCACGCACGCCAACTGGAACGGCGCGGGCCTCTTCATGTACGTGGAAGGGCACAAGCCTGATCCCGTCACGCTCGACGTCGTCGCTCCTGCCGGCTGGCACATCATCAACGGCGACACGCGCACCGCCGACCAGACCAGCTTTCGATTCGAGAACTACGACCGGCTCATCGACACGCCGACGGAAGTCGTGCCCGCGGTGATGCTCGATTCGTTCGTCGTCGACGGACGCCGCTACCGCACGATGGTGCACCACAACGGGCCCGTCACTTCCGCCACGCGCGAGCGGTTCGTCCGCGACGTCGAGAAGATCGTGCGTTACGAGAACTCCGTGTTCTCGCCCCCGCCGCTCGAGCAGTACACGTTCCTCTTCAACATCGGCTTCCCGGGCGGGGACGGGATGGAGCACCTCTACTCCACGCAGATCGTCAACCGGAATCCCTGGCAGGATTCGACTGCCGTGCTGCCGGGCATCACCACCGCGGCGCACGAGTACTTCCACGTGTGGAACGTGAAGCGCGTGCGCCCAGCGGTGCTCGGTCCCTTCGACTACACGCGCGAGCAGTACCAGCCGAGCCTCTGGGTCGCCGAAGGATGGACGCAGTACTACGGCCTGTCCGCGCTCGGCCGCGCGGGCATCGTCCCCACCGACGCGTTCTACGCGACCATGGGTGGCCTGATCCAGGCCAACCTCACGGCCCCGGGGCGCAAGGAGGTGTCGGCGCGCATGGCGTCGTTCCACGCGCCATTCTGGGATGGCGGGGCGCAGCCGCAGCCGACCAACGGCGCGAACACCTTCTTCTCGTACTACACCAAGGGCGCCGGGCTCGCGCTCTATCTCGATCTGTGGCTACGCGCGAAGACGGAGAACAGACGCTCGCTCGACGACGTCTTTCAGGCGCTCAAGCGTCGGAGCTGGAACGCACCGACGACGTCGTACTACCTGCAGGGCAGGGGCTACACCGAGGCCGACGTCGAGAGCGCGGCGAGCGAGATCGCCGGCGAGAACATGCACGAGTGGTTCGAGCGGTACGTCGGCGGTACCGAGGATCTCGACTACGACGCGCTGCTCGCGCGGGCCGGGCTGCGGCTCGTGCGCGGCGAGCGCTGGATGATCGAGGAGATTCCCAATGCCACTTCCGCGCAGCTCACTGTGCGGCGGGGATGGATTTCGGGGAAACACGCCTGACCGGTGCGCTGTCCCGCGTGATCGTGATGATCGCGACGCCGGCCAGGATGATCGACGCCGCGACGATCGTTCGTGACGTCACCGTCTCGTGGCCGATCGCCCACCCGAGAAACACCGCGACCACCGGGTTCACGTACGCGTACGTCGCTGCCTTCGCCGCGCTGGTGTGCGCGAGCAGGTAGAGGTACGCGGTGAACCCGACCAGCGACCCGACGGTGACCAGGTACGCGAAGCCGAGCAGGGAGCGCGTGGAGGCGTGGGCGACATCGAGGCGGGACGGCTCGTGCGCCACCACGCCCGCGATGAGGAGGACGACGCCTCCGGCGAGCATCTGCGATCCGGACGCGCTCGTCCCCGACGCGGCCTTGGGCGCCCGCTGGATGTAGATCGAGCCGGCCGCCCAGGAGAGCGACGCCAGGATCAGGATGAGGGCACCGCCGGCATCCGTGCCGCCCTGGCTGAGGGCGTCGGGGCCCACCAGCAGGGCGAGGCCGGCCAGGCCGATCCCTACGCCGACGAAGACCGCCGCACGCGGCCGATGTCCACCGCGTCCGAGCCACCCCAGCAGCACCATCCAGAGCGGCACGACGGCGACCAGCAGCGCGGCGACGCCGGAGGGGACTCGCTGCTCGGCCCACGCGACCCCGCCGTTGCCTCCGAGCAGGAGCAACGCACCCGAGATGAGCGCGGTACGCCATTCGGTGCGCGAAGGTGGGGCGGCGCCCTCACGGAATCGCGCCCAGGCCAGCAGGATCGCCCCTGAGATCACGAACCTGGCCCCCGCCATCAGAAGCGGCGGCAGCGTCTCCACCGCGAACCGGATGGCCAGATACGTCGACCCCCAGACGATGTAGACGGCGGCGAAGGCGGTGAGCAGGCGGGCTCGCATCGACCAAACATAGCAGGCCGAAGCGGAACGCCCCCGCACTTGATAAAACGCTTCTGTTACTATATAATTGCAGTGTAAACTAACGGGGGCTCGATGACTACCGCTACTCCGGTCATGCCGCGCTCACCCGACCACCTGGTCGAGGAGCCCGACGTGACGGCTGACGCCGGGCAAGAGGCCCGCTCCGCCAGCGATGTCGCACGAGATGCCGCCTTCGAGCGCGATGCGCTCCCATGGCTCGACGACGTCTACCGCTTCGCGCTGTCGCTCACGCGCGAGGAATCCGACGCCGATGACGTCGTGCAGGAGACCTTCCTGCGCGCCTATCGGTCGTGGCATACATTCATCCCGGGAACCGATTGTCGCCGCTGGTTGTTCACCATCTGCCGCAACGTCTTCCTCCGCTCGCGTGAGCGGCAGCGGCCCACGGTGGACCTGGAAGACGGCGAGCAGGACGCGGTCGCGGCCAGCTCGGTCTATTCAGCGGCACGGGAGAGAGGCTATGACGACATCTTCGCCCGCCTGGACCTCGCTCCGGCGCTCCGAGAAGCGCTGGACGAGCTGGCGGAGCCGTTCCGCTCCGCGGTGATTCTCGTGGACGTGGAAGACATGTCGTACGAGTCCGCCGCCGAGGTGATGGGCGTCCCGATCGGGACGGTCCGGTCGCGCCTCTTCCGTGGTCGCCGGCTGCTGCAGGAGAAGCTCGTGACGGTAGCCGAGGATCTCGGCTTCCAGGGTGCCGGAGCGCGGTGATGAGCGCTCCGGCACGCTCGCAGCTGGAGGAGCTCGGTCTGTCGGCTACCTGTGCGGAAGTACTGCACCATCTCTGGGACTACCTCGACGAGCAGATCACGCCGGCCGGCGCCGAGCGGCTGCGAGCCCACATCGCCGCCTGCAAACAGTGCCAGCAGTACGAGGACTACCAGGAGTGCTTCCTGCGCGCCGTGGCCGGTCTGCGTCAGGAGCTCGGCGCTCCGGAGTCGCTGCGAGAGCGTCTCGCGGAGCGGCTGAAGGGGCAGGGGTGCAGCTGCTGGAACAAGGTTCGCCGCGAACCCTGACAAAATCGGCGCGCTAGCGTGCCGCCTCGGCGTTCGGCTGCGTCACGACCTCTCCCGCCTCGCCGTTGACGACCACTCTCGTCTCCACGACGATGTCGGTCGCGAGGGTCGCGGCCACGGAGCAGTACTTCTCCAGCGCCAGGGCGACGGCGCGCTCGGTGTGGACGATCTCGATGCCGTCGCCGTCCACGACGAAGTCCATCCTCACACGCTCGACCCGACGAGGATGTTCCGCCCGTCGCTCAGCGTGCGCCTCGATCACTAGCCGCGCGGGAGGTGTGCGTCGCTTGCCGAGGATGTCGACCACGTCGATGCCTACGCAGGTGGCGAGCGCACTCACGAGGGCGTCGACCGGATTCTGCGCCGTCCTGGCCGATCCATCGAATCGGGCGACCGGGCCGTCCGGACGCCCCGTGGCGAAGCGGTGCTCGCCTTCCCAGGTGGCGCGGACGGTGATGGTCGGCTTGGGGCCGACGTGGGGGACGATGGTCGGGTGTGGATGCTGTGACATGGGCTGATCCCCTCCACGAGACTGCTACAAGCTACGCTGCGGCGCCTCGGCGTGGCGTCGGGCTTTAGACTACGCGTCGTGACGACACCGCCCCGTAAGCCAGTCGCGGTCATGGAGCCGTACGCGCGACACGTCCTCGTGTGCGTCGGCGGCTTCTGCTCGCCCAATCGCGAGGGGCGCGCTCTCTATGCCACGCTTGCTCGCCTGCTCGAGCGTGAAGGGCTGCTGTTCGGCCCGCGCCGCGTCAAGCGCGGCGAGACTCCCTGCCTGGGCGTGTGCGCCGGCGGTCCGATCGTCGTCGTGTACCCCGAAGGCGTCTGGTACGCCGGGGTGACGCCGGCACTCCTCGAGCGCATCGTCGTCGAGCATCTGCGTGACGGGCGCGTGGTGGAGGAGGCGGTGTTTCATCGGTTGAACAGCTGTTGACGGTTCACGGTTATCGGTCATCAGCCAGTTTCGGGACGCAGGGGCGTTCCGAGGCCGACCGTAAACCGGTAACCGTGAACCGTTCACCGTCCTCCGCGTTCCAGATCTTCCCTTAGCGTCCTGAGTATCCGCGGCCACACGTGTTCCGTGGCGAGGCGGAAGAAATGCTCGCGCGCGGCCTCGTCCGCACGGAGAAACTCGGCGAGGCGCATCGAGCCTTTGCGTGCGTTGCAGGCCCCACACGCGGTCACTAAGTTGCCACCGGAGCGATCGCCGCCGCGCACTCTCGCCTGTACGTGGTCCACCGTCAGCAGGTCAGGCTCGAAGCGCTCGCCACAGTACACGCATCGGTACTCGTCGCGCGCGAAGATCTGCTCACGTCTCAATGGACAATCCCTTTCCCTCCCGTCGCAATCTCCTCAACGCCGCTCAGCGTTACCTGCTCGAGCCCACCGAGGAGCAACTCGAGCGGGCAGGCGGCGAACCTCCGCGACTCACCCCTCAAGCCCTCCAGAAGGACAGCATGTCTCGCACCCGCGAACGCATCCTCGCCAACCTCGACGACATGTACCGCGAAGCGTTCGAGCGCGCGAAGGCGTCTGGCGACGAATCCCAGATGGCGACGCTCGATTTCGCCTATCGGCGCGAGCAACTGTACTTCGAGATCCTCCTCGACGTGCGGGACGCGCTCGAGAGACGGTGAGTTCGCTGGTTGGATAGTGGGATTGTGAGAAAACGCCTCGGGAGGCAGAAGCGTTCCGAGGACGTTCCAACCAGCTCACCATCCAACTAACCAACTCACTGTCCGCCGGATTTTCCAAACATCGACCCCGTCTTCCCCTCGCTCGCTGGCGCGCCCTGCGGCCAGATGAGCGAGCCGGCGATGGTGAGCGCCAATACGCCGAGCACGACGCCCAGCGAGAGCATGATCGGGATGTGGATCCATGACTCGATGAGCATCTTCGTGCCCACGAAGGTCAGGATCACGGCGAGGCCGTACTTGAGCATCCAGAACTTCGTCACGACGCTCGCGAGCAGGAAGTAGAGCGAGCGTAGCCCGAGCACGGCGAAGATGTTCGACGTGAAGACGAGGAAAGGATCCCGCGTGATGCCGAAGATCGCCGGGATGGAGTCGATGGCGAAGATGAGGTCCGTGGCCTCGACGAGCAGCAGCACGAGGAGCAGCGGCGTGGCGTAGCGCCGGCCGTTCTCGACGACGAAGAAGTGCTTGCCGCGGTAGCTGTTGGTGAGCGGGAGGAACCGCCGCGCCGCCTTCACGACGGGATTCTGCTCGGCGTCGAACTCCTCGTCCTGCTTGACCGCCATGCGGATGCCGGTGACGACGAGCAGGGCGCCGAAGATGTAGATGATCCACTCGAAGCGCGCGAGCAGCGCCGCGCCGAGCCCGATGAAGAGGCCGCGCATGATCAGCGCGCCGAGGATTCCCCAGAACAGCACGCGGTGCTGGTACTGCGCCGGCACGGCGAAGTACTGGAAGATCAGCACGATGACGAAGATGTTGTCGATGCTGAGCGATTCCTCGATCAGGTAGCCTGTGAGGAAGGTCAGCGCAGCCGCGTGACTCTCGAAGACCAGGAGGCCGCCGGCGAACAGCAGGGCGAGTCCGACCCAGACCGCGGTCCAGAGGCTCGCTTCCTTCGGGCTGACGACGTGAGGGCGCCGGTTGAAGACGCCGAGATCGAGGGCGAGCATCGCCAGGACGAAGGCGATGAATCCGACCCAGAACCAGATGTTGGTGGCGATCATCGATGAGTGTGGTGAGCCGGAAATACGACGGGCGAGCCACTACGGCACGCGCGGTGTCGTAGTGGTCTCGCCCAAGGCTCACCCGCGCCCTTCAGCCGACCGGAAGCGCTCGCGCGCTCCGTCTTGACGATCGGCTGTTCCGGCGCAGACGCGCCGGCCGGCTACTCCCCACTGCCCGAAGCCTCGCGGATCGGGCCGGCCGAGTCAAGCGGCACTTTCGCTCGGGGAGTGACATCTGCACTCTGTCCTGATGCCAGAGACCTCAGAGGCTCCAGCCTCGCTCGCTATCGTGAATGCCAGGGTCTGGACGAACGACCCGCGACGTCCGTGGGCGGAGGCTGTGCTCGTGCGCGATGGACGGGTGTTGGCGCTGGGCCCGAGCGCCGAGCTGCGGAAGCGAGTAGGGGCAGAGGCGCGCGTCGTCGATGCCGGGCGACGCATGGTCGTGTCTTCGAAGCCCGGTGGGCGCATCAATCAAGGAGACCCGGCGGACCTCGTGCTCGTCGACGATCTGGTCTCGCGGGTACCTCTCCCAGAGCTCGACGAGCAATCGATCATCCTCGAGTTGTCGTCCGGCCGGATAGTGCGCGATCGGGGTTCATCGCCCACTTGAAACCGCGCCCGCCTACCCCGCGAACCGTGCCGAGCACGAAAAGAACGCGGCGCCCCGAAGGGCGCCGCGTCGTCGTTCATGCCGCAGGAAATATCAGTCGCGCATCCGTGCTGGCTGAACCTGGCTTGCAGTCACCTAGTTGAAGATTCCACCTACATCCATGCCGTACGCCTTCCACTGGGACACGGTGCGGGTACCGAACTGCCACGCAAAGGGCTGCGGATTGGAGCCGAGGTAGTAGGTGTTGGCGACGAAGCGGTTGTTACGGCTCGTGAACACCGCCGTGTTGCCGGCAATGTCCGTCGCGATGCCGGCGCCCACACTGAGCGCGCCCGAGGTGCGGGGCAGGGTGTTCTGCGTGATGGTGTTGTTGTGCACGTACATGTTCTGTACGATGTGCGGGCCGTACACCGCCTTGTCGGCGCTGCGGTTCTGCTCGATGCCGACGATGCCGGCGTAATTCCCGGAAACGGTGTTGCCATAGATCTCGACGTTCTGTGACGCATGAACTCCGATTCCGGCGTTCCACAGATACGAGTAGCGGTTGCGCGGGTCGGCCCAACCATTGTTGGTGACCGTGTTGTTGCGGATGATCGTGGCGTAGCTGATCTCGATCGCCACACCTTCGCTGCCGTTCTTGTCGATCTTGTTGGACTCGATCGTCGTGTTGATGTTGTTCTCGTCCATGTGGATACCCACACCGACGTTGTCATGCACATAGTTGCCGCGCACGATGAGTCCGTCGGTCTGGGCGAACTTGGTGCCGCCCGCTTCAAAGTTCGTGTTGTTGGCGTTCTGGTAGTTTCCGAAGGCGATCTCGTTGTTCTCGACCAACGCGTTGTTGGCGCTACCCGCGATGTTCAGCCGGTTGTTGTGGTGCACGTTGTTGTTGACGACACGGCTGTTGTTGCCGAGGCGGATGCCGTACTCGCCGTTGTATGAGACTTCGTTCCCGTCGATCACCCAACCCGTGGTACCCTCGTTTGGATAGTAGCCCCCGGCGTCGATCGCTGCGCTCTGCATCGCCGGGGAGTACCCGGTGACCTTGAGCCCCCGGATGGTCACGTTGCTCGGGTACGGCGCGCCGCCCTTGCTGAAAGCGTAGCCCACGCCCTGGCCATCGAGCACCGTGCCCGTCTCTCCCTGAAAGACGTCGCCGGACTTCGGAATGACGCTCTGGCGGGTGTGCGTCCCGGCCTTGAGGATGAACGTCGTGCCGGCGGGGTTGGCGTTGACCGCTGCCTGGATGCTCTGCCCTGGCAGCACGGCCACACCCGTCACCGCTGCGGTGACCGTCAGCGCCGCGGAACCGGTCTTGCCCCCGCTCGTCGCCACGATCGTCGCCGAACCAGCCGCCACTGCGGTCACGAGCCCGGAAGCGGAAACGCTTGCCACCGCGGAGTTCGAAGAGCTCCACGCGATCGTCTGCCCGCTCAGAACGTTGCCTGACGCATCGCGCACCGTGGCCGTCGCCTGTGCGGTCTGCTTGACCGGCAGGGTCGAGCTCAACGATACGCTCACCGTCGCCGCGGTCGCCTGCACTGGCGGTGGGCTGCTGGGGCTGCTGGCACTCGCCGCATTGTCCCACTTCTGGCTCGGGCTGCCGTAGCAGTTCCACAGCATGAGCCGAGCTCCATTCGCGGCGCTTGCGTTGACGACGTCCAGACACTTGCCGTTGATCCCATGGATCTCATTCGTCGTCGTCGCCGTCCACTTCTGTTGGGCGGAGCCGTTGCAGGCCTGAAGGATGATCCGGTCGCCGTCCTGTCCGGTTCCCGTGGTGCCGAGGCACATCGGCGTGGTGCTGGCAAAGGCGCGGATGCTGCCGTCTGCCATCCAGCTGTAGCTCTGGGCTGGGCTTCCGTAACAGTTCCAGATCTGAACCGCCGTGCCCGCTGCGTTGCTCTCATTCACCGTGGTCACACACGGCGACCCGGTCATGCGGCTGGTGATGGTACTCGAAGTGCCCGTACCGCTGGTAAGAGAGGCGAGCGCTGAGGTGGGCGCGGCTATACGTTCGGCCGTGGGCTGCGCGGCGTCGGAACAGCCGACCACGGAGACGAGGGTGACGATTGCCAGCGCCGAGGCGGCGCGGAGAGCGCGGTTAATGCCCATGTCAGACGAGTCCGGTGAGATGACGGAGAGCGGAAGAACAGCGCGACTCGCGCACGCACGTGCGTGCAGCTCTCTTGTGAGAGAGCGACGCAACGGCGCACGTTGTCGAACCGAGATGGAGGAGCTTCGAACCGGGCGTGCGGAAGGACTTCACTAGGGCAGCGCAATGAACGCTGACGCCGGGCGATGCACGGAGCTTAGTTGTCGCGCAAATAATCCGCAGTGCGCGAAGTCACACTTGTGACAATATTTTTTTTCTCCCTATGTAATTGACGAGCACGCTTGTACAAACGCAGGGAGCGAACGAGCGTGCGCGCGGAGTTGCCGGTCGGCTCCGAACCACGTGCCCCGTTCTGGCACTCAGGATTTTTTTTCGTCACCTTCGATCGTGGTCGATACCTGACGAATCACGTCGCTCGCTCGCCCACGTGTGGTGCTGCACCTGCCACCGGCGCGCGACATCTCCCGCCATGGACGGTTCGCGCCGATGACGTCTCGCCAGCCGACTCGTGTCGCGTGAGACTCCGGCGCTCGTGAGCCATTCCTCCGAGCGCGTCACGCTCCGAGCGTTCGTAATTGCCTGCATCATCGTGCTGGCTACGCTCCTCCGAGTCTGGGGGTTGCGGTCGCAAAGCCTCACGATGGATGAAATCGCCGATATCTCATCGGCGAGCCAATCGCTCGGCGGCGTCATTCACGTACGCGACGGCTTTCCACCGTTGTATGGACTCCTCGTGCACGGATGGCTCGCCGCGTTTCCGGGCGAAGCCAACGTGCGCTGGCTCTCGGTGATCCTGGGAGTGCTCAGCGTGCCCGCGATGTGGCGCCTCGGCTCATGGGCAGGCGGTGAGCGCGTCGGGCAGATCGCCGCGCTCGCACTCGCCGTCTCCCCGTTCCACCGCTGGATCTCGCAGGAGGCGCGAGCATATGTCCTCTACGTCCTGCTCGCGATCATCGCGCTCTGGTTCTTCTTCCGCGCCATGTCGACGAATGCACGGCGCGATTGGGCGCTGTACGCGCTGGCGTCGGCCGCTGGAGTCTATTCACACTATTTCTTCGGGCTGCTGCCACTCGTCGCGGGACTCCTGCTGCTGTTCGAGCGGCGAACGTGGGCTGAGTGCGCGCGGGGTGTGTGGGCGAACGTGGCGTTGGCAGCCGCGTGCGTCCCGGCCATCGGCCTCCTCCGTGAGGACATGGCGTATCAGGCATCGTACCTGCTCGATGCGCCGTTCAGCGTCGTAACGGCCGGCTACGCGTACTTCAGCATGATCGCCGGCTTCGCCATCGGGCCGTCGTTACGCGAGCTCCACTCCCTGCCGTCATCGGCTGGCGTCCGCGCCATGCTTCCGTGGGCACTCGCGGCCGGAGGGGCGACGCTCGTCCTGCTGTATGCCGCGGTCACGGCGGCTGACGCGCGCCGAGCCGTCACGCGCCTCGCCGTGTTCGCCATCGCACCGATTGGGGTTGGAGGAGCGCTTGCGGCCATCGCGGGCGTCGGCTTTCGCGTACGCTACTTCGCCTGGGTCGCGATTCCGCTGATCGTGCTGATCTCGATCGGGCTCGCCACGGCTCGATTCAGGATCGCGCGGCTGGTGGCGGCGGCAACGCTGCTCACCGTCTGCGCCATCTCGACGGACAACCGCGTGCGCGTCGCGCGGTACTGGAACGAAGATGTTCAGGGGCTGCGCGACTATCTCCGATCCGCCTCCGCCCCGTCGGTACCGGTGTTCGTGACGGCGAAATACATGGCGGTGCCGGTACAGCACTACCTCGGCGCTGGATGGACCGTATGCGCGCTGCCTGACGCCGGTGAGGATGGCACCGGCTCCGACGGCGCACTCCGCGTCGTGAAGACGGTCACGCCACCCGACTCGGAGTTCTGGCTCGTCTATTCGCGTCCGTTTCACAGCGATCCTCAGGGTCGGCTGCCGCGCGATCTCGCGAGCTCCGGCCCTCTCCGCGCACGACACGAGTTTGCCGGGATCACTCTGTACGGCGGCAGCGTGAAGCGCTCCGCGCGCGTGATGCCGCCGCTCACCTGCCGGGATCCCAATCCTGCCGGCAATGGCCGTGGTGACGGCGGTAGCTGAGCCCTGCCCGTGGTGCGTCGGCACGCCACGCTTGACAGAGCGTCCGGTACCAACTATGCAGCGAAGCGGCACCGCGCGGGCAATTCAACCATTGGTGGCATTCGTGTACATCGACCCCAGCGTTGGCAGCCTCATCCTCCAGGTCCTCGCCGCGGCCGTGCTTTCGGTCGTCGCCTTCGTCGGGAACTGCCGACGCGCTGTGCGCGCCTTCTTTAGCCGCCTCACCCGCCGCCCTCAGTAGCCGTTGCCGCGGCTCGGCGGATCGTTCCGGGACCCGTCCGGTTTCGTCTTCACGGCCGGCGGCACGCTGTACCGTCAGGTCAACCGGGTGTTCGCCGACGAGTTCGATGCGTGCACTCGCGAGGGACTCTACGACGCACTGATCGGCGAGCAGCTGCTCGTGCCGCACCAGCGCGTGGATCTCTCGCTCGCCGCGACGCCGGAAGCGCACGCTGTGATCGCGCCCGACGTGGTCCCATTCGTCTCGCACCCATACGAGTGGTGCTTCGGTGAGCTGCGCGACGCCGCTCTGCTCACGATCGACATCCAGTTGCGCGCGCTCGAGCGGGGCTTTGTGCTTCGCGACGCGAGCGCTCACAACGTGCAGTTCGCGGCCGGGCGTCCGGTCTTCATCGACACGCTCTCGTTCGAGCGCTACCGCGACGGCGCGCCGTGGGCCGCGTACCAGCAGTTTTGCGAGCACTTCCTGGTGCCGCTCGCGCTCATGGCGACGCGCGACTCGCGCTTCGGACTCATGCTGCGCGAGCACCTCGACGGAATTCCCCTGCAGTTCGGGAGCGCGCTCCTGCCATCGCGCACCTGGGCGGACCCGCGCCTGCTGCTCCACGTCCACCTGCACGCCCGTGCACAGCGCCGGTACGCCAACGCCACCATCTCGACCGAGATCGGCGGGCGGAAGCTGGCGAAGTCGGCGCTCGTGTCGCTCGTGAGCAACCTGCGCAACGCCGTAACGGCCCTCTCATGGCGCCCCGACGGCACCGAGTGGGCCGACTACACGTCGGCGACCAACTACAGCGACGCGTCCGCGCTCAGGAAGCGGGAGCTCGTCCTGGAATATCTGCGGCGCGTGCAGCCGGGTGTCGTGTGGGACCTGGGCGCGAACACCGGCGTCTACAGCCGCATCGCGCGCGAGGTCGCTCCAATGGTCGTCGCATTCGATGCGGACCCCGCCGCGGTGGAGCGGAACTACCGCGACGTACGCGCGCAGAGCGACCAGGGCCTTCTGCCGCTGGTGCTCGACCTCAAGAACCCGTCTCCCGCGCTCGGGTGGGCGCACCACGAGCGCATGTCGCTCGTCGAACGCGGGCCGGCCGACACCGTCATGGCGCTGGCGCTCGTCCATCACCTGGCGCTTTCCGGCAACGTGCCGCTCGAGGACATTGCCGCCTTCTTCGCGCGGCTTGGTCGCACGCTGATCGTCGAGTTCGTCGCCAAGGTGGACTCGCAGGCGCAGCGGCTGTTGCGCAACCGTCCGGACATCTTCCCCGACTACACGTCGGCTGGCTTCGAGCGCGCGTTCGGACAGTACTTCGTGATCGCCGATTGCCAGCGCGTGGGCGACGCCGAGCGCTGGCTGTACCTCATGACGCGCCGGGAGCCGCCTTCGGCATGAGCCGCGCTCGTCTGCGCCACCCGATCCTGTTCGCCATCGACATGTCGAGAGCGTGGCGCGCCACCGGCTCGCGGGCCGTCAGTGCGAAGCGGCAACGGCGGCTGCAGCGGACGACGGCCGTCGCGCGACGATCGGGTGCACGTGCTTCGGCCGCGCGACCCGAAAGTCGTCGTCCAGCTCCGTCATCGCGTACGGCAACTGGTACGAGTAGAACATCGTGTTCGGGAGCGGCGGCAGGTCCGCGCCGAAGTAGTACGAGAACACATACCGGAGCACGTTGACGACGCTGGTCGATTCCGGAATGGCGGCCGCCCCGCCACCGGGCAGGAAGTACGCGCCGAACGCGCGGAATCGTTCCCGCGCCTGTTCGACGTCGGGCACCGCGGTGTCGCTCAGTGGCGGATTCAGTGACTCCTCCGTGCCGTGGTCGCCCTGGATGATGATGATCGGCGATGGCTGCGAGCGCGCGATGAGCGCGCGGACGGTCTTCAGCGTCTGCTCGTTCACGCACTGCACTTGATCGCGCAGCATCGCGTGGCTGGCCAGCGAGCGGTCCCACCCCTGCGACATCAAGTCACGAGCGATGACGGGGCGGCACGCCGCATCCTCGAACCACGGTGCGTGCGGCATCAGGACATGGGCAAACACGAACGTCGGACGCGCCGCGCCCGCCATAGCGGTAACTCCAGCGAATGTGCGCGCGGCATGCTCGGCGTATACCGTCGCCGCCGACGGGAGGACGTTGCGGAACGCGGAGAGCATCGTGACCGACGCGACCTTGGTCTGGAATTGTGACCGGTAGATCGAACGAGCGAGGTCGAAGCCGCGATAGGGGTCGTACTGGGCGTCCGCTTCGGCGCTCGCCCGCGTCGCGGGGAACCAGGCCGACGGGAAGAACACGTAGCGGTAGCCCTGTCCCTTGAGGAACGCCGCCGCCCGATTGTGCTCGATCAGATAGTTCAGCGGGGTGCTGATTCGCGAGCCGGCGGGCATCTCTTCGGCGAGCGGTCGCATCTGCGCAAAGTTGAGGAGCGACGGCACGGACAACAGCGTGATCGCATAGTTGCTCCGTACACTCGCCGGTATGCGGAAGCCGAGGGCGCGAAGGCTGTCCTCGAACGGGTGGTTGTCGAACCCGAACCGCTCGCGCAGGACGTTCGAGCTCGCGTACTCGTCGAGGACGAGGACGTACACGTCGCGCTTACGCCTGGCTCCCCCCGCAGCGCTGTCGCCCGCAGGCACCGCGCCCCTCGCCCGCAGCGGCACGGGGCGCGCAAGCTCCCGAACGAGCGCACTCCGGGCGAGGGCCCGGGCGCCGGCCACCTCGTGAACCGTCACCTGTACGGCGGACCACGCTACCAGTACGGCGGCGACCACGGTCAAATAGCGTTCGATGTCGAGGCGGTGGGAGAAAAGGCGGGAGAGAGCCCGCCGGTGGTACGCCCAGGCGCACACGCCCACGAGCGCGCATCCAACCACGAGCACGGGTGTGGGGCGCGCAACCATCAGCCGGCCTGCAACGCCCAGCGCGCGGTACCCATAGAACAAGCCGACTGCACCGAATGCAGCGGCCGCTGCCACCGACGCCGCAGGGCCGGGGCGAAGCCACACTCGTACGATCCCGTAGACGACGGCCATCATCGCGGCGACCGTCACGGCACTGGTCAAACAGACGGCGGCCGCATCACCAAGCAGGATGTAGGTAGGCCGCTGCGCGAAGATCGCGAGTGGGAGGAAGATGGCGAACAGAATCGGGTAGAGCAGACGAGCGAGGCTCATGCCGAAGGCGGCTCCCGGCGCGTCATGAGGTACAGCCAGCGTGACTCCTGCGGGACACTTCTCAGCCATCGACGCCATGCGTCGATGAACGCTCGCCAAGCGGTCGGTGTCGCTTGCGAATCGGGCGCCGGTGCATCGGCGCGTGGCTCATCGGGCCGAGCCGTCCTCGACGGTGACCGTGACCGGTCCACCGGGCATCTGCCGAATCTGAAGACGGTACGCCGGGCGAGTCTTCGCGTGCGCCAACGTCCGGACCCAGTAGAACGCCGTCGACGGGTGATACCCGTCGAGCAGCACGCAACCGCATCGGTAGGCGAAGTCTTCGGGCGCGAGCGCGAGCACCTTGATGAACGACCCGTCAAACGCCGCATGATCGTAGTCGAGGGTGCCCTCGAGTGTCGATCCAGGCGGGAGTGCCGGCGCACGCACACGCGCCACCTCATAGGCGGCGTTGAAGCGGTACGTGCGTTCCGCGAACGTCGCGACCTGCCAGGCGAGCAGCGCGGCGGTCGCAGTGACGAGCACGGGTGGCGAGGGCAGTCGGCCGCGGTACACCAGGGCCGGCAGTAGCCATGCCCACATCACGAGCTGAAATCGGGCCTTGAGATTGTAGCCGTCGCCGATGCCGTCGGGCGAGACGACGTACAGCACCGCCAGACAGGCCACGAGCGTGAAGATCAGGGGAGCCGCCACGGACAGTCGATCGTGATCGGGATCAGGCTCCGGATCGCGTCTCCGATACCTGCGGACGGTATCGAGGCACAACACGAAAACGATGGCCGCAAACGTAGCGAGCGCGAGCCAGAAGAACGCCGACGACGGCGCGGCGAAGCCGCGGAAGAACGCCAGGCCGACGAATCGCGCGATCGTCTTGCCGACCGGCTCCCATCTCATGCCTCCGGCGCCCAATGAGTCGGCGAGCAGATACGATGCGAACAGCAATGCCACCGGAGCCGCGGCGATCCCGACGCCCACCGCGCGCCGTGGCGATCGTCGCAGAAACGCCGCCGTGATGAACAGCAGCATGAGGAACATCGCCGCGGCCACAACGTGGCTGTAGTACGCAAGCACACCGAGTACGGCGAGCGCGAAGAAGTCGCGCCGGCCGACCAGCGTCGATGGATCGACGATTCGAATGACGAGCGCGAGCGACAGCAGCAGCGGTGGCACCCCGAACAGGAAGCTGAAATAGCCGCCGTACAGCCACGAGCTGTGAACCAGGAGCAGCGAGACGAATGCGCCGATGCTGATGCGTCCCGTGAGCGCAACCGACAACGCGTATGTGGACGCAACCCACAGGACGATGAGCGCAGACACGATGAGCTGTTGAGCGACGTACGGCGAGACGACCGCCCCCAGCGCGTACTGGAGGCCGAAGTAGGACAGGTTCGGGGTATTCCATTGTGCTCCACGCTCGTAGAACTGCCGCCACACCGAGTCCGTGGCGCCGAGCGCTCGGTATACCTCCGTCCATGCGAGGTGAGCGAGGCCATCTTCGCTCGGGAACTGGGCGCCCATCCACACGGGAAGCACGAGCGCGAGCCCGCACGCCCAGAACAACCATGACGCTACGTCCGTCGCTCGAGATCCGGCGCGCGCATCGCTCGTACCGGGCGGCGCGAACGGGGTCAGGCCAGATGACGTTGGTACCGTGCTGGTGTCAGCTACCGTCACGTGCCCTCACCACTCCGATTGCGCGCTGCCCCAGGAGTTGTCCGCTCGATGGGTCATCCAGAGCGGGTGCGACGCGAGCGCTCGACCAACGCAACACCGTCAGCCCGTAGATGGCGAAGATCAGCAGGAGCGCCAGCGAGTTGGCCGACGCCAACGCAAACCACAACGGCGCGCCGGGCTCGAGCCGGTCCGACACGGATTGCGTGCTCAGGTAGTTTGCCGCCATGAGTGCGAAAACCCACAGCGTCCCGAGCCGGACGGCGGCATTCTCGAGAAGTCCGGGCGTATGCCGATAAACGAGCGCGGCGAGTGGCAACGCGAGCAGCAGGAGATCGTAGCCCAGGTGATGCACGCACAGGAGAGTCGCGATGCAGATGATGGCCTCGGTCAGCGGCTGATAGCCCGGCGTCGATTCGGAGCCTCGCATTCGGCGGATCAACAACGCGGCGACGGCGAGCACGAGAATCGTTATCACTGTTTCCACACCATGCGGGAGCGACCGTCCCGCGGTGCGGCCGACCGTCGCGACCAGGTCGATGCGATAGAAGCTCCATCTCGGTGAGGAGTCGCTTCGGCCAGTCCACGAGTGGTAGGGGCTTGCTAGATCCTGCACAAAAAGCTGAAGGGCGCCGGTGCGATGCTCGAGTATCGCCGCGATCGGCAGGTTGAGCGCGAGAGCGAAGAGGACGCCGGCGCCCACGGCCTTGACGTTGCCGCGAGCGAGCATGAGCACGGCGATCGGCAGTCCAAATGTCGGCTTGAACGTCGCCGCCCCAAGCGCCAGTCCACTCAGCCATGGCGCTCGTTGCGCGAAGCGGAGGGCCACCCAGCTCAGCAGCGCGGCCTGTAACGCCACCTGTCCCAGCAGCAGGGTCCACTGTCCCGGTCTGCTCAGCGTCACCAGGGCTGCCGCGAACAGCGCCGACACCCAACTCGTCACACCATTCGCGCGAACGACTGCGCGACCGACCAGCACGATGAGACCTATGCTGAACGCGACGTACGCCAATTCCGCCAGCGCGAGTGGCAGGAGGCCGAACGGGAGGTGAAGCAGCAGCGTACTCGGTAGAAATGGCGGAAACGTCTCGGCATCCGGGTAGCGAGCGCGGTACGAGGCGCGGTCATACGGATTGACCCCGTCGGCGAGCGCGCGCACGGGGTAGTAGATGTTGCTTCGGAAGTCGGTCAGCGCCCAGTCCGCGCTGAGGCGGACGCCGCCGACGTCCGACAGTGTGGTGACGCGCAACGCCGCGATGCCCAACGCCGCGATGAGCGCCAGCGCGGCCAGCCAGACCCGCGGGCGCCTAATGGTGTCCGACGACATCGACGCGAGCCTGCGGTACTCCGCCAACCGACGCATGGGATGGGGGCGTGGCTCGGCGTGCTCCCTCCACGGTCAGCCGGTGCATTCGGCGCAACGTTCGCCAGTAGATGTCCTCCATGAGGATGTGCGCGAACTCGCCGTTTCGACCAATGCTGTAGAGACCGTCGACGCCTGTGGACTGCTCGAAGCGCTGACGGTCCGCTTCGTACTCGTTGAGAAAGATGGGATACGCGATGGGCGTGCGCGCGACGTGGGCGCCGAGGAATCGTTGCCGAATGCCGGGGATGAGCGGCTCGAGGTGGTCGAGACAGAGGTCGCTCAACTGATCTTCCGGCATCTTCCAGATCTCATCGCCGACGTTGCAGCCGATATCGACGGTGATGATGGTCTTCCCCTCCGGCGCGAGCCACGGCATGGAGCGCGGTCCCTCCGTCAGCCGGAAGAATGGGAACCGCGATTCCGGCGTCCACGTCACGACGTCAGGCAGAAGGTTCCGGCCGGTGAGGCGCAGATTCACGAACACCATCGGCCGGTAGCGGAATCGCGCGAGGTGGTCGAGGGCGGTCGTGCCCTCGACCAGCCTGGGCAGAATGTGCACCGGCGCCGTGCTGATCACCGCCGACGCCTCCTGCTCGATGCCTTGCACGCGCACGCCCACCGCTCGGCCGTCGTGGACGAGGATCTTCTCGACCGGCGTCTCGAGCCGGATGGCATCCGAGAGGTCCCCAGCGAGGTGGTCGCAGACTGTGCTCACGCCCGCCTTCGGATACACGTGCCAGACCCGAACGCTCTCTGGCTGCTCGCGGCAATAGCCACTCGCGACCGCGCGTCGCGTGAGGCGGCTCGCCACCTTCAACCAGGCCGTGTGCAGCGCCCCACCGGCCAGCTTCTCGACGACCGCCGGTGACAGCTCATCCGCCGGCGCTCCGGACCAGGCTTCGACGAGCGGGATCGCGATCTCGTTCGCCAACCGCTCGCCGTACTCGCGACGGAAACATTCGGCGGCCGACCGCGGAGGATGGGCGGGCGCCCGCCCCGGGATACGAGACGTGATTGCGTCCTTCAGAAAGCGCGGCGAACGCATCAGGCCGAAGGGGTAGCTGTAGGCCGACCCTCCCAGCACCACTGTCTCGCCGTACGAGCGGACCGTCCGGCACGCGTCGGCAACGCCAATCTCTTTCGCCAGGCGATTCGTGATGAAGTGGGCGCCCACGTCGTACGAGAAACCGTCCTTGTCGCGCACGGTCTTCGCCATGCCGGCGACCTGCGCGCTCGCTTCGAAGACGACGACAGGGATCCCGCGACGACGCAGCTCGCGAGCCGCCACCAGTCCCGCGATCCCCGCGCCGACGATCGCGACCGGCGGACGACTCGACGTCGATCCAGACGTCGTCATACGCGCGCCTCCTTCCACAGCTGCGGCGCCTGTGCGTATCGCGGCTGCGAGATCAGCTGTGACGAGAGGATCGCTTCGAGGGATGGCAGGGCATGGGCTTCGTCGAGCGGACGCGGATCGACGATGGCGCACCCGGTGCCACAGGTCGCCGCCAGCCGTTGCACCTCGCGAAAGTCCGCGCGATTGAATTCGTCGGCAGTGTATTCCGCGTTCAGAAACTCGATCAGCTCGGCCAGCTCGTTCGCCACACGCTGCTCGACGATGCGAAACCCGCGCAGCACCGCGTCCACGAGATCGGCCTCGGGGGCGTGTGTTCCCCGCCCGATTCCGGCGTAGCGCAGATCCGCTCCAACGGACTGGCGGCTGAGGAGATTGCACCCGTCGAACACGCCGCGTGCCGAGCGCGCCTGACGACGGATGCTGTCCCACTCGTCCAGATAGGTGCGATGTGCCGTGCAGAAGAACAGGTAATCGGCGTCTTCGACGGCGACGCCGACGTCCTGCGTGAAGTGCGGATCGAGCCCCGTACGCAGCAGGTTCTGGTCGCCGGGGCGCACGTACGGATCGTGCAGCGATACGTGGCACCCCTTCGCCAACAGTAGCCGTGCGAGCGTCAACGTCGGCGAGTTGCGCGTGTCCTCGGAGTCGAAGCGGTACGCCGTCCCCATGAGCACGACTCGACGGCCATCGAGGCTGCCGAACGTTCGCTCCGCGAGGCGGATCGACGCTGCTGGCGCTTCGTCGTTGATTCGGCGCGACTCCAGAAACAGACTCCGCGATTCGCCTGCGTCGCGCTCGATGCGACGCCACGAGAGCAGGATGCCATCCTTCGGCAGGCAGTGTCCACCAACGCCGATGGTGGGAATGAGCAGTGCGCCCGTCGGCACCGCGCCCGGATCGGCCGACGCGCGATCGGTCTGCCCGAGCTGTTCGTTGCACTGCCGACGCACCTCGTAGAAATCGATGTCGCGGTCGTCGCAGAACCGCGCCACCGCGGCGGCGTAGGCGATGCGGACATCGCGGTACGCGTTCTCGAGCGTCTTCACGATCTCCGCCGTGAGACTGTTCGTCTGATACAGCGTGCCCTCGGTCACGATCGTGCCGTACAGGCGCGCTATGCGACGAGGCGTCGTCGGCGTCAGCCCCGCGACCAGCTTGTCGGACGTCATCACGCGATGGACGAGGCGCCCGGGCATCACGCGATTGGGGCTGTTGCCGAGCAGCACGTCACGCCCTTCGATCAGGCCGTGGCGGGCGAACTCCTCGCGAACGACCGTGTGCATCGAGGACGGCGCCAGGGTCGACTCGAACACGACGACCGGCGCGCGCGACCGTGGCGTCGCCCGGATGGCGCGCGCCAGCTCACCGACCGCGGCGAACAGTGGGCCGTAGTCGGGGCCGAGTCCGTCGCGATCCGTCTGCGTGCAGATCAGGATGGCGTCGGCGTCGGCGATCGCCGTCATGTCATGCGTGGCACTCAGCAGGCCTGCCGCAACCGTCTCGGCCACCACGGTGTCGAGATCGGGCTCGACGCCGCCGATCGGCGAGCGGCCCGCATTGATGGCGTCGACCTTCCAGCCGGATGTCGCAGACGCGCGTTGCACGACGACGACGTGCGGTTTCGTGGCCAGGGCGCCGCGCATCGATGCGCGAGCAAGCAGGGCGGCCATCGGCATCCCGACGATTCCAGGACCGACGACGCCGATCTTGCTTATGCGCCAGTCGTGATCGTCGGTATCGCGGAATTCGTTATCGCGAAGCTCGGAGGACATGCGGGCTTGGACTGGTGGTTGGAGTCGTCGACGAATTCGCGGTGCCAGAGCTCGAGGTTGAGTATCCCCCAGAGTCGCCGGTCGAAGGGTTTGTCGTCCCGCGTCAGGCGCTCGATGGCGTCGCGATCGAACAGGCCGCGCGTGAAGCAGGTGGGCGAGAGCAGGGTATCCCGAACGAACTCGCCGCCACGCCCGCGCATCCAGAGATGCAGTGGGACCGGAAACCCCATCTTGTCCTTGCGCTCGTACACGGACGTCGGGAGCAGGTCGCGCGCCGCGCGCTTCAGCACGTACTTCAATTCCCCACCGCGAAACTTCATCACTGGCGGGACGCTCGCCACGAGCTCGGCGAGCCGGCGATCGAGCAGGGGCACCCGCGACTCGAGCGACGCGGCCATCGTGACACGATCCTCGACGTGCAGCAGCGCCGGAAGGCTCGCCATGAGGTCGAAGTGCGTCATCTTGTTGAAATACGACAGCGTGTCGGGATGGTTGAACACGCGCTGGAATCGCGCGAAGATCTCACGCTGATCGTAGAGCGAACGGAAATCTTCGCTGAAGAGGCTCAGCGCCCCAGCACTCCGATCCACCAGCCGGAAGTACCGCTCGTCCATCGAGTCGAACACCCCGTCACGCCAGAACTGGCGCAGCATGGGCACGTAGCGCCGGAGATAGGGAAGGTTCGGGAGAATGGACGTCAGCGAGACGATGTGCTCGAGCTCCTCGTTCGTCTCGAAGATGGCGCCCTTGAGCGCCTGCTCGAGGTAGGCGACGACGTAGCGCGCATAGCCGCCGAAGATCTCGTCACCACCCTGGCCACCCAGCACCACCTTCACCTCGCGAGCCGCCGCTCTCGCGACGACGTACTGCGGCAGCAGTCCCGGCCCCGCGACCGGTTCATCCATATGGTATATGAGGCGCGGCAGCAGATCGACGAAGTCATCCTCTGTCGGGACGATCTGACGCAGGTCGGCGCCGCATGCCGCGGCGACCCCCTGCGCGTACCGCGACTCGTCGAACTCCGGTCCCTCATGGAACACACCGGTGAACGACTTGAGACCTCCCGGACTTCGCGCGGCGGCGAGGCGCGTCACGATGCTGGAGTCCATGCCCCCGCTGAGATACGTCCCGACGGGCACATCGCTTCGCATCTGGATCGACGCGGCGTCTTCGAGCAGGCGACGGACCTCGCTGACGAAGTATGCCTCGGTATGATTCGGATCGACCTGGAATCTCGGTTCCCAGTAACGCACGGAGCGGAGCGCGCCAGAGTCGATGTCGAGCTCGACGAAATGCCCGGGCTGTACCTTCCGAATGCCGGCGAAGAGCGTGGCGTCGCCCAACACGAACTGGAACGTGAGATAGTCGCGCAGCGCCTCCTGGTCCGGCGCCGACGCGATGGCCGGGTGCCGGAGCAACGCCTTGATCTCGGAGGCGAACACCACCCGCCGATCGTCGGCACGGTAGTACAACGGCTTGATGCCGAAGTGATCGCGTGCGGCGATGAGGCGGCGGCGGTTTCGATCGTACAGCACGAACGCGAACATTCCGTTGAGCGCCGGAATGAAGTCCGTGCCATACTCCTCGTACATGGCGAGGATGACTTCCGTATCGGAGGTCGTCTGGAATGGCCGCCCACGTCGCTTCAGCTCGTCCCGAAGCTCGACGTAGTTGTAGATCTCGCCGTTGAACGTGACCGTCGTGCGATGACGCGTCATCGGCTGCTGGCCGGTCTTCAGGTCGATGATCGACAGCCGCTTGTGATAGAGGCCGACGGTGTCGTCGACCACGTGGCCCTCGTCGTCGGGCCCGCGATGGTCCAGCGCCGCCGCCATGTGAGCGAGCAGCGGCAGATCGATCGGCGTGCCATCCAGCTGCACCATCGCAACGATCCCGCACATTCGACGTTACCTCTGCACAGAGACAACCGGGCTGGGCGTGACGGATGAACGGACGGACAGATCCTTGCGCGCGAGCAGTGAGCGAGCGTGCGTGCTCATGTTCACGAGCGAGTAGTGCTCTCGGAGCATCTGGATCGCGCGCCGGAAGAGATCGGCCTTGCGTCGCGCGGGCACGTCCATGCCCGGGAAGAACGCCAGTCGCGGCTCCTGCTTCGCATCGATCAGATCGAGCGGATGGAGCAGGAAGCTCGGCTCGGTGCCGGCAAGGCGACACGCGAGCAACGCGGACCGGAGGTATCCCACCATCAGCCGTTCGGAGAATCGGCTGATGTACATGAGGTAGCTGAGGTGAAACGGGACCTTGATGACGGGAAACGTCGTCACCGGCAGCTCGAGCAGCGTATGGCCGTTCGGCAGCATCCAGCTGTAGGCGGCGGCGGGACGTAATCCATCGGCGAGCCGACCAAACAGTTGCGCACGCACCTTGCGCTCGGCCTCGCTCAGGCGCGTCGTGCGGAAGTAGTACGCGCGGGCAAGCGGGCCGAGATAGGTCGGAAGCGTCGACGCGTCGTAGAGGTAGCCGCGCGCACTCAGAATCTCGAGAAGCTCCACGCTCCACGCGTATCCCGGGCCGCGGAATCCGACGGGGCGCCGTCCCGTGGACGCGAGGATCGCAGCTTCGGTGCGCGCGACCTCGTCCTCTATCCGTGAACGATCGTAGCGCGCCATCCACGGGTCATGCTCGAAGGAATGATTCCCGAGCTCGTGACCGTGCTGCACCAGCGACTGCAACGCCGGTCCATGCTCCGGGATGGCGGCGTCGGCACCCACGACGAAGAAGGTGATCTGCAGCTGTTCCTGCTCGAGAACATCGAGCACGTAGGGAACGAAGGTCGCGAGATACGACGGCCGACGCTCCCAGCCGTCGTCGCCATGCGTCTTCAGATACGACCACACGTTGTCGAGATCCAGCGAAAGGCTCGCGAGGCGCGTCGAGTTCGTCATGCGGCGGACACCGCTGCGAGGGGTAGGCCGGGCGCGGACCGTACGTCTGACTGGTCGGTGAACGCGTGTGCGAGGTACGATGCCTGTGCGTTCGCGAGCCCGATGGTCTCGTTCACGTTGAGCGTCCCGTTCGCGATCTGCGCCGAGTTGGCGATGAACACATTCGGCAGCGACGTGCGGACGGGAGGCAGCGCGGCCGCCGAGTAGTCCAGCGTCGACACCGCGAGCACGTGTCGGACGCGCGAGACGTGAAACGCCAGGACGTCGTCTCGCCGGAACCCGGGGTACATCCGCTCGAGCGCGGCGAGAAACTCCTCCCGCACCTCATCATCGGACCGTGTCCACTGGGGGTCATCCTGCGCGAGGTATCGCGGCAAGTAGACCAGTGAGTGTCCGCCAAAGCGCGCACGATCGACCAAGGCGGTCATCTCGATCACGGCGGTGAATGGAACCCAGGCATCCGTGATGTTGGTGACGTAGTAGCCGGCCAGCGGCCGCTTCACGAGGAGCGACGCACACACGATGCCCTGATAGACCACTCGGCCGAGCCTCTCGCGCTCCGCGTCGCTGAGTTGTGGGCACAGTGTGGCGACGCGCGGACAGGGTATCGTCACGACTACGCGATCGAACCGCCGGACCGTCTCGTCGGCCAGCGTCACCTCCGCGCCGTCAGGGGTGTTCGTCACCTGCGCCACTGCCCGACCGCATGCGATCTCGACGCCGCCTTCCTCGAGCCGCTCCGAGAACCGCCGGAGCACCGTGTCGTACCCACCTTCGACGTACCCGAATGATTCGCGCTTGAGTCCCGAGCGCCGGGCGGCGTACATGCGGGCGATGATCGCCCAGATGAACGCGGCACTGGCCAACCGATAGTTGTCCCCAAGCTTGCTCTTGAGGAGCGGCAGCCAGATGCGATCGAACGTTCGGCGTCCCGACCACCGGCGAAGCCAGTCGGTGACCGGGATGGCCTCGAGGCGTCGCCAGTCCTTGATACGCGACGCGAGCAGAATCGTCGCGGCGAGCCGTCCCTTGTCGACGAGCGACACCGGTGGAAACCGCAGGAAGTCGAGACTCGACGACATCGAGTACAGCTTCCCATCGACGTAGAAACCGGTGCGCGTTGTTTCCCAGCGCAGCAGGTGATCCAGGCCGATCTCCCCGAGCAGTGCGCGCAGGTTGAGATCGGACTGCAGCGTCACATGGTAGAACCGATCCCAGGTGTATTCGCCGATCGACTGCGGACTCGTCAGGCCGCCGGTGCTCGGCGCTCCCTCGATGACGGTGACGGCGAAGCCGCGCTGGCGGAGCCGCCATGCCAACGTCATCCCGAGCACGCCTCCACCGACGATGCCCACGGACGGGGCCACGCGTCGCGCGTCACCCATCAGTCATCCGGGTTGGCGTCGCGGCAGGCGCGCCGTCGCTCGCACGATCGACCACCGGAGCCACACTGGCCCGTTGCGCCACGCGCTGCCAGGCCAACGACGTGAGGAGTCCGAGGTGCCCCGCGATCGTGCGCATGATCTTCATCTTCGAGTGCCCGAGCACACGCACCTCGAGCGTCGCCGGATACTCGACGATCTCGGCACCGGAGAGCGCCAGCTTCCCGACGAGCTCCGCGATGCCGAGGAAGCCATGGCGCTCCGGTTGAGCCCCGATCATGGCACTGCGACGGTACACGCGGAAGCAGCTCGTATAGGTGTGCAGCGGCTGACGAAGCACGATGCGATAGATCCGCGACAGCGACTTCGACAGCAGCAGGCGCCACGACGGCACGTTGTGCACGCGACCCTTTGGGTGATACGGCGACGCCGTCACCAGTGCCACATCGTCGCGCAGCAACGGGATCATGTTCGCGAGCTCATGTGGATCGTACGAGCAATCGCAATCGATCGAGCACACGATCTCGGTGTTGGCATGTCGAAGGCCCGTCAGGATGCTGGCTGCGACTCCGCGATTGGTCTCGTGGCGGATTCGCACCACGTCCGGGTGTCCGGCGAACAGCTCGTCGAGCACCTGCCACGTTCGGTCGCTGCTATGGTCGTCGACGAAGGTCGTCTCGATCTCGTAGTTCCGTCCGAGCGCATCGCGCACGCTTCGCAGCGTGTTCGCCAGATAGGGGAGCGAGTGCTCCTCGTTGTAGCACGGTACGACGAGTGTGACCCGCTCGCGTACCTGCAGAAGCGCATCGACGCGCTCGCGGCGCGGTTGGACCCGTCCCGGCTCCTGCACCGTGGCGATGCCGATCGACGCAAGATCCTCGTCGTCCATCTCCTCCTGAACCGTCGGCGCGAGGTCGGCGCGTCGCACGACGGGAATCGACCGTGCCGCTTCCGCGGCGATGCGAGGCGTCGGCGGTTCGAGGAGCCCGAGGTAATCCCCGATGCACGCGAAGCGATGACCATGGAAGTACCGACGCAGGATCTCGGGAACCCGGTGAAGATTGCGGTACTTCCGGATCCGATTCAGCAGCGGCGCAGCGGTGATCTGCGGTTGCTCTGGATCGAGCTCCCACGTGTGGAAGTACATGACGAACGGCGCGCCCGGATACCGGCGATCCCAATGGGCGACCGCGCTCCGGATCACGACATCGGGGAGCTGGCGGAAGTAGTTGCCCGCCCCTATCGGGATGAGCGTCCTGCCGGCACCGACCGTCGAGATCGGGAACTCCCACAACGTGCGCTCATCGAAGTACTGCGAGTGCGCAAAGCGCTCGGTGAAGTGTGGCGACCGCGAGTAGAACATGGGCTTGATGCTGGAGTCGAACGCGTAGCCCTCCTCCGCCAGCACCTTGAGCGCCCACATGTCCTCGGGACCCAGCCACCCGGGTGCCCGATACCCGACCACTCGCTGCCCGCAGGCGGCCTCCAATGCCTCACGCGCCTTGGCCAGATCGTCGCGGAATTCCTCAGGGGACATCTCCGCGATCGCCCGCTGGGTGTACCCCTTGCTCGCCACTTCATGCCCGCGTCGCGCCACTTCGCGGAACAACTCGGGGATGCGGTTCGCGATCCACCCCACACCGAAGAACGTGGCGCGAATGCCGAACTCGTCCAGCAGATCGAGCGTGCGCAGTGTGCTCGCTTCGACGCGGGTCTCGAAGCGCGACCAGTTCGCGCGGTCGATGACGCCCTTGAAGTTGTTGTAGTAGTCCTCGATCGCGACGGTGACGATGTGCGGCGTGCGCTCCGCGTGCGCGACCCGGTGCTCCAGCGATGCCCGACTCGGAGACTCTGGCCGAGTCATCTGCTCGGTAATGGGCAACACGTGAAGCCCTGTGAGCGGGGCAGCATCCTGCCACTCGCGTTTCGCCGCGACATCGGTCATAGAGCGCGATCCTCTTGCCATCCCCACGGTTTCATCTCACCGTCGAACCTGGCGTGCGTGTTGCCGCTTTCTCAAACCACCCTCTCGCGCCGTGCGCGCGACCGCAGTCTTCGGACCACGAGCCAAACGTCTGGACACGCTTCGATTCCCGAGGGAATCGCTTTAGAGGGCCTTGACGGCGCATCAGACAGGATAAGGCGATTGATGGATCGCCCCGACACGTTCTGTTGAGACGATGCATCAAGCACAACAAGTCCTGTCGTTGGTTGTTGTGCTGCACTGACTGAACTCTCTTCTGCTCAGTGCGCCGGGGAGTTGGTGTGTCAACGACACGGTGCATGGCTCGCCTCACGTGTCGCGAGCGTGACGACCGCACTCAGCGCGGCGGTGATCAGCGCAGCCACGAGAGATCCACTGTTGCGACGCACCCGGCCTCGCTCAGGGACGAAGATCTGATCGTCCAGACGAACGCGCGATCGGAGATCCATCATCGTTCACTTCGCACCCCGGCCCGAGAGAACTGCTGGGACTGTCTGCAACAGGATTCGTGCGTCGAGCGCGAGCGACCACTGGTCGATGTACTGGAGGTCGAGCGCCATCCAGTCGTCGAAGTTCAAGTCGCTGCGCCCGCTGATCTGCCAGAGTCCTGTGATCCCCTGGGGAACACTGAAGCGCCGAATGAGCCATGCTTCGCCGAAGTGGGCGAGGTCGCGAGTCGGCAGCGGGCGTGGCCCGACGAGCGACATGTCTCCTTCGAGGACGTTCAGGAGTTGCGGCAGCTCGTCGAGAGAGAGCTTCCGCAGCATGACGCCGAGCGGCGTCAATCGTGGGTCATGCTTGATCTTGAAGACCGGACCCGTCGCCTCGTTCAGGTCCTCGAGCGACGCCTGCAGCGACTCGGCATCGGCCACCATGGTTCGGAACTTCAGCATCGCGAAACGTTTCCGACGCAGTCCGTGCCGGACCTGCGAGTAGATGACCGGTCCCGGGCTCGTGAGCTTGACGGCGATCGCGATGGCGAGCATGAGCGGGCAGAGAACCGTCAGCAGCACGAGCGCGCCGACGATGTCGATGGCCCGCTTGAGGACCATGCGATTGTCGTCCGTGACGACCCTCATGGCGACGACGGGCGTCCGGTCCGTCGCTTCATACCGCGGCCGGGCCCGCGATGTTCTGAAGACGTCGGCCAGGTAGTTCGCCTGAACACCCGCGCGCTCACACTTGTCGAGCACCTGCTGGATCATCTCGTAGCACGACTTGATCGGCAGCGCGATGAGCACTTCATCGACGGCGTACTCCATCAACACCTGGTCGATGCGCTCGACCGGAGCCAGCAGTCGCTTGCGCACGAAGTCCGATGCGATGCGAGGAACCGTGTCGATGAACCCCACCAGCACGTAGCGCGAAGGCTGACGCATGCACGTTTCCTCGTACAGCTTCACCGCGCGCGGACCGGTGCCGACGATGAGCACGCGATGCGCGACGCCAGGCGACGATGTGCGCGCTCCGAGCCAGACGAGCTGTCGCGAAACGAGCCCGCCAGCGATCGCGATCAACCCGACCGCGACGATGTGCCAGGGCTGGAACCACGAATTGGTGGTGACCAGTGGGAGCGCGAGCAACGTGACGCTCCCGAGTGAGCCGGCTGCGATCACGCGCGTGCGTTCGTCGCGACGAGCGAGCGCCCGCGTGGCGTCATATAAGCCGAACAACACGAACATCTGCCGCCACACAAACAGAAACACGCCGACGGCGACGATGTTCTTCACGCTCACGCGTTGCAGCAGAAACGCGTCGAGCCCCAGCGGCATGTGCTGGAGGTTCGCCGTGAGAAACACGAACGTCAGGGCTCCGAGCGCCGAGGCCGCGTCGAGCGTGCGAAGCAATTCGGGAACGCCCTGGCCGTTCGTTGCCTGCCAACCGCCCCTCTGACTGAAGGGCGGTTCCGCCGCGCGAGTAGCTGCTGCCAGCATCGACAGCCTCCGGGAAAACTCTGAGAAACCCGTTGTATCACTGATCGGCCGTCACCACTCCGAGCGTCATACCGCACGCCGTCTGGCGAACGCCCGCGTTGGATCTGTGCTACGCAATGCTCCGCAGTACTACGCCAACCGTTCGTGAATCAGCCGATACAAGCAGGGACGCGAGTAACGTATCGCCCATTTTCTTGTGCGCTACATCACCCGACGCGAGCGACATGAGTCACACAGCGGTCACAGCAGCACGCGCAGTGGGCACGCATCGGGAGAGGCAGAGTAATCACGCACGTCCACGTTTTCCGCGCTTGTAAGACCAAAGTCGTATAAGCAAACGGGTGCGCAAACGACTTGTTGCATGACGTAGCCGACGAGCGAAGAGGTCCGGCGACGATGCTGCCCCTTCTCGTTCTTTCGAGGCGGGCTGGACGGCGGCGGCTTTCGCCGGAGGCCCATTGCCGCACACCTTCTCGCCGTCGGCAATCTGGTGGCGCACGGGAATGGAGGTCGCGTGACTGAGAGCAGTCGATCAGGAAGCTCACGTGCCTGGGGGCCGGGTGACCGGCTTGCCGTCTGCTACGGCACCCGCCCGCAGGTGATCAAGGCGTCCGTGCTGACGGAGACGTTGGCCCGGCGGTGGCCGCTGCTCACGATCGATACCGGCCAGCACTTCGACGACCAGCTGCAGCGCGTTTTCTATACGCAGCTTGGCGTCCCCGAGCCCGAGTACTGTCTCGAGGTGCGAGCGGCAAACCCGCCCCAACAGGTCGCCGATATTCTCACGCGAGCGTCAGAGATCTTCGCCAGGGAGCGGCCATGGGCCGTCGTCGTGCTCGGCGACACCAACAGCACGCTCGGCTGCGCCCTGGCCGCCGCCCAGATGCGAATTCCCGTAGTGCACGTCGAGGCGGGACTTCGCGTCGGCGATCCGCGCATGATCGAAGAGATCAACCGGCGAGTGGTCGATGCCATTGGTGCTCTACTCTGTGCGCCATCGGTTGCCGCCGCCGACCGGCTTCGCAGCGAAAGGGTGGCGGGCACGGTGGTTCATACGGGCGACGTCGCGCGCGATGTCCTGGAGCGTTTCAGCGCCCGTGCCGCTCCGATCGCCTCCTACGACTGGTGGCCGGTATCGCCTACGGAGCCGTTCGTCTTTGCGACGCTGCATCGTGCAGAGCTGATGAACGATCCGTCGATGCTTCGCGGTGTGCTCGCCGCGCTCGGCGAGCATGGACTTCCCGTGGTGCTTCCGGCACATCCCCGCCTCCGTGCGGCGCTCGCGAGCGTTGCCATCGGGTCCATTCCACCCAGGATCCAGATTCTGAATCCGCTTGGCTACTTCGAGGCACTGGCGTGCACGAGAGAGGCGGTGGCCGTCGTGACCGACTCCGGCGGGCTCCAGCGAGAGGCGTATTGGCTTGGTACGCCTTGTGTCACGGTGAGGGACGAGACCGAGTGGACCGAGACTGTGGCGCTCGACGCCAACATCGTGGTCTCGCCAAGGTCGGCTGCCCTCTCGCTGCCGCGCGCTCTGGCGCAACAGGTCCAGACGTCCGCTACGCGGCGGAGCTGGGATCGAGACGCGTATGGTGCTGGCGACGCCGCCGAGCGAATCGGCGACGCGATCCAGACATTCGCGACCCAGCGATGAGGATGGCAGCGTAAGCGTCTGGCCTCGAAGGTGACCGCCCTTGAGTTTGCTTTCCCAACTTCGGGACATTTGCTATTCAGGGAATCGCAAACCATGAAAGTCGATCGTTGCAACGCGCGTTGGTCAGCGTCGCTGACACATCGCATCGCTCTTTGATCAGCGGGGCCAACACGTGCGGATCATCGCTCAGCATTACAAGACCGGAGACATTTCGCTGCTCGAGGTGCCCGCACCGTCCTGCCGCGCAGGAGGAGTGCTCGTTCGAAACGAATTCTCGTTGATCTCGACCGGCACCGAGATGATGAAAGTCGCCGAGAGCAAGTTGTCGATGCTGGGCAAGGCGCGCGCGCGACCGGACCAGGTACGGACGGTTCTGCAGTCGGTCGCTCAACAGGGTGCGCTCGCGACCTATCGAAAGGTGATGAATCGGCTCGACTCGTACACGCCGCTTGGCTACTCGAGCGTCGGCGTCATCGAGCAGGTCGGTGATGGCGTGGAGGGGCTCGCGGTTGGACAGCGAGTCGCGTGCGGCGGCAACCAGTACGCGCTGCATGCCGAGTTCAATTGGGTGCCGACGAATCTCTGCGTGCCCGTACCGCAGGGTGTCGCGCCGGAACACGCCGCGTTCGCGACCGTCGGTGCCATCGCCATGCAGGGCTATCGGCAGTCCGAAGCCAGACTGGGTGAAACGGCGTGCGTGATCGGCCTCGGGCTCATTGGGCAACTCGTGCTGCAGATACTTCGCGCGGCAGGCGTGAGAGTGGTCGGCATCGACGTCGATCCGGGCCGGTGCGAGCTCGCGACGCGCCTCGGGGCAGTGGCCGCCGGCGCTCCCGACTCGCCATCGCTTCAGACGCTGATGGCGCGAGTCTCGGAGATGACGCAAGGGGCTGGATGCGATCACATCTTCCTGGCAGCGGGCGGCGACAGCAATCAGCCCGTGGAGCTCGCCGCGCAGCTCGCCCGTGACCGTGGGCGCGTCGTCGACATCGGAAAATGCAGCCTCGATCTTCCGTGGAAGGAGTACTACGAGAAGGAGCTGGATGTCCGCTTCTCGCGGTCGTACGGCCCCGGGCGATACGACACGAACTACGAAGAGCGCGGGATCGACTATCCGATCGGCTACGTGCGCTGGACCGAGCGGCGAAACATGGAGTGCTTCGTCGATCTCGCCAACGCGGGGAGTCTCCAGCTCGAGCCGCTGACGTCGCACATCGTGCCGTTCGCGGACGCCGTGTCGATCTACGAGCGCATCAACGCAGGAGATCTCCGCGGCCTCGGCATTCTCTTCCGCTACGAGCCTGACGCATCGCCAGCACGACGCGTGGGGGAGCTGACGGCTCACCGGGGCAACGGTAGCCGGCCACGCTCGACCGGTCGGACGGTCAGCGGACGGATTCGCGTCGCGTCGATCGGGTGTGGCAACTACGGATCGAGCGCGATCATGCCCCACCTCTCCGGACGCGAGGACATCGAGCTCGTCGAGGTGGTGACGCAGAGCGGTCTCTCTGCTGCGAACGCCGCCAAGAAGCACGGCTTCGCCCGCATGTCCACCGACACTCGGGGCATTCTGTCGGACGAGAGCATCGATGTCGTGTTGATTCTCACGCGCCACAGCTCGCACGCTGACCTCGTCTGCGACGCATTGCGCGCGGGCAAGGCGGTGTTCGTCGAGAAGCCGCTGGCCATCGATGAGGCACAGCTCGCGCGGGTGGCCGATGCCGTCACGGAGAGTGGCAACGACCGACTCATGGTCGGGTTCAATCGCCGGTTCGCCCCACTGCTCGTTCGGCTCAAGGAGCTCTGGGGCGAACGTATCGGGCCGCACGTCGTGCAGTACCGCGTGAACGCCGGCACGGTGGATCCCAAGAGCTGGTACGCCGATGCCGAAGGGCAGGGGTCCCGGTTCGTCGGCGAGGGCGGGCATTTCATCGACACCGTGTCGTGGTGGATGGGCACGGAGCCTATCGAAGTGACGACCGCACGAACGCCCGACGACGCGGACAATCTGATCGTGACGCTTCGGTATCCCGACGGATCCACCGGCGTCGTGACGTACCTGACCGGCGGCGATCCACGGTATCCGAAGGAGCTGCTCGAGGTCTTCGGTCAGGGGACTGTGGCGAAGCTCGACAACTTCGCTCGGTCCGAGATCTGGCGTGGTGGAAAGCCGAAGTCCCAGCGCTCGATCGGGACGATCGACAAGGGGCAACGGAATGAGCTCGCGTCGTTCATCGACGCGGTAAAAACGGGCGGACCGATGCCGATCTCGCTCTCGTCGCTTCTCGCGACCACGTACGCGACGATCGTGGCCTCCCACCCTTCATCCGAGAAGCACTCACAGCGCGTCGTCGCGAACGTTCGCGATCTTCGCCCTGTGGTCGCGCCGGTCGAGCCACTCGATCCCGAACCGGTCTGATGAAGCTGTCGTGGTACGTCCGACGCCTGTCGCGGATGTCTGCGCCCGAGATCGCGATGCGGGGTCGCGATAGCGTGGTCAAGCTGATGTGGCGACGCGAGTGGATGAGAGAGATGAATGCCACGCGGGCGTCGCTCCCGGTGGTGTCCGGTGCCTTCCGGACGACTTTGTCGCCCGCGCTCGCGCGCGCGGTGAGCGAGGACGCCCGCCATCGCCTCATCGCGTCTGCCGACCAGCTCATGGAGGGACGGTGGAAGACGTTCGCTGTCGAGCGCCATGACGTTGGCGCCGATCCGGACTGGTTCACCGATCCGCGAACGGGGCGAACGGGGCCATTGTCGCGTTACTGCTTCGAGATCGATCATCGTGCGGAAGAGACGGTCGGCAACATCAAGTACGTCTGGGAGCTGTCGCGTCACCATCACCTCACGGTTCTCGCCGCCGCCTATTTCCTGACCGGGGACGAGCGCTATGCGGAGCGCACGCGCGAGCACCTCACCTCGTGGTGGCATCGGAATCCGTTCCTCTCCGGCGTGCACTGGACGAGCGGCATCGAGGTCGGTGTCAGGCTCATTGCATGGGTCTGGGTCCGTCGCCTCATCGATGCCTGGCCGGCCACGGCGGATCTGCTCGATCGCAATCCGATATTTCTCCGGCAGCTGTACGACCATCAGCGCTATCTCGCGACGCTCACGAGTCACCACTCCTCGGCAAACAATCACGTCGTCGCGGAGGCTGCGGGACTGTTCGCGGCCACGTGCGCGTTCCCCTGGTTCGCCGAGAGCGATGGATGGCGCGAGCGTGCGGCGTCCATTCTGCGCCGCGAGATCGGTCGCCAGACGTTTGCTTCGGGATTGAACCGCGAGCTGGCGACCGACTACCACGCGTTCGTGTTCGAGCTCTGCACCGCGGCCGCGCTCGAGGGCGAGGCGTCAGGCCACTCGCTCGGCGCTGACGTATGGGAGTGGCTGCGACACATGGCCGATGCTGCCGCGGCGATCGTCGATGAAACACTTCGCCCGCCCCGGCAAGGCGACAGCGACGAGGGGACGGCGCTTCTGCTCGATGACCCGAGCTACGATCGATGGGGAGCCGTGGTCTCGACGGGAGAAGCGTTGTTCGGCCGCCACCCCTGGTGGCCGCGTCCCGCACTGATGGACGTGCGGACGACGCTCTGGACGGCGCTGGCGCCGCGTCGACCGATCACCGCGGTGGGCCCGCGCCCCGCGTCGCGGCCGTCGCTCTTCGCCGATGCCGGAATGGCCATCCTGCGCGACCACGACCTGCGCGACCACGACGTGCGCTCCGCCGATACGACGTCGGCGGGCGCGCCAGAGATCTGGTGTCGCTGCGATCACGGGCCGCTCGGGTTTCTGTCGGTGGCCGCGCATGGGCATGCCGATGCGCTCTCGCTCGAGGTCCGGTGCGGCGGCGTCGATGTGCTCGCCGATCCAGGCACGTATTGCTATCACGGCGAGCGCGAATGGCGCTCGTATTTCCGATCGACGCTGGCGCACAACACGCTCGAGCTGGGCGGTGTCTCCCAGGCGGCGGATGGCGGACCATTCCTCTGGCTCCGCACGACTCCGACGCAACTGCTGCGCGTGGACGGTCTCGAGTCCGGATCGAAGGCGCTCTGGGAGGCGGAGCATAGCGGCTACCGGCGGCTCTCCTCTGCCGCCGTACACCGTCGATGCGTCGAGCTGGACCGCGAGACGCGGACCCTCACCATCACGGACCTCGTGGACAGCGATGTCGCGCAGACCGGCCGGCTCGCGTTTCATCTTGGTCCCGCCATTGCAGCGACGCTCTCGCACGGGGTGGCCAGTCTCCGTTGGCGTTTCCCCGACGGGACCGAAGGCTCGGCGGAGCTACGGTTGCCGGCCGCGCTCGACTGGTCGGTGATTCGCGGTCGAACTGATCCGGTGCTCGGCTGGTACTCGCCCGCCTTCGATGAGCGACTCGAGACGACGACACTCGTTGGATCCGGAAGCTTCGAGCGAGGGCGCGACTATCGCTCGATCCTGTCATTCCATTGTTGAGCCGGCGAGACGTCCAACGCTTCGCCGCACGCTGCACGGGGTAGGCGCGGTCACATCGGGTTGGTCACCTAGAGGTAGGTACGGATCTCATGGCGTCTGCTGGTAGCCGTCGGGTTCTCATCATCGTCCAGAACCTTCCGGTTCCGTTCGACCGGCGAGTGTGGCTGGAAGCGACGACGCTTCGGCGGGCTGGCTACGACGTATCCGTCATCTGTCCGAAGGCCAAGGGCTTCACGCGGTCGTATGAGCGGCTCGAGGACGTGCACATCCACCGGTACGCGATCCCGATCGATGCTCGTGGCTCGCTGGGGTTCGTCGCCGAATTTCTCTGGTGCTTTGTGCGGACGCTCATGAAGAGCGTGCGAGTCGCGGTTCGCGGTCCGGGGTTCGACGTCATTCACGCGTGCAACCCGCCGGAGACGTACTGGCTGATCGGGCTCCTGTGGCGACCGTTCGGAAAGCGGTTCCTGTTCGACCATCACGATCTGTCGCCGGAGATGTATGCCGTGAAGTTCGGGAAAGAGACCGGCGCGCTGTTCGGGGGATTGATGTTTCTCGAGCAGATGACGTTTCGCACGGCCGACGTCGTCATCACGACGAACGAGAGCCACCAGCGGGTGGCTCTCGAGCGCGGCCGGATGAGTCCCGAGAACGTGTTCATCGTTCGGTCGGGGCCGGATCTCAAGCGCCTCGCGTGCCATCCGCCCGATGCTGCGTGGAAGAAGGGCAAGACGCACATGCTCGTCTACCTCGGCGAGATGTGCGTGCAGGATGGCGTCGACTACCTCATCCGCGCGGTGGCCGCGTTGCGCGACGAGATGGGACGCGACGATGTGCACTGTGTGCTCGTGGGTGGCGGGCCGCACCAGCCCGCCATGGTCGAATTCGCCGAAGCGCAGGGCGTCGCGGGGCTCTGCACGTTCACGGGCCGCGTGAGCGACGACGATCTCTGTCGCATTCTGTCGTCCGCCGACGTGGCGGTGGACCCGGATCCGAAGACACCGTGGTCCGACAAGAGCACGATGAACAAGATCATGGAGTACATGTTCTTCGGGCTGCCGATCGTGGCGTTCGATCTCGCGGAGACGCGGGCCAGCGCGCTCGATGCAGCCGTGTACGCGCCGGCGAACGACCACCACGAGATGGCTCGGCGCATCGCCGACCTGCTCGATGACGGCGACCGCCGGGCATCGATGGCATCCTACGGGCAGCAGCGCGTGCGCGAGACGCTGGCCTGGGAGTACTCGGAGCCTCCTCTCCTGGCGGCGTACGACCGTATGTTCGGTGCGTGATCCATCACCGGGTTAGGAGAGCGCACAGCGTGGATCGCCAGAACATCATCGTGGTGCACAACCACTATCAGCGGCCAGGCGGCGAGGACCAGGTGGTCGGCGCCGAAGTGGCGCTGTTGCGGTCGTTCGGCCACGAGACGCAGCTCTACTCGCTGGACAACTCCACCATTGCGCAGATGGGGTCGCTCCGCCTGACGCGGGCGACGTTCTGGAACAACGATGTGTACGACACGTTGCGGGCGCTGTTCCGGAAGCATGCACCGCTCGTGGCACACTTCCACAACACGTTTCCGCTCGTCTCGCCCGCGGCCTACTACGCGGCGCGCGATGAGAGCGTCCCGGTCGTGCAAACGCTTCACAACTTCCGGCTCATCTGTCCGAACGGACTCCTGTTCCGGGACGGACACGCCTGCGAGGAATGCGTCGGTCGCTCCGTCGCGTGGCCCGGAGTAGCCCATGGTTGCTACCGAGGAAGCCGAAGCACGACCGCGGTCACGGCCGCGATGATCGCCTGGCACCGGGCTCGCGGAACGTGGGCCACCGCGGTGGACATGTACATCGCGCTGTCGCAGTTCTCGCGTGGCCGTTTCGCCGAGGGCGGGCTTCCCGAGGACCGAATCGCCGTCAAACCGAATTTTCTCTCGCGCGACCCGGGCGTTGGTGATCACGCTGGTGGCTATGGCTTGTTCGTCGGGAGACTGTCGCCGGAGAAAGGGCTCGACATACTGCTCGACGCCTGGTCGCGGCTCGCCACGTCATATCCGCTCAGGGTCGTCGGCAGCGGTCCGCTCGAAGCGCGGATGCAGGACTGCGGTCCCGGAATCGCGTGGTTGGGGCAGCAACCGACGGAGCGCGTCATGGCGCTGATGAAGGACGCGAGCTTTCTCGTTGTGCCATCCGAGTGCTACGAGAATTTCCCCGTGACGATCGTGGAGGCATTCGCCACCGGACTGCCCGTCATCGCGAGCCGGACCGGCTCGCTCGCTGAGATCGTGCGTGACCACGAGACTGGTCTCCTCTTTCGCTCCGGCGACTCATCCGATTTCGCCGCTGCGATCGGATGGGCCGTGCAGCACGCGCCCGAGATGCGCGCCTATGGGCAGAGTGCGCGGCTCGAGTTCGAGCAGAAGTTCGGGCCCCAGCAGAACTACTCGCAGCTGCGAGCCATCTACGGCCTCGCCGCTGAACATTCCGCCGCCGCCGCGGTCGCCTGAATGACGACGCCCAACGCTTCCGCTCCGCACGCCAGTCTCCGCGGCGCTGCGCTGAAAGGAGGGGCCTTCCTGGCAGGAAGGCATAGCCTGAGTCTCGTGATCCATCTGCTGGGGGTCATGCTGCTGACCCGTGCGATCGGGCCGGAGAACTATGGCGTGTACGTCGGCGCACTCGGAGTCCAGACGTATCTGTACGCCGTCACGCAGCTCGGGCTCGTCGTGTTCCTCGTCCGCCACGGCGAAGCGGTCAGCGACGCCCAGTTCGACCAGGCATTCACGCTGCTCGGTGTGATTGGCGTGAGTGTCGCGACGATCGTGTTCTTTGCCCTCCCGATCGTCGAAGGGTGGATCGGCATTCGAGCCTTTGCCGCCGTCGGCAGGGCACTCGTGATCGTACTGCCCATTCAGCTGCTCGGACTGGTGCCCATGGGGCGGCTGGAGCGAGCGCTGGAGTATCGCGTCGTCGCTCCGGCGGAGCTCGGCGGCTATATCGTCTTCTACGTCGTGGCGCTTCCACTGGCGAAGCTCGGATATCGCGAGTGGGCACCTGTCGCGGGATACTGGACGCAGCAGATCCTCATGAGCGGGGCGTTGTTTCTGGCCTCGGGGTACCGGCCACGGTTGCGGTGGAATCCGCGGGTCATTCGCGAGATGGTGGGCTACGGCGTGAGCTACTCCGGCGCGTTCTGGATCTGGCAGCTCCGCGACCTCGTGAACCCGGTGATCGTCGGGAAGTTCGCCGGGACGCAAGCCGTGGCGTTCGTCGCTCTCACTGTCCGACTCGTCGACGCGCTGAGCTTTCTCAAGGGCGTCGGCTGGCGGGTTTCGCTTTCCGTGCTCGGACGCCTGCAGAAGGAGCCGCAGCGGATGGTGCGCGCGGCGAGCGACGGCATGCGCATTCAGGTCGTGACGCTCGGCGCGGTGCTGGCCGGGTTTGGCCTCGCGTCGCATTGGGTGATCCCACGTGTGTTCGGGCCGGAATGGATGACGGTCGCGGTGCTGTACCCGTTTGTCGCCATCGGCTATCTCACGAGCGCCCTGTTCCAGCCGGAAACCGCCATGCTCTTTGTCGTCAGCCTCAGCCGACGGGTCGGCGAGTTCCATCTGACGTTTCTCCTGCTGTTCGTTGGGTCGGTGCTGATCCTGGTGCCCCGCATCGGGCCACTGGCCTACGGATGGAGCGAGATCGCGGCGCTTCCGAGCTATGGCCTGCTGCACTGGTACACGAGTCGTCTCATCGGCAAACCCGATTGGCGGCTCGCGGGGTCGTGGTGGCTTGCGTTCGTGTCGTTGCTGCTGTGGCAGCAGCTTGGATGGATGAGCGTCATCGTCCCCGTGGCCGTATCACTGTGGCCCGGCACGTTGGAGGAGTTCCGGAAGTACCTGGTGAGCGTGAGGCAGCTTCGATATGTCGAGTGACTTGCGCGTGCGCGGACCTTTGAATGGCGGCCATCACCCTCTGAGCGGGGAGTCGGCATGACGCGCGTGCGTTCGTGGTGGCCAACCGCCGGCGTGGTTGCGGTGGCGCCGATCGCCGGGACGTTGGTCGTCGTGAATCCACGCGCGGGGCTGGTCAGCGCCGCGGCACTCTCGGTCATCTCGTTCGCCACGTACTATCGGAAGCGGCTGCCCGGGATGTTCCTGGCACTCGTCGGCTTCAGCCTGTTCGGGTACACATTTCTCGACAAGGGCTTCGCGTATTTCGGTGTCGCGCCGCTCTTCATCGGCGAGCTGGTGCTGCTGTTCGGCGTGCTGGCGGCGTTGCTGGGCGGCGGGTTCACGCCGGCACTTCGGTCACCCATCTCGTGGCTGGTGATCCTGTGGGCGGTCTGGGGCCTCGCGTGCACGGTGCCATACCTCGGCGTCTATGGGCTCGATGCGCTACGCGATGCGACGATCTGGGGCTACGGGGCATTCGCCATTCTCATCGCCGGCTTCATGCTGCGATTGCATTGGTGGTCGAAAGCATCCGACGCCTACGCCCGCTGGTTCTGGTGGTTCGCGTTCTGGTCGCCGGTCGCCGGGGTCATCTTCGCCACCATGCAGTCCTCCATTCCCAGGGTACCCGGGACGAACATTCCGCTCCTGTTCGTGAAGGCCGGCGACTTCGGTGTTCAGCTCGCGGGCGTGGCGACATTCGTGTTGGTGGGACTCGCTGACTCACAATGGCGAGAACGTAAGCATCGCACCGCGCTCGAATGGCTCTGGTGGATGGGGTGGCTGGCCGGGGTGGCCATCACCGGTGCCGCCTCGAGGGGCGCGCTCATGTCGGTCTTCGTTGCGGTCGCGCTCGTGGTACTGCTGCAGCGGCGCGTACAGCTCTGGAAGCCAGTGCTCGTCGCGTTCGTGTTCATGTTCGTGTTCGTCAGCGGCGACATCAAGTTGAACGCCGGCCAGGATCGCGAAGTCTCCGCCGACCAGATCATCGACAACCTGCGCAGCATCGTGGGCGGTCAGAGCAATACGAGCAATCTCGAAGGTACGCGCGCCTGGCGCCTTCAATGGTGGCAGGACATCATCGACTACACGATACACGGACCGTATTTCTGGATGGGCAAGGGATTCGGCATCAACCTGGCGGATGATGACGACTATCAGGGAACGGTGATGGGGCTTCCGAATCGAAGCCCGCACAACATCCAGATGACCGTGTTGGCGCGCTCCGGCGTACCGGGGCTGGTAGTCTGGAGCCTCCTGCACATCACGTTCGCGCTCTCGATGGTGGTCGCATTCTTTCGCGCCCGTCGCGATCGACGCGAGTGGTGGGCGCGTGTGAACCTCTGGATCCTCTCCTTCTGGCTGGCGTTCATGGTGAACGCGGCCTTCGACGTCTTTCTCGAAGGCCCCCAGGGCGGGGTCTGGTTCTGGTGCCTGATCGGCTTCGGCATCGCGGCGCTCGAGGCCCAGCGAGCCGAACGAATCGCCGAGCGGCCTGACGTGATTCCTCCGCGGAGTCTTCCGTGAGCATCGCCTCTTCACTGCAGGGCAATGCGTCGGAGAGTCGCGTCGCGGCGATGATCGGCGTCGACCACTACCGCGACGCCGATGCCGTGCAACGACTGGTCGACGACGCCTTGCTCGCTCTCGCGTTGCCGGCGTCGTTCATTCGTCCCGGGGACCGCGTCGTCCTCAAGCCGAACTGGATCAAGGAGCACGACGAGCGCCATCCGGCTCCCGGACACTGGGAGCATGTGATCACGAACCCCACCGTGATCGCCGCCGTCGCGCGGTGGGCCGCTCGGCAACTCGACGGACGCGGTGCGATCATCATCTGTGATGCGCCGCAGACTGATTCGTCGTTCGCGACGATTCGCCGCTACTGCGGACTGGACGCACTCTGCACGACCTTGCAGCGTGAGTTTCCCGGCGTCGCCGTCACGTTGCTGGATCTGCGGCCGGAAGAATGGCGGGCGATCGACGGCGTCACTGTCGACAAGACCACACTGCCGGGCGATCCGCTCGGCCATACGCACGTGCGCCTCGACGAGGCCAGTGAGTTCTTCCATTTCCAGGGTGAGGGACGACTCTACGGCGCGTCGTACGACATGGCCGAGACGAACACGCGACACGCGGGGAGCCGCCACGAGTATCTGCTCTGCAGAACGCCGATGGACGCGGACGTCCTGATCAACATCCCGAAGATGAAGACGCACAAGAAGGTCGGCCTGACGTGCGCGCTCAAGAACCTCGTCGGCATCAACGCGAACAAGAATTGGCTGCCGCATCACACGGAGGGCACACCGGATCGTGGTGGCGATCAGTTTCCCGTCGCGACGTCGAAGGCCCGTCTCGAGCACGGCTTGATGGGTGTGGTGAAACGATCACTGAAGCATCGTCCACGGCTGTCGCGTCTGTTCGTTCCCCTGAAGAAGATCGGGCGCGCGTATTTCGGTGACACGCACAGTGTCATCCGCTCCGGGAACTGGCACGGCAACGACACCTGTTGGCGCATGGTCGTCGATCTGAACAAGTGTCTGTTCCATTTCGACGGCAGCGGACAGCGGCGACGCGAACCGCTTCGGTATCTCGTCGTCGTCGATGGAATCGTCGCCGGCGAAGGGCAGGGGCCCATGGCGCCGGACCCCAAGCCGTGCGGCGTCGTGCTCGCGGGCACCCACCCGACCGCCGTCGATTGCGTGGCCGCCAGCGTGATGGGGTTCGACTGGCAGCGCATCCGCCTGCTCGCGAACAGCTTTCGCATTCGCGACCTGAACTTCGTTCCCTTCACGGCCGACACGATCGACGTATCGTCCAACAAGGCGGAGTGGAACGTCAGGCTGCCCGAGATGCGCGACACGTTTCGGTTTCGCCCACACTTCGGCTGGACCGGGGCCATCGAGGCTCGTCCGGAGCGAGCCGCCGGGTGAGCCTCGAAGATCGGCTGTATCCGCTTCTCGCGCTATTTCAGCGCATGCCTCGCCGAGTGCAGCACGCGCTCGGTGGCGCGTACGCTCACCTGCCACGGCGCTGGCGTCTCGGCGCGCGATACAGCGAGTTCAGCGAGATCGCGGCTGAGGGCGAGCGCTGGTCTGACGACGCGCGACACGCGTATCAGGTGGCGCAGCTTCGCGCCGTGTTGATCCACGCCGCTGCGCACTGCTCGTTCTATCGCGCCCGCTTCGCCGAGGCCGACTTCAACCCGGCGGCGGTGCGCGACCTCGCGGATCTCTCGGCGTGCCCCTCCATCACGAAGCAGGATCTGCTCGATCATCTCCCCGAGATGGTGTCGACCCGATGCCCGCCATCGGAACGGCTGTACATGACGACCGGTGGCTCGACCGGCATACCGATTGGATTCTACCTGCAGAAGGGCGTGAGTCGCGCGAAGGAGCAGGCATTTCTCGAGACGATGTGGCGCCGCGCCGGCTACTTCGACGGCGCTCGGCTCGCCGTGATCCGTGGCTTCGTCACCAGCTCGGCGGCCGGTGGACGCATCGCATCGTACGACGCGACGCGCGATTGGCTCATGCTGTCGTCGTACCACCTCACGCAGGAGCGGCTGCCGGAGTATCTCGACGCGCTCGAGCGATTCCGGCCGGACCTGCTCCACGCGTATCCGTCGGCGGCGCTTCAGCTGGCGGGGTATCTGGAGCACGCGGGCCGCACGTGGACGCTGCCCCTTCGCGCGGTGCTCTGTGGATCCGAGCGCCTGACGATCCCCCAGAAGCGCCTGCTCGAGCGCGTCTTCCACTGCCGAGTGTACCGCTGGTACGGCCACGCGGAGCGCGTCGTGATGGCGGGTGAAGGCACGACGTCCGAGCTCCTCTACTTCTTCCCGCAGTACGGCCACGTCGAGTTCGGGCCGCCGGATGATCAGGGGCTGCGCGAAGTGATCGGAACGTCGTTCCACAACTTCGCGATGCCACTCATCCGCTATCGCACCGGCGACTTCGTGCGACTGGCGGACGAGACGGACGGCCCGCGGGAGCTGCCGTTCCCGGCGGCGGTCGACGTCGTCGGCCGCGAGCAGGAATTTCTGGTGACCGCGACGGGACGCACCGTTTCCATGACCGCGTTCAACATGCACGATGAAACGTTCGACGATCTCTACGCCGTGCAGTTCTTCCAGGAGGAGCCGGGGGTAGCGGAGCTCCGCTACGTCCCCGGCCCGCGGTTCCACGGGTCACGCCTTGCGACGATCGATCGGCGCGTCCGGCAGAAGCTCGGCGACGATTTCCGTGTGTCTTACCGCGCGGTGACCGAAGTCGAGAAGACCGCGCGCGGTAAGCACAAATGGCTCGTGAGTCGGCTTCAGGAATCGACGTCATCCGCCGAGCTCCCGATCACGGATTGAACGAACCGGTGGCGTCCTCGTTGTAGGCGCGCCACTCCGTTGCCGTGCGCCAGCCGTTCATCCACGCGAAGGGTCGCGCGTTGGTGCCGACATAATACGTGTTGTTCACCCAGCGGTTATTGCGCGTGAGAAACGTCGCCGTGTCGCCCAGGTCGTTCGCGGCGCCCGAGCCGCCGCCGTTTCGCTGATAGACCGTGTTGTCGTGGACATAGGCGTTCTGCGCGAGGTAGCCTCCCGTCGGTGCGTACACGTCCCCCGTCGTGGCGTCGCGGCGCTGCTGAACGATGGCGATGCCGTTGAAGTTCTCGGTCAGCGTGTTGCCGTACACCTCGACGCCGTCGCTCTCGTGGATGCCTATCCCGGCATCCCACAACCAGCCGTTCGCGCGGTACGGGTCCGTAGGCCAGCCGTTGCGGGCTACGGCGTTGTTGCGGACGACCCCGTTGAAGCTGATCTCGAGGCAGATCCCTTCACGCACGTTGTCTTCGACGCGGTTGCTTTCCAGAACGTAGTTCTTGTTGTTGATGTCCAGCCAGAGGCCGACGCCGCAGTTGTGGTGGAAGAACGAGTTGCGCACCACGAGCGAGTCCGTCATGACGAACTTGGAACCGCCTGACTCGAAGCCCGGATCCTTGACGCAGCCGTTGTTGCCGTAGGAGGACTCGATGCCATCGACGAGCACTCCGCGTCCCACACCACCGATGTTGATGCTGGCGTTGTGGTGCAGCACGGAGCGCAGCACCCTCATGTGGTTGCCGACGCGAACCCCCAGGTTCGTGGAGTACGAGACATCGAGCGAGTCGAGTGTCCACGCATCGGTCGAACCACTCAGATCGTCACCGCCCCAGATTGCGCCGTTCTGCGCGGGTGGCGTGTAGTTCACGATCTTGAGGTTCCGGACCGTCACGTTGTTGATCCAGCGCGACCCGTTCCAACCGCGGAACGCGAACGCGGTCGCATTCTGTCCGTCGAGCACCGTCCCGGCCTCGCCGCGGAACACGTCGCCATCCTTCGGCACGACGTTCTGGCGTACGTGCGTGCCAGACTTGAGAATGAACGTCGTTCCCGCGGGGTTCGCATCCACGGCCGCCTGTATGCTCTGGCCCGGAAGGATCGCGATGCCCGTTGGTGCCGGCGCTGGCGTCGGGCTGGGCGGCGGCGGCGCGCTGGTCGCCGTATCGATGACCGTCACCCCGATGCTGCGGGTCACGGTGTCAGCCTTGGCATAGATCGTCGCCGAGCCGACGTTGACACCGGCCACCACGCCGCCACCGGACACGGTGGCCACCGTGCTGGGGTTCGAGGTGAAGGTCACCGGGACGCCGCTCATGGCGTTCCCGTTCGCGTCACGGACGACGGCCGTGATCTGCGTGAGCTGGCCGATCTTGATCTGTGTCGCGCCCGCGACGAGCGTGATGTTGCGGACCGAAGCCACGGGCGCGACGGCCGAGACGACCGCGCTGGCCGAGACACCATCGGCGCTCGCAGTGATGGTGACGCCACCGGCCTTGAGCGCCGAAACGCTCCCCGACGCGCTCACACTCACGATGCTCGCATCGGACGACACCCAGTTGACGGTGCGGCCGGTGAGCACGTTCCCGCTTGCATCCTTCAGCGTGACGGATGCCTGCACCGACTGACCGACGGTGATCGTCGGCGGCACGGTGAGCGTCATGCTGGCGACCGGCGCCGGCGCCGTAGGCGACGCCGCGACGGTGAGCGAGGCAGTCCCTGTCTTGCCTTCGGAGGTCGCGGTGATGGTCGCCGAACCGGCCTTGAGCGAGGTGATCGCACCGGCGCCATCCACCGACGCGACGGCCGGATCCGACGTCGTCCACACGATCGTGCGACCGGTGAGGACGTTGCCGCTCGCATCCTTGGTAACGGCGTTCGCCTGCGTGGACTGGCCGGCCGTGAGCGACGGCGCGTTCAGCGTCACCGCGACCGACGCCACGGCGAT
>DASVNI010000388.1:0-4139 GCA_036383935.1 Gemmatimonadaceae bacterium | reverse complement strand
GCAGCGCGCGCCAGCCCTCGCCCGAGAAGAGCAGCGCGTCGGCGATCGGCACGAGCGGAGCCCCCTGCCCTCCCGCGGCGACGTCGCGCACGCGGAAGTCGCTCACCACGGCGAGCCCCGTCCGCTCGGCGATCACCGCCGGCGCGTCGATCTGCCAGGTGGAGTGGCCGGGCTCGTGCCAGAGCGTCTGGCCGTGCGACCCGATCGCGCGAATGTCGCCGCGCGCGACGCCACATTCCGCGAGCGCGGCGACGGCCGCATCGGCGAGCCAGTGCCCGAAGTCCACGGCGAGGCGGCAGTACTCCTGCGCCGTGCCGCCACGCATCGCCGCGAGCATGCGCTCGCGCTGCTCGGCGGTGTACGGGTGCACGTGAAACGCGAGCAGCTCCGTGCGAAAGCGCTTTCCGTCGGGGGTGAACCGCGCCACGGCGGCGGAGATCCCGTCGAGCGACGTGCCCGACATGAGACCGAGACACACGCCGCCGCGCGCGTCCGCCATCAGACCACCGGCGGCGGCGCGTCGGGCACGACGCGTCTGATGACGCCTCCGGCCTCCTCGAGCCGCCGCTCCGCTTCCTCGCGCGACGCGCCGAGCGCGTTCATGACGATCGCCAGCTTCACGCGCCCACCCGCCTCGGCGAGCAGTGTACGCGCCCGCTCGCGGTCGACGTCGCACACCTCGGCGATGATCCGCTCGCTCCGATCGGTGAGCTTCGCGTTCGTCGCGCGCAGGTCCACCATCAGGTTGCCGAACGTCTTCCCCAACCGGATCATCGCGCCCGTCGTGATCATGTTGAGGATGAGCTTCGTCGCCGTGCCCGCCTTGAGCCGCGTGCTCCCGGTGACGACCTCGGGCCCCGTGACGGCGACGATCGCGATGTCCGCCGCGGCGAGCACGTTCGCCGGCGGAGGCGAGCAGGCGACGATCGCCGTCTTCGCGCCCACCGTCCGCGCGTACTCGAGCGCGGTGCGCACGTACGGCGTCGTCCCCGACGCGGCGATCCCGACGACGAAGTCGCCCGCGCGCACCCCACGCGCCTCGAGGTCGATCCGTGACGCGTCGAGCTTGTCCTCGGCGCCCTCCTGCGCGCTCGTCAGCGCGGGCGTCCCCCCCGCAATGATGCCTTGCACCATCTCAGGCGGGGTGCCGAAGGTGGGCGGACACTCCGACGCGTCGAGCACGCCGAGCCGGCCCGACGTCCCCGCGCCGACATAGAACAACCGTCCGCCGGCGCGGAAGGTGGCCTCCGCCGCGCTGATCGCGTCGGCGATCTGCCGGCGCTGCGAGTACACCGCGCGCGGCACCTCCTGGTCCTCGGCGTGCATGAGGTCCACGATGCCGATTGGATCGGCGAGGTCGATCTGCTGTGTTCGCGGATTCCGTTGCTCGGTGACGCGCGGATCTACGACTCTCGGGGTCACGGCGACGGCGATTGGAGAGAGAACGTGGAACGGGCAGCCGGGTAGGATTTCTATCGTCTCCCGGACACCTCGGCTAAGTTACCGATCGCCGTTCGACACTCGCAAGGCACTCGGAACTCACGTGCGACGACTCACACTCGCGATGCTGGCACTCCTCGTCGCGCTCCCGCTCGGCGAGGGTCACGCGCAGATCATCCGGCAGCCACCGGGCCCGCGTCTCCGCGAGCCCCAGAACTGGGCGTCGGCCGGCATCGGGCTGCAACAAGGCTGGACGGTGTTCGACGGCTCGACGGGAACGCGCTGGGACCTCGGCGACTCGCAGCAGTACTTCCTCGGCGTCGAGCACGCCGTCACCGGCGGCGTCACCGTCGGCGCGCGCGCGAGCACGGCGAGCACGTCGTTGCGCTATCTCGTCCGGGGGACGGGGATCGTCACCGACGCCGACGCCCGCGTCTCGCAGGCGCTCGGCGTGGTGCACATCACCAGCGGCCGCCCCCTGCATTCCGTGATCGAGCTCGGTGCCGGCGCGACCTTCTACTCGGGCTTCAAGGCACGCGGTACCGGCGCGCGGCTTGCGCCGAACAGCACGGATGCGGACTTCACCTTCGTGCTCGGCTACGGCATCGGCTACGCGTTCTCGCGCACCTTCCAGCTCGACGTCGTCCAGGACCTGGCCACCTCGCTGCACCAGAAGGTGGGGCTCGAGGCGGGGGACGATTCCAGCGCGCGCATCTCGGTCACGCGCCTCGTCGCGCGCCTCGCGCTTGGCGGCTGACGTGTTGAGGTCAGAGTCGCAGACTCTGGCCCCTGATCATGTTGGGGTCAGAGTCGCAGACTCTGACCCCAATCGTTCGCGTTACTCATTCGAATCGTCGTCCCAATGTTGCTCCGACTCGCGCTGGCTGCTCTCCTCTCGACAGCTCTCGTCACGCCGGTAACTGCGCAGACTCCGCGCGGCGCCACCGACGCCGGCTCCGCTCGCGCGCTGCAGAAGCGGAAGGACTACGTCGCGCCACCTGACCGCGTACCGGCACACTTCCCGGCCGGCTGGCGATTCCAGGCCGGCGGCGCGCCATTCGTCGCCCGACGTGCGGTCGTCGTGAGCGACGCGCCGATCGCGAGCCGCGTCGGCAGCGAGATCATGCGGCGCGGCGGCAATGCGGTGGACGCGGCGGTCGCCACGGAGTTCGCGCTCGCCGTGGTTTACCCCGAGGCGGGCAACATCGGCGGCGGCGGATTCATGGTCATCCACATGGCCGACGGGCGGAATGCCGCGATCGATTATCGCGAGGTGGCGCCGCTCGCCGCGAAGCGCGACATGTACATCGGGCCGGACGGCAAGGTCACCGACCAGAGTCTGATCGGACCGATCGCGTCGGGAGTGCCGGGCTCCGTCGCCGGCCTTACGGCAGTGCAGGCACGCTTCGGCACCATGTCACTCTCCGCCGTCATGCAGCCGGCGATCCGCCTCGCCGAACGCGGCTTCGTGATCGACAGCTCGATGGCGCGAACGTTCGCCAGGTATGCGCACAACATCGCGGAATTTGGCGGCGCGGCGCTGTTCGTTCCTGGGGGTCAGCCGCTGCGCGCGGGCGACACGCTGAAGCAGCCCGCGCTCGCGAAGACGCTGCGCGCCATCGCGCGAAAGGGGCGCGCCGGATTCTATCAGGGCCCGATCGCCGAGGCGTGGACGAGCGAGCTGGCCAGGCAGGGCGGGATCATCACGATGGAGGATCTGCGCCGCTATCAGCCCGTCTGGCGCACGCCGATCCGCTCGACGTATCGCGGCTACACGCTGCTCACGATGCCGCCGGCATCGTCGGGCGGTGTGACGATGACGGAGACGCTGAACATCCTCGAGGGGTTCGACTCGCTGCCGCCCTTCGGCGGCACGCAGTGGGCGCACCTCGTCGGCTCGGCGTTCCAGCGCGCGTTCGTCGATCGCAACGCGAAGCTCGGCGATCCGGCGTTCGTGAGCGTTCCGATCAAGGAGCTCACCGACAAGAAGTACGCGGCCCAGCTCCGCGCGACGATCGGGACGCGCGCCACTCCCACCACATCGCTCAAGGCACTCGGCGAGGGAACGCAGACGACGCACATGTCCGTCGCCGACGCACGCGGCAATGCGGTGGCCGTGACGACGACGCTGAACGAGCTGTTCGGCTCGAGCGTGTACCTCACGTCGGCGGGATTCTTCCTCAACGACGAGATGGACGACTTCGCCGCGAAGCCGGGCACGCCGAACATGTTCGGGCTCGTGCAGGGCGAGGCGAACGCGATCGCCCCCGGCAAGCGGATGCTGAGCGCGATGTCGCCGACGATCGTGCTCGATCCGCGCGGCAAGCTGCTGCTCGTCGCCGGCAGCCGCGGCGGACCGCGCATCATCACGAGCACGACGCAGGTGATCATGAACGTGCTCGACTACCGCATGTCGCTCGCCGACGCGATGAGCGCACCGCGCCTGCATCATCAGGCCCTCCCCGACACCCTGCGCATCGAGGATCGCGGCATCACCCCCGCGGTCAACGACTCGCTTCAGGCGCTGGGCCACCAGACCTCCCTCGGCGGCGGCGTCGGCCTCGTGAACGCCCTCATGCGCGTGCGCGGCGGTTACGAGGGCGTGACGGATCCGCGCGGGAGTGGAGGCGCGGCGGGATTCTAGGCGGGGATGCGGGGATGCGGGGATGCGGAGCGACGTCTGTCATCCCGAGCGAGCG